>CALUZR010000026.1 GCA_944325335.1 uncultured Parabacteroides sp. | reverse complement strand
ACAAGAAGCCAGCGACGCAGTCTCCAGGGCTTTGTCGGGCGACAAGAAGCCAGCGACGCAGTCTCCAGGGCTTTGTCAGGCAACAAGAAGCCAGCGACGCAGTCTCTTGGGCTTTGTCGATTTCTAAGAACCTATTTTTAATGTAAAAAGATTATGAGACTAATCATACGAAACTTTATCCGCATCTTCCAGCGCTTCAAGCTGGCGATGACGTTGAATATATTGGGGCTCTCGGTAGCCTTCACCGCCTTCATGATTATTATGATGCAGTGGCGGTATGATACGACGTTCGACAAGGATACGCCGCATGCGGATTGTATTTATCGGGTGGATGCCAAGAACTTGTTTGGTATGCGCCAAGTAGCTACGTCAAGTTTGCCCATGGCGAATGTGTTTGTCCAATCCTCTCCGCACATCATGGCAGGCGGCATGCTGATACAATATCCCGGAACTACCTATTTGAAGGTAGAAGGAGTGAATGGCAATGTCCAATCTTTTAAGGAACCGGTTATGACGTGTACGCCTGGTATTACGGGTGTTTTCCAGTTCGATATGTTGGAAGGTTCGGCAGATGCGCTCCAAGTGCCCGACCAAATCCTGATTCCGGAAAGTCTGGCCAAGAAGATGTTTGGCGACGAATCGGCATTGGGCAAACGGTTCGATACTGATTTGACGCTCTTCAAAGCGGATGGCATCTATTACGTGGGCGGCGTTTTCCGCGATTTTCCGCAAAACAGTATCCTTTCGAATCTGCCTTATATCTCTATGAATGATTATGCTAAAGATGAATGGGGCACGCAAACAGGCTCGCTTTATGTCCGCTTGGATTCTCCGGAAGCTGCGGCAGGCTTATTGGACAACTTCGCACGCTATGCCAAACAAATCGGGTTGGAAGAGACCATGAAGAATAGTAGAAATGGTGCCGATCTGTATGAAATGGAGTTGGAACCGCTACTCGGATTGCATTTCGTGAATGATATTATGTATGATTTCACCCCTAAAGCAAACCGCATGACGGTCTATTTGCTCTTCTCCATCGCGTGGGTCATCCTGATTATCGCGGCCATCAACTTTACGAACTTCAACACCGCATTATCTCCCATCCGCATGAAGAATATCAACACGCAGCGCGTCTTAGGCAGTACGGTGGGAGAGTTGCGAAGGAATTTGACGATTGAAACCGTGTTGGTATCATTTTGTGCCTATGTGCTCTCGATTTATTGGTTATATTTGGCGGAATCGTTAGGCATCAATTCGCTGGTTCAAGGCGAGATTTCAATCATCCATAACTATCCAATTGTGCTCTTGACGGGACTTGTTTCCATACTCTTGGGTGCGGTTGCGGGAATCTATCCGGCTTATTACATGACTTCGTTCCAACCGGCGTTGGTGCTGAAAGGCTCCTTTGGTTTGTCGCAAAATGGCCGCCGCTTGCGTACGGTGCTGATGAGCGCGCAGTTCATTACGGCATTTGCTTTGATTATTGCCTCCATTTTCATGTCGCTTCAGAATCGCTTTATGCAGCATACTTCGCTGGGCTATGCGAAGGAAAATATCCTGATTGCCGATTTAAGCCCGAAAGCGCAGGAAGCGAATAAGGCCGTGCGGGCGGACTTGGAGAAGATTGCTGGCGTGGAAGGCGTGGCTTTTGCTCATGATGTACTGGCTTCAAGCGATAATTACAACGCGTGGGGACGTGAACATAACGGCAAACAGATAGAGTTCAATATCCTGCATGTGGATCCATCGTTCCTGAAGTTGATGGATATTCCCGTGCTCGAAGGACGTGACTTCCTGCCCGGCGATAGTGCAGGCTATGGTTCATTCATTATGAATAAGGCGATGGCGGAAAAGTATGAATTGCCTGTCGGGACGAAGATCAGCAATACCTGGCCGATAGTAGGTGTCATTCCAAATATCCGGTTTGCTTCCTTGCGTTCGAATGTAGAACCGATGGTGTTCTTTGTCTCGGATTGGGAGAATCCATATGCCTACATCAAGACAGCACCGGGCGTGGATATGTTCACCGTCCGCGAATCCATCGAGAAGGCATTGGCGCAGTTCGATAGCTCTTATCCCTCGAACGTCCGCTTCTTCGACACCATGCTGGAGACAACCTACCAGACGGAACGCAACTTGGCGACGCTTATCACGCTCTTCAGCCTCCTGGCGGTCTTTATCTCTGTCGTTGGCGTATTTGGCATGGTGGTGTTCGATAGCGAGTATAAACGCAAGGAGATTGGTATCCGGAAAGTATTGGGCTCGACCACCACAGAGATACTTATCCTATTCAACAAGACGTACATCAAGGTGCTGGCCGTTTGCTTCCTGCTGGCCGCCCCGTGCGCTTGGTATGGCGTCCACGTCTGGCTGCAGAACTTCGCTTACAAGATTCCGATCTACTGGTGGGTATTCCCCATCGCCTTCCTGCTCATCAGCTTGATTACGGTGGCGACCGTCACCTACCAGAACTGGCATGCGGCGAACGAGAACCCGGTGAATAGCATTAAAAGTGAATAATAACCTCCTAATAGCAAGAATATGAAACTGATCATTCGCAATTTCTTCCGGCTATTCCAACGTTTCCGGGTAGCCATGTCGTTGAACATATTGGGCTTGTCTGTCGCCTTCGTAGCCTTTATGCTCCTCATGATGCAATGGGATTACGACCGGACGTTCGACCGGCACGACCCGAATGCCGATAAGATCTATCGCATCGACCGAGACGGAACGGCTATTATCTGCCGTCCGCTGGCCGAAATGATTACGCAACAGGCCTCGCCGCATATTCAAGCGGGCTGCTTGATGAATATGGAACAAGAAATGCCATTCATCATCGACCGCAACGGAGACCAGGTGACCTTTAAGGAATCCTATATCTCCTCCACGCCAGACATCGTAGACGTGTTCCACTTCGATATGGTAGAGGGCGATGCCAAGGCAATAGAAGAGAGAAGCAAGTTCCTGATACCGCAAAGCATCGCGCGGAAATGGTTTGGCAACGAACCGGCCGTAGGGAAAGCCGTATTTAGCGTGAGCGGCCAATCCTGTACGGTGGGCGGCGTCTATCGCGATTTCCCGGAGAACAATTCGATGCGGAATGCGATCTACCGCTCGATGGGCGACCAGAATAAAGGCGTATGGGACAACTGGAACTACCATTTCTATATCCGTACCGACTTGGCTGATACGCAGGCCGTGCAGGAAATCATCGATTCGTATATGGCACGAGAGACAACGAAAAGCACGGACGAACGGTTGAATGCTGATTTGGGATTGGAGGCGGTAGCACTTCCCGCTATCCACACGGCTGCGCCGGTATTTTATGATGACACGCCGCATACCAGTCCGCAGACCTTGCTGCTGATATTCTCTATTGCCATCGTGATCCTGCTCATCGCCGGCATCAATTATACCAACTTCAGCACCGCGATATCGCCGCTCCGGATGAAAAACATCAATACGCAGAAGGTGATGGGGGCGACGACGGGCGAATTGCGCCGCGCGTTGCTGGTTGAATCCGTCATGGTTTGTTTCTTTGCCTTCGTCTTGGGCGTGCTAATCCTTTGGAATTTGGAAAAGACAGCCCTGAGCCAACTGATAAAGGCCGATATCCATGTATGGCATCACCCGTACCTGTTGCTAATCACCGGAGGGATTTCAATCGTGTTAGGTATCGTGGCGGGAGCTTATCCGGCTTATTATACGACCTCTTTCGCGCCGGCTTTGGTATTGAAGGGCTCGTTCGGGCTTTCTCCTAAGGGGCGGGCATTGCGTAAGGTGTTGATGAGTTTCCAGTTCGTTGCCTCCTTTGCGTTAATCATCGGCTCGGCTTTCATGTTTTTGCAGAATCGGTACGCGCATACTGTTTCTTTGGGCTTCGACAAAGAGGCGTTGATCGTTTCGGATTTGGATTTAAAGACCCAGCACGATTACAAGGTATTAGAGAACCAATTGAAACGCCATGCGGAGATCGCAGACGTGACTTTCTCTTCGACAGTAATAGCCAGCAGCGATTCCTACATGAATTGGGGTCGCGAGTATAAAGGCGAGAACATTTCTTATAATGTATTGCCTGTCTCAACCACTTTCGCCCGCGTCATGGGAATCCATCCGATCGAAGGCCGCGACTTCCGTGAGGACGACCAGCGCACGAAATATGGCGCTTACCTGATTAACGAGCAGATGGCCAAAGCCTACAACCTGAAGGCGGGCGACATGATAGACAGTACGGTCGTGGCCGGTATCGTGCCGGATTTCCATTACGCTTCGTTGCGTACCTCCATATCCCCGGCGGCGTTGATTGTCTTTGGCACGATGTGGGTGGGCGACAATCCGGAATATGCTTACAATAATATATATGTAAAGACGCAGCCAGGTGCCAATATTGCCGACGCCCTCCAAATCGTCCGTTCGGAGCTGAACGCCATCAGTCCGGACTATCCGTTCAATGTCCGCTTCTTCGACGATGTCTTGAACCAACTCTACGAAGACGAGCAGCGGCTTACGACCTTGATTACGCTCTTCAGCCTCTTGGCGGTCTTCATCTCGGTGGTCGGCGTCTTTGGCTTGGTGGTATTCGATAGCGAATCGCGTAGGAAGGAAATAGGCATTCGCAAGGTGCTGGGCTCGACGACAAGCGAAATCCTCCTGATGTTCAATAAAAGCTATGCCTATATCCTGGTTATTTGCTTTATCATTGCGGCACCGTTGGCATGGTATGCCGTTGATGGTTGGTTGCAGAACTTCGCCTACAAGATACCGATCTATTGGTGGGTCTTCCCACTCGCCTTTGTGTTGGTGTCCGTGGTAACGCTCCTGACCGTAACGTACCAGAACTGGCACGCGGCGAATGAGAACCCGGTCAATAGTATCAAGAATGAATAATAGGGCAAGGTTTTTACCTAACGTTAGGTAAGACCCTTACCAAGCGTTAGGTAAGACCTTTACCAGGAGTTAGGTAAGGTCTTTACCAAGCATTAGGTAAGACCTTTACCCAAAAACAAGAAATAGAAACGATAAAGAAAGATTTAATACATGAGACTGATTATAAGAAACTTCATCCGCATCTTCCAGCGTTTTAAGCTGGCGATGACGTTGAACATCTTAGGGCTCTCGGTCGCCTTCACTGCCTTCATGATTATTATGATGCAGTGGCGGTATGATATGACGTTCGAACAAGAGACGCCGAACGCGGATTGCATCTATCGGGTGGATGCGTTGGACGGTGGCGAGCAGAGCGCCATAGGAACGCGGCCTATGTCGGACGCCTTCATCCAGTCGTCTCCCCATATTGTGGCCGGAGCCATCCGTTTTTGTGTGGATATGCAAGCCTACTTTACGGTAGAAGATGCCCACGGGACGCATTCGTTCCTGGATTACGGTACGGCGGTCACACCGGAATACACCGACGTGTTTACGTTCGACATGGTAGAAGGTTCGACGGATGCGCTTCAGGTCGAGGGGCAGGCGTTGATTCCACTCAGTTTGGCGCGTAAAGCTTTCGGGAATGAATCGGCTATCGGGAAGCGATTGGCCACGAACCTGACCCGCTTTAAGGACGATGGTGTTTACTACGTAGGCGGCGTTTATCGGGATTTTCCCCGGAACAGTGCTTTGACGAATACGATTTACGTCCCGCTGAACGATGAGGGAAAAGGTATTTGGGGCGCGGCCTCCTTTAATTGCTTTGTCCGTTTGGACCGACCCGAAGCGGCGAAAGAGCTGCTGGCCAATTTCGATTCGTATGCAGAGCGCATGGGCATTGCCGAAAGCATCTCTGAAGCCCGAGGATATAGCTATCAGCCGACCCTTATCTCGCTGGAGGATTTGCACTTTGCGGATCATATCCGATACGACAGGACGCCCAAAAGCAACCGGGCGACGATGATGGTGCTCTTCACCATCGCGTGGGTCATCCTGATTATCGCGGCCATCAACTTTACGAACTTCAACACCGCCCTTTCCCCGATTCGGATGAAGAACATCAACACGCAGCGCGTCTTAGGTAGCACGGTGGGAGAGTTGCGAAGGAATTTAACGATTGAAACCGTGTTGGTATCATTTTGTGCCTATGTGCTCTCGGTTTATTGGTTATATTTGGCGGAACGGTTAGGCATCAATTCGCTGGTACAAGGCGAGATTTCCATAGCTTATGGTTATCCGATTGTGCTTTTGACGGGACTTGTCTCCCTCCTTTTAGGTGCGGTGGCAGGCATTTACCCGGCGTATTACATGACCTCGTTCCAACCGGCATTGGTACTGAAAGGCTCCTTTGGTTTGTCGCAAAATGGCCGCCGCTTGCGTACGGTGCTGATGAGCGCGCAGTTTGTGACGGCGTTTGCGTTGATCATTGCCTCTATTCTTATGTCGCTTCAGAACCGTTTCCTGCAGACGACTTCCTTAGGTTATGACAAAGAGAACTTGATTGTAGCCGCGATGAGCCCGAAGGCACAGGCCTCTATGGACGTGCTGAAGAACGAATTGGAAGCTCGGTCGGATATACAAGGCGTTTCGTTTGCCAGCAAGCTGCTTTGCGGAGGCGATCATTTCTCGCACATGGGGCGCGAGCAGAATGGCAAATACATCTATTTTAGCCTATTCCCGGTCATGCCTTCGTTTCTCGACGTGATTCACGTGCCGATAACCGAAGGGCGCAACCTGCAAGAAAGCGACTTGAAGAAGACGGAATATACACTGGTCATTAGCCAAATGATGGCCGACCGCTACGAACTGAAGCCGGGCGATGTTTTCAATGATTGCCATGTAGTGGGCATTGTGCCGGATGTCAAGTTCGCTTCGCTCCGTTCAGCCATGGAACCGATGGCCTTTTGCGTGCAAGCGGATGGGGAACCGATGGAATATATCTACGTCCAGACTGCCCCTAATGCCGATTTGTTTGAAGCGCGTAAAGTCGTAGAGCAGACGTTGATGAAGTTGGATGCGGATTATCCCTCGAACGTCCGCTTCTTCGACACCATGCTGGAGACAACTTACCAGACGGAGCGCAACCTCACGACGCTCATCACCTTGTTCAGCCTCCTGGCGGTATTCATCTCCATCGTCGGCGTATTCGGTATGGTGGTGTTCGATAGCGAATACAAGCGGAAAGAGATTGGCATCCGCAAGGTGCTCGGCTCGACTACGGCAGAGATACTGGTGCTCTTCAACAAGGGCTACGTGAAAGTGCTGGCGCTCTGCTTCCTGTTGGCCGCCCCGTGCGCGTGGTACGGCATCCACGTATGGCTGCAGAACTTCGCTTACAAGATACCGATCTATTGGTGGGTCTTCCCGCTCGCCTTCCTGCTAATCAGTCTGATTACGGTGGCGACCGTGACGTACCAAAACTGGCACGCGGCGAACGAGAACCCGGTCAATAGCATCAAGAACGAATAAACTATTATGAGTTAACCTGGAAACCACAACGGAAAACCACAGGTTAGTACGTTTCTCCCTGAGCCGTCCCGCGTCCTGCTGGGGCGGCTCTTTTTTCTATATACCCCGGACAAATAATTCCGTAGGTCCGACCTAAAAGTAGAAAAGATACGGGAAAAGTTCTATCTTTAGGTTAAAGATATATATCTTCAAGTTGCAGATACATATCTTTAGGCTGCAGATATGTATCTTTAGGCTAAAGATAGAGATTTGCTCGGATGTTTTAAAGTTTTCCAAAGGAGGGAATCCCTTTTTCCTCCCTTCTTTTGAGGAAGTTATGCTTAGGTAGTTTCTCAAATATGTTTTTAAACATACGGAAATAGTATTCTTCTTTGGGGAAGAATCACTAAGTTTGCACCACTAAAAGCAAGAACTATGACAAAAAAAGAAGCATTAAAATTATTTGAAGACAAGAAAGTCCGCACCGTGTGGGACGATGAACAGGAAAAATGGTATTTCTCAGTGGTAGACGTAGTGGCTATTCTGACGGATAGTCCTGATCCTAAGCGATATTGGAGCGTATTAAAATCTCGTATTAAGAAGGAAGGAATTGAACCTACTACAATTTGTAGTATGTTGAAGCTACGTGCTGCTGATGGAAAAATGCGTATGACGGATGTGGCTGATTTGCAGCAAATATTCCGCATCATCCAATCCATCCCGTCGCCCAAGGCGGAACCTTTTAAGCAATGGATGGCGGGTGTGGCATCCGAGCGTATCGACCAAATGCAAGACCCGGAGTTATCCATCGAGCAAGCCGTAAACGATTATCGGAGGCTGGGTTATTCGGAGAGCTGGATAAACCAACGTCTGAAAAGCATCGAAGTACGTAAACTCTTGACAGATGCCTGGAAGCGGGGTGGCATCCAAGAATGGCAATACGCCTCGTTGACGGATATTATTTCGAAGACTTGGAGCGGATATTCCACGAAAGAATATAAACATCTGAAGGGATTGAAGAAGGAAAGTCTGCGTGATAATATGACGAATGTAGAACTGCTTCTGAATTCTTTAGCCGAAGCTTCGACTACGGAGTTGTCTAATAATGAGAAACCTAAAGGATATGTGCAGAACGCAGACGTGGCGAAGCGGGGTGGGAGCGTGGCAAAGGCTGCACGTGACCAATTGGAGAAGCAATTGGGACATACGGTCATAAGTCCGCTTAAAGCAAAGGATTACTTGCAAGCCATCGACCCGAAAGAGGAAGAAGGCGCGGCGGACGCATGATTTTTCTCTCGTCTTCGTTTGGCATAGCGGCAAGAATCTTTTACCTTTGCGCCCGGATTAATCATAAATAAGGTTTATTGTACATGAAGCATATTGGAATTTCTTTATTGATAGGCGCATTCGGCCTCTTGTCGCTTTTGCCCTCATGCAAGGAGGAACGCGGACCGTTGAAGCGGATTTGGTATGACGGTAGTTATAATCGTGATTTTAATGATTTGAATGATGTCCAACTGGCCATGGCCAAGAAGATTGGCATCGAACCGGCTTCGACACGCGAGGAGGCAGAAGAGGCGTTGCACCAGATGGAGAAAATCGAGACGAACGACTATTACGAGGTGGAAAAGTTGACGCACTCGATACCTTATTTGATACCGGAAGCCGCCAGTTTGCTGGAAGATATCGGGCGGAATTTCCAAGATACGCTGCGGAACCGCAATGCCTCGCTCTATAAGATAAAGGTGACGAGCGTCACGCGGACAGTAGACGATGTAAAGAAACTCCGTAAACGCAATACAAACTCATCGAAGAATTCGACGCACCAATACGGCACGACGTTCGACATCTCATGGGTACGTTATACGAAAGTAGACGAAAGCGATACGCTCAACATCGA
This sequence comes from uncultured Parabacteroides sp., assembly GCA_944325335.1. Lineage (GTDB taxonomy): Bacteria > Bacteroidota > Bacteroidia > Bacteroidales > Tannerellaceae > Parabacteroides. The sequence goes on along the minus strand of CALUZR010000026.1, from coordinate 37,168 downwards.
TAAAGACCGCCTCAAGATGGTGCTTGCCATGGTGCTCCGCGACCTCAAGCGCGATGACCGTTGCTATGTGAAGCACGAACGCCGCCAAGGTTGTTTCCATGTCACCGTGCGAAGTGAATGAAGAATGAGGAATTAAGAATGAAGAATCTTTTTATCGCTTGTCGCATTCTTCATTCTTAATTCCTCATTCTTCATTAAAGCAACGTGTGTTCGATTAATATCTTCACCCCAATGCCAATCAGGATGAGGCCGCCGATGAGGTCGAGCTTCAGGTTTATTCGTTTCCCGACTTTACTTCCGAAGCAGACGCCGAATGAAGCGAAAAGGAATGTCACCAGGGCGACAATCAGAACTATCTGCGATAAGGAACCTTTCAAAAGAGCCAATGAAACGCCCACTGCCAGCGCATCGATGCTCGTCGCTACACCCAGTCCGCACAAGGTTTTCAGACAAAGCGGATTCATGCGCTCCTCTTCTTCCTTTTGGCTGAGGCTTTCCCAAATCATCCTTCCGCCTAAATAGAGCAGCAGGCCGAAGGCAATCCAATGGTCGAATGCCTCGATCAGCTTCAAGAAACCGTAGCCGAGCAAATAACCAGCCAATGTAAACATCGCTTGGAAGAACGCCAATACGCTGGCAATCTTTACCATGTGCCTTATCGTGCATTGGCGGATAATCGCGCCGCTCGTGACCGACACCGCCAAGCTGTCCATCGACAACCCGACGGCCAATAGTATAATCTCAACCAAAGACATGTTCCTAAATTTCCTCTGCAATCTTGTATTTGTTCCGGTTGGGCGAATTGCGCGAGATGAGTTCGCCAATAAAGCCGGCGAGGAACATTTGCGTCCCCAATATCATGCCCGTCAAGGCAATGTAGAAATAGGGCGAATTGGTCACGAGACGGAGCGGTGCTCCAGCCCAGAGTGATACCAACTTAGCACCTAAGACGATAATCAGCGAAATGAAACTGAGGAAGAACATCACGCTGCCCCAGAAGCCAAAGAAGTGCATCGGCTTCTTTCCAAACTTGGAAGTAAACCAGAGCGTGATTAGATCCAGGTAACCGTTCACGAAACGATCCAGCCCGAACTTCGTCTTTCCATACTTGCGGGCTTGGTGGTGTACTACCTTTTCGCCAATCTTCGAGAAGCCCGCAATCTTTGCCAAGTAGGGAATATAGCGGTGCATGTCGTTGTAGATCTCGATGTTCTTCACCACGACATTCTTGTATGCCTTTAATCCGCAATTAAAGTCGTGCAGGTTGTGGATGCCCGATACCTTGCGCGCCGTGGCATTGAAGAGCTTCGTCGGGATGGTTTTCGAGAGTGGGTCGTAGCGTTTCTTCTTCCAACCCGAGACGAGGTCGTATCCCTCTTCGGTAATCATGCGGTAAAGTTCGGGGATTTCGTCGGGGCTGTCTTGCAGGTCGGCGTCCATGGTGATGACCACGTCGCCCTCCGCCCGTTGGAAACCGCATTGCAATCCGGGTGACTTGCCATAATTGCGGCGGAAACGGATGCCGCGCACCACGTCTGATTGCTTTCGGAAGCCTTCGATAATCTCCCACGAATGGTCCGTACTGCCATCATCTACGAAGATGACTTCATACGTGAAATGATGTTCCTCCATCACGCGCTGAATCCAAGCGAAAAGCTCCGGGAGCGATTCCGCTTCGTTGTATAAAGGAATGACTACTGATATATCCATTTTCTAATCTTATTTTTGCCATTACCCTTTGCGGCACACCAACGCGGCTACCGGAAGGGAAAAGATGATACCATATAATATATTGTTCAGAATGCCTTGCAACGCCATTTGGATGGGCGAGAAGCTCATCGAGGCGATGGCGCGCATCGTCTCCGGGCTGGCTTGCATCTCTTGGAGCGTCGCGAGTGCTTGGCCGACGGCGTTTGCCACGTAATCAGGCGGAGCTACGTACCGATAGAATACGTAGTGCATCACCGACACAATCAGCGCGGCAAAGAAATAGACCAGCACGCCGAAGCGCCACGCCTGTCCGAACGTGATTTGCCCGCCCAAATCCGCCTTGTACCGCTTCGTCAGCACATAGCCTACGTAAGGGACCAGCAACGATAAAAGCCAATAGACCACCGCCAAGAGCGGAAGCGAGAGGCTGAACATATTAAACACATACTTTACCACCCAATAAGCCCCCATCGCCAGTCCGTACGACATCGAGGCAGGCAGCAACGCGTTGTTCTTCTCTGTCATAAATGATTCTTCTATTTGCCCGCAAAATTACGCTTTTTTGTCTATACGGGCAATATTAAATCCGCATTACTATGATGGATAATATAGAAAGCGCAGGACAACACCGATTTAGAATTAAAATCAGGTGGTTCTGCGCTTCGTTTATTTTGTTTGTGCCTTTTCGCTTAGGCACCTGCACTTTCCTTTATTGGAACAACTTATTCGGATATTCCCCAGCATCTACCAACGCCTGGATCTTATCTACTACGCCCTGGCGGTCAGCGGCATACGTAACGCCGAACCATTTCGAAGTCGTATCCAATACCTTGACGCTTGCGATGCCTTTCGTGATCAGCTCGTTTACCATCAGCGGGATGAAGTATTCGCACTTCAGGTTGTCGATGTTCTTCTTCAGGAACTCTACAAAATAATCTTCCGAATATTGGAAGTAATCCGGCGTAAAGCCCCACATGTTCATCGACACCGGGGTGTTTTCTTCGAGTACGACCTTCTTCCCGTTCTCGTCGATAAACTGGATATCGCCATCGATGCGCTCGATAGCCGTCCGTTCTACCACGCCCGTCAAATAGCCTTCCGCATTCGTCTCGCAAACGCCACGTGCTACGGAACCGCTTTCACTCAGTGTGTTACCTACACGATAACCCACCATGCAATATTCGTTCTTCTTCCCTGCTGCTTCTGAAAGCCATTTGCCGATCACGGCAAAGCTATCGCGTCCGTAGAAGTCGTCGGCATTGATTACGGCGAACGGCTCTTTGATCACGTCCTTGCCCATCAGCACGGCATGGTTCGTTCCCCACGGCTTTTGGCGTCCTTCCGGACAGGTAAAACCGGCGGGCAGGTCGTTCAAATCTTGGAATACCACTTCGACCGGGATATGGTTTTCGTATTTGGAAACAATCTTCTCGCGGAAATCCTGCTCGAAAGATTTACGGATAACGAATACTAATTTCCCGAAACCGCCGCGGATGGCGTCGAAAATAGAATAATCCATGATGGTTTCCCCGTTAGGACCCAGTCCGTCCAACTGCTTCAATCCGCCGTAACGGCTTCCCATTCCGGCTGCTAATACAAATAATGTAGGTTTCATGTGTATGATTTATTTTTAATGTATATTGTTTTGGGACAAAATTACGATTAAAAGCTGAATCTTGGATAGGGGAGGGCGGATTTATTTCATCCGAAGTGGCATTTTTTTGCATGAAACGGAAAAATGGAAAGATGCCGGGAGAAACTTGCTTGCATGCCGATGAAAAGTCCGAGGGATGCAGGGAAATTCTTCACGTATCGTCGATGTTTGTGCAAATATCGTCGATATTTGTATATCTTTAGGCTAAAGATACAGAAATATCGACGATACGCGAAGAATACATAGGTACCTTTCCAACTTTAGATAGGCATGTATTTTATTTTGGATAGGTATGTATCCGCCTTTCAATGGTTACTTTTGTATTCGGTAGGCGACATGCCGAACATTGCTTTGAAGCAAGTGGCGAAATAGGCTTGCGAGTTAAAGCCGACGCGCGTAGCGATCTCGGAGACGGTCAAGCGGGTTTCGCGCAACATCTTAGCCGCTATTTCCAGCCGTTTGTCGCGAATCAAATCCATCGGAGAAAGGCCGGCGACGGCTTTTAGCTTGCGATAAAAATTGGCCCGCCCCATGCCTATTTCCCGACAAAGCACTTCGACCGACAGATCGGGATTGGAAAGATGCTGCTCGATGATGGCAAATAGTTTTTGCATGAAGCGGTCGTCGGCCGAATTCATGTCGATACCTAACGATGCCAATGAGAATTTCTTGCCATATAGCTCCTTCAACCGCTCGCGGGAGGCCAGGAGGTTGCGGATGCGGTAGAGGAGGATGTCCATGTTGAAAGGCTTCACCATGTAATCGTCTGCCCCATGCTGGAATCCCTCTTTGATATGCATGACCATCGACTTCGCCGTAATGATAATCACCGGAATATGTCCCGTCCGCAAGTCTTGCTTTATTTCCGCGCAAAGTTGCAGGCCATCCTTCTTCGGCATCATGATATCGCTGATGACCAAATCGGGCAACGCCTCGGCAACTAAATTGAAAGCCTCCACGCCATCGCCGGCTTCGAGCACTTCGTAATAAGGCTCTAAGCGGGCTTTCACATATCGGCGCACCTCGGCATTGTCTTCAGCCAGCAACAATGTCCTTCGCGGACCAGGAAGCGGGGCGGGTGCTGCGTTCTCTTCGGGGTGCTCCTTTTCGTTATCCCTTTCGCTCGGGGCGGAATCTTCTGCCCATTGTTCGCGCGAATAAGCCTCTTTATCTATCGGTATCAACACATGGAAAGCCGCCCCTTTCGGTTGGTTGTCTTCTACCCATACGATGCCCTGATGCAACTTCACGATGGAAAGGACCAAACTCAACCCAATGCCTGTTCCCGCCATCTCCTGGTTTGCCTCGTCCGCTCCTTGGTAGAAAGGCGCAAAGACGTGTGGCTTGTCGGTTTCCGCAATACCATCGCCCGTATCTTCTACCGAAAGGCACACATAGCGGGAAGTGGCCGGCGGAAGGGATGCGGCTTGAACGGGATATTGCGCCGGCAATTGCGCCAAAGGAATAAGGTGCAAACGAATCGTAACCGATTCGCCCGGAGATGTATGCTTGAATGCATTCGAAAGTAAATTGAAGACAACCTTTTCCAACAAGTTGCCATCAAACCATGCGTCTAATTGGGATTCGTCTGATTCCAACCGAAGTTCCACCTGTTCGCGTGCCGCTATTTGATTAAATGCTACGTAAATCTCCTGGATAAAAAGGTATAAATCCGAATGGGCGATGCGGAGTTGCAGATTGCCGTTCTGGTTCTTGCGCAAGTCCAATAGCTGGTTGACCAAGTTCAGAAGCCGTTGGGCATTTCCATAAACCAAATGCAACGTTTCCTTTAAGCCCGAAGGCATATCGACCCGTTGCAATACCTCTTCCAACGGAGAGAGAATCAGCATCAAAGGCGTGCGCAATTCGTGGGAGAAGTTGGTAAACATGCGTATCTTGGATTGGTGGAACTCTTCTTGCCTTTGTTGCTCCCGTTGCTTTTCGATCAAATCCCGTTCCAATTTACGCTTTACGTGAAGGTAATGCCAAACCACATACGTCGCACCGCTTAACAACAAGAGGTAAAAGAGGCAAGCGTACCATGTGGCCCAGAAAGGCGCCCGGATATGGATTGCCAACGAACGCCCTGTTTCATTCCAAATCCCGTCATTATTGGACGCTTTTACCCGGAACACATAATCGCCCGGTTTCAGATTGGTATAAAATGCCTCCTTTCGCGAACCGACATAATTCCAGTCCTCGTCATAGCCATCCAATATGTAGGCGTATTGGTTCTGATTCGGATAGATGTAATTCAACGCCACATAGCCGAAAGAAAGGTTATTTTGGTCGTAATCCAGTTCGATTTGCTGCGTATAATCCAATTCTTTAGCCAACAAACCAGAAGTATCGCCGGGAAGAATCCGCTTGTTGTTAACCGTGAAAGAGGTCCAAGCTACGGGTGGAATAAACCGGTTCTCTTCCAAACGTGCCGGATCGAAAGAAACCAATCCATTGTTTCCGCTAAAGAAGATAAGTCCGTCTGGCAATTGGATGCCGCCTTTCAAACTAAATTCATTCACCGGAATTTCGTTCTTCCCCGTATAATTTTCGAATCGGCGTGTGTCTGGGTCGAAAGCAGAGATGCCATTTCCTGTACTTAGCCATAAAGTTCCATCTTGCGCAGGAAGGATCGTCTGGATATCGTCGTTGCTGAGCCCTTCGGCCGTCGTCCAATATTCCACAATGCCTTTATCTGCCTCCCAACGGCAAAAGCCTCCGCCGAAGGTGCCCACCCAAATACGCCCCGCTTTATCTTTTACCAGACTCGTTACTTGGTCGTTCAGCAATTTCCGTGCGCCCTCTTGCCGTGTATTATATTTTGTCAATTGCCGGGAGCGCGAATCATAATGCATCAATCCCTCTACGTGGGTTCCTATCAGATAAATGCCCTCCTCAACTTCCAGAAAGCTACGGACGCTGGGCATTTGCTTGAACAAAGGTTCCGCCGGAGCTGCTTTTCCATCTGGAAGGAGACGCGTAATCCCGATGTCGTCTGTCGTGCCAAGCCATAAAGCTCCATCCTTACATCTGTCAATCGTATAAATGCTTATTTCTTTGTGAAAGGAATGACGAAGAGAAAACTTTTTCGTGCGAAGGTCGAACCGATAAAGCGTTCCCTTTTGCGTCCCGCACCAAATCCCATCGCCTTCGATAAAAAGGGACTTAATGACATTTTGGTTGTTCCAAGCATCCGGGTGCGCATCCAACAAATAATATTCGAATGAACCCGTATCGGGATGGAACGCCAACAAGCCGCGCCCTTCCGAAGCTATCCATAATGTATGGGTCATTTTATCGTACTCCATTGCCGAAAAGATACCGAACAATCGATCCGTTTTCGGTTGTAAATCATAAAAACGAAAACGGTTATTTAGGGGATTGCTATAATTCACTCCACCCGAATAGGTTCCAACCCATAAGGTATTCGCATTATCTACAAAAGAAGAAACAACCGAGAAGTGGCTTAATCCTTTTTGTTGCTCGTCAAAATTCGTATAAACTTGGAGCAAATTACCCTCCAAATCCAATAGGCTTAGCCCGTTGTAAGATCCAACTATCACTTGCCCGTTGTAGAAAACAAGCGAACGGACGGCATTATTCCCGAGTCCTCCATTCTCTGCTGTATAATGACGTACCGTATGCGTCTTTGTGTCAATCCGGTTTAATCCATCTTGATGAGTCCCCACCCAAAGGATACCGGCCGGTTCTTCCAGCAAGACGGAGATATGGTTGTCCGTCAAGGCACAAGAAGGCGCTCCTTCCGCCTCGTAATGGGTTTCCAGCCCTTTTGCTTTATTCCAGATATATAAGCCATGCGAAAATGTACCTATCAAGAAATTCCCTTCGTGGTCTTCGCCGATTGCCGTGATGTAATCTTCGGGTAAATTTCCATTCCAATCTTCCCGAAGAAATGCTTCCTTTTCTTTATTGTACCGAATCAAACCTTTGCCTGAGCCAATCCATAAAACGCCCTGTTTGTCTACATACAAACATTGAATCCAAGTGCGATAAACAGGTGTCTGGGCATACGGGGCCGTATTGTAGGAATACATTTTATTTGTTTGCAAATCCAATCGATTCAGTCCATTTGCTGTGGCAATCCAGAGATTGTGCTGGTTATCTTCCACCAAAGCCAGGATGTGATTGCTCGAAAGGCTCGACGAATCCCGGTTGTCGTGCTTATAAACCACAAACGAATTGCCATCGTATCGGTTCAATCCGTTCCGCGTACCCAACCATAAGAAGCCGCGTTTATCTTGATAAATGGCAGAAACCGTCAATTGGGATAATCCATCTTTCAACTTTAGGGAAGAAAAAGCGAACGAAGAGGTTCGTTCGGCAGACATTAAAGCCAGACAACAAACTAATCCGAAGAATATCAAAATCGTCCTCATGCGATATAGAAATCAAGGTCATACTTATAAATAAAAAACGGAAGTACTGAGATTTTGCATCTTCAATGTCTTCCGTTCCTCGTGATCGGGCTGGGATTCGAACCCAGGACCCACAGCTTAGAAGGCTGTTGCTCTATCCAGCTGAGCTACTCGACCATCCTTTTTCGTGGTGCAAAGGTAGGCGTTTATTTTGAATATACAAAATTATTCCCTACGTTTTTCTTCCCATCGATTCAGTGTATATGACTTAAATACCATTTATACAGGAGATTTACACCTTCTTCAATTTCTATGCGATGATGCCATCCGAGGCGATGGAGCTTCGAGACGTCGGTCAGTTTGCGGCGCGTACCGTCTGGTTTCGTGGCGTCGAAGTGGATTTCTCCTTGGTAGCCGACGGTCTTTTGAATCAAGTGGGCCAAGTCGGCAATGCGGATTTCCTTTCCGGTTCCGATATTGATGTGGCAATTCCGGATTTCCTTCTCGTCCGGACGATAGGTGTCTTTGAAATCGACGTGCTCCATCACGTAGACCGTCGCGTCGGCCATCTCTTCGCTCCAGAGGAATTCGCGGAGCGGTTCGCCCGTTCCCCAAAGTTCGACCCGGTCGGGATGGATTCCATAACGTGCCAACGCGTACATCACTTCCATCTCTGTTTTGTTTTCTTCCGCACCAGCTACCGGTCTTGTCTGTAAATCTCTCCGCACGGCTTCCCAATCACCCTCTTGCATACATTTGGCCAGGTAGATTTTGCGGAGCATGGCGGGGAGGACGTGGCTCGTTTGGAGGTCGAAGTTGTCGTTCGGGCCGTAGAGGTTCGTCGGCATGACGGCGATGTAATTCGTGCCGTATTGCAGGTTGAAACTTTCGCAGAGCTTCAGGCCGGCAATCTTGGCGATGGCGTAGGGCTCGTTCGTATATTCCAGTGGGGAAGTGAGGAGCGCCTCTTCCTTTATCGGCTGTTCGGTCTCTCGCGGATAAATGCAAGTGCTTCCCAAGAAGACCAGCTTCTGTACGCCGTGGCGGAAACTCTCCCCAATCACATTCTGTTGTATCTGCAAATTCTGGTAAATGAAATCGGCGCGATATTGGTTATTTGCCAGAATGCCGCCTACATGCGCCGCCGCCAGGATAACGCACTCGGGGCGTTCGTCGTCGAAGAAACGGCGCACGGCCACGGCGTCCAGCAAATCCAATTCCGTATGGGTTCGCCCTATGAGGTTCGTATATCCCTTTTCCGATAGGTTCTTCCAGATGGCGGAACCGACCAATCCCCGGTGGCCCGCCACGTATATCTTTGTCTGTTTGTCCATCATTCTTCTTCTAATTGGCTTTTCAAATAAAGTTTACGTACGAAACGCATATCGTGGCGCACCATGATGCGCACCAGCTCTTCGAAGGGTGTCTGGCGTGGGTTCCAACCGAGGAGCGTGCGCGCCTTGGTCGGGTCGCCGAGGAGTTGGTCCACTTCGGCGGGGCGGAAATACTTCGGGTCCACTTCGACGAGTACGCGCCCTGTTGCTTGGTCGATTCCCTTCTCGTCCACGCCTTCGCCTTCCCAGCGCAATTCGATGCCGACTTCGTGGAAAGCCAAGGTGCAAAATTCGCGGACGGAATGGTATTCGCCCGTAGCGATGACGAAATCTTCCGGCGTCTCATGCTGGAGCATCAGCCACATGCATTCTACGTAATCTTTCGCATAGCCCCAGTCGCGCAGGGCGTTCAGGTTTCCGAGGTAAAGTTTGTCTTGATGACCTTGCCGGATGCGCGCCGCAGCTAATGTAATCTTACGAGTTACAAATGTTTCGCCGCGCCGCTCGGATTCGTGATTGAACAGGATACCGTTCACCGCAAACATCCCATAACTCTCGCGGTAGTTTTTCGTAATCCAGAAGCCATATTGTTTCGCCACGCCGTAGGGCGAACGCGGGTAGAAGGGTGTCGTCTCGCGTTGCGGAACTTCTTGCACCATTCCGAAGAGCTCCGACGTGGAGGCTTGGTAGATCTTCGTCCGCTGCTCGTATCCCAACAGGCGGACGGCTTCGAGGAGACGGAGTGTCCCGATGGCATCGGCCTCGGCGGTATATTCCGGGACGTCGAAGCTCACCTTTACGTGGCTCTGCGCCGCCAGGTTGTATATCTCATCCGGTTTTACGGTGCGGATGATGCGGACGAGCGAACTGGAATCCGTCATGTCTCCCCAATGTAGGTTCACGAGCCGCTTGTTTTTCATGTCGCGCACCCATTCGTCGAGGTAAAGATGCTCGATGCGCCCGGTGTTGAACGACGAAGAACGGCGCATGATGCCATGCACCTCGTATCCTTTTTCTATCAAAAATTCGGCCAGAAACGAACCGTCTTGGCCCGTAATGCCGGTAATCAAAGCTACTTTCGACATATTATTTTAAGTTTTTCAGTTTTTCTGTGTATGAGTTTTTATGTTTCGTGGGCGAAGGTACGCATTTTTTTGCAAAGTTGCACGATGGAATTATTTAGCGGAAATTTCCGCAAGCCTCCTGCAAGCTGCAGCAACCCGTCGGAAATCTCCGCAAGCCTCCTGCAAGCTGCAGCAACCCGTCGGAAATCTCCGCAAGCTTCCTGCAAGCTGCAGCAATCCGTCGGAAATCTCCGCAAGCCTCCTGCAAGCTGCAGCAACCTGTCGGAAATCTCCGCAAGCCTCCTGCTGGCTGCAGCAACTCGTCGGAAATTTCCGCAGGCTTCCTGCAAGCTGCAGCAAGTCAGCGGGAATCTCCGATGGTATTATTTTCACAATTCCAACGTCACCGCTGCGCTTTCCACATCGCCCCCAAAAGGCGGATTCCGTTTCGCAACCTTCACCTTGGCCTGCAAGATACGGGGAAAACGGCCGCGTAATGCCCGCACGATGCGCCCTGCCACGGCTTCGAGCAATTGCGAGGGCTGTTCCATTTCCTTCTTCACTATGTCATATACTTCGGCATAATTCACTGTGTCCTCTAGGCGGTCGCTCTCCGTCGCCCGGCCCACGTCCGCCGTCAGCCAGACATCTACTACAAACCGGTTCCCGACTGTCCGCTCTTGCGGCGCCACACCATGAAATGCATAAAACTTCATGGACTTCAATTCGATCTCAATCTTCATTTGATTACCTATTTTAACTAAGCCGTAAAAATAATACAATTACGCGAGATAACCCAAATTTAATCCTAACTTTGCACGAAAACGAAATAGATATGATAATGGGCAAGCAAAAAGAAGAACAAACGGGCAGCGGCCTCCACAACGCCATGGCTGCCGGAAGTTTTGTGAAAGGGAACATCACGAGCGAGTCTGATTTCCGTCTGGATGGGCGCGTGGAGGGCGACATCACGTGCAGTGGGAAAATCGTAGTCGGGCAAAAAGGATCGATTACAGGGAATATCCGTTGCCAAAACGCCGAAATACACGGGGAAATTATGGGTACTATCCAAACCGACAATCATCTGACGCTCAAAGCTACTGCACGCATCACGGGCGACATCCGCACACAGACGCTCGAGGTTGAAGCTGGCGCGCAGTTTGATGGAAATTGCCGGATGCGGGAGGAAGGGATTTGAATTTACTTTTGCCACGGAGAAATATCAAAACGAACCAGCTCCGGCTCTGGATTTTCGGCAATGGCATAAAGTGTGCCGTCGTCCGTACTTACACAAATTTGCTGACAATCTACATCCAAGGCAAACGATCGGAGCTTTTCTCCTTTCCAATTATAAACAAACACGGTCTGTCCGGAATTCATTTTTCCCTCTTTTATCAAATCCTCGAATACCGCACCTGAATACAATAAATATACATAACGATCTGTAGCCGTCGATGCGATATAACTGAATTTCTCCGAACGGGAAATTGCCGCTGAAATCGCGCCGTCCGTACCCTCTTCCGGGATATAACGCGGATACGCTTTTTCCAATCGGGAAACAACATGCACTTCGTCGCCCTCGATCGCATAAAAATGGATAATATCGCCAGTGCTGGGTGAATAAACAAAACGGTCGCAGGAAGGATTAAAACTCAACGGACCTTGATAAGCCATCCCGCGTAATCGATTTTGAATAGTCCGTTCGTCTGTGTCTTTATATGGAAATTCAAGGAACGGCATATAGCTCTTTTTCTGTCCGATTAAAATAAAAGCTGTTTTTTACATTAAACCAATCTTCCTCTTGTTGTAAAATCCAATCTCCATTTTCAGCGTATAATTTCATATATCGCGAATTATCATTGACCAAAAGGAAACCGTTTTCTTCCGTTACTTCTTGACGAAAATGAGGTTTCTGTAATTCTCCTTTTTTTCGACCACGAAGCGCAGTAAAAACGGGTTGTTGGATGTTGTCTTTCGCATAAACGGAAAGAACTGTTTGGCAAGAATCATCCAAGAATGCCAAATAATTCCAAGCAGACTTTATGTCGTAAAAGTAATGATTAGAATCGGCTTTAAACAAAGATTTCCCTTGAAGTATTGTTGCTGTTTTATCCAAAGAAAGCACTTGCCGTTCTATTTGTTTCTCTTGTTGGCAACTGGTCAGCCATACTCCTAAAAGTAAAATAGACATTAATGTTCTCATATCACTCAAATTTAAATAAACACAATATAGGATTACTCTCTGGTTCTAATTCCGAAGCTATTTCTCTCAGCTCTTTATTTGAAGTTCCTTGTTCTAATAAAGCATCTGATTCTATAACGGATAGGAAATAATATCCATGCGTCGTAATTACTTTCCCAATACCTTCTAAAGAGGTTTTCTCCATAAAATCCACGCCTTCATACAAAATACTTTCTTCCGTCTCTTTATTATAAAATCCGACATAAGGTTTTCCACGTTCTAAGAAAACAAGGCTGATGAAATGGTCTGTTTCTTTTACATTAAATGTATTGATATAGTCCGATTTAGTAATTGCTCTATAATAATTTTCTTCTGCATTTGCTTTCAACCAATCCATCGGAGCAAACGTGTGTCCTTCTACAGAAATTGTATAGGATTCTTCGCATCCGTCCTCATCCATTTTATAAATAGTTGGGGTAAAAGGAAGATTCAAATATACATTTCCATTTAATGTATAGAAGTAGGTACCAGAAGAAAAAGTATATTGAGGTTCGTAAGAAACAGGCATGTCATACTTCTTCAGGTTTCCTTCCGAATCAGTAAACTTGACACGATACTTTTCTCGCTTCGGTGTCTCAAAACTTTCACCGCTCACCCATACAATATCGCCATCAGGAAACCAAGCGCATTCTCCAAAATAATCCATCTGTCGACCCTGTTTATAAGCCAATGTATTCAAATCAAAATAAAGTAACTTAGCTTTCCCAATATCTGCCACTATAAGTTCTTGTTTCTCTTCGTCTACATGCAAACTTTTGGGAATCGAACAATCGCCTGGTGCATCTCCCACCTCACATACTTGCGCGATAAATTTGCCAGAAATATCAAACTCGTACACCCTGTTTTGTGTATCAATAATAAAAATTCGCGAAGATGTAAATACCGCTTCATTTATATACGCAATTAAACAACTATCGTTCGTCTCCAACGGAATAAATTTGCATTGTATTCGTGATAACCATTCGTCCGATTGTACATCCGCAAAATGAACTACATTCTGTTTTCTCTCTCTTTTCTGAGAATAGCAACTTCCCATCAAAAGGATGAGGGAAACGGCCATGAAAACGCTCCCCATGATAACGATATTCCTTTTCATTGATAACTATATTTCTACTTGTTTATAACTATGTTTTCCATCATCCTTAACTATGTTTTTCCTCCGCCACCCGGAGCAACGTTCCTATGGCATCCGGAGCAATACTCCTACGGCACCCGTAGTAACGTTAGTGTGGCAGGCGGAGGAGTACTCCTCCGGGTGTCTTGTTAGCATTACCAAGGCCATAACATCAACTTTTGGCTGATTTTGTTAATTCAAACAGCTCAAATATCATAAAATCTTCTGACTGATCGTAGTTCATTTGATAGTCTTTGCTGATATAAAGCCCGGCTTTATCAATAAAAAATACGTAAGAATTATAAACTCCTTCGGGTAATAATGTTTCGCCTATGATATTGAATTCTTTATCCAGAATAATGATTGAACATTTTTCCCGGCCATAAACCGATTTTCCTATCCATTTCGTGTCCATATCCAGACTTGTAGATGGATACGCAAACCTATAATACACATTTCTATATTTGTCATAGATTAAATCGCCATAACGAGCTACTTCCAAATTCATTCGCGCACCTTTTTCCATATCGTCTGGATACCTATCCAAAGGAATATCGCGAATATACTGGCTTTCAACGTCTATTCTTTGTATTTGTTTATGGTCGATGGATGCGACAAAGATATCAGGTTCAACGCAAAATGAATATATGAAATTTTTACCATCAAAAATACGGCTACAATACGTTTCAGGAGCAGCCAATTGCGCTTCAGACAGGGCATCACCATAAGTGAAGGGAAGCGAATCATATTCCCACGAAACCGTGTCGATAGACACAGAAACTGGTGTCCTTTCGCTGGGATAAATGTGATTGGCTGCCGATTGCGTGATATAGATACGGCTTCCTATTTGGACGGGAGCATCATAAGGATGCGAAGAGGGCGCATACGAGGGAACGATATTATATCCTTGCGTGGTCTTTTTGTAAGGTATTTTCTGTACAATCTGTTTACTTGTATCTACTTTCATCAAACCTGAATAGGCATACGAAGAGATGTATATATGATTAAAATCCTGGATATAATATCCAGATGCAAGGCCAATGCCATTAGGCCCTTCTTTATCCAATTCTGTTTTGAACAAGAATTTGCAAGTATTCAAATCGTAAAACAAGATTTGATTGGTCCGATAATTTAAGAAAGACAAATATGCTTTTCCCTTATCTTCAAATGCATACAAATAAAAGGCATTATAACGTGTTTCTGCATCCAGTGGAAAAGATTTTATATTTCCGGTTTGATGCAATTCATACGTATAGGATTTCTTTTCATTTTCCGCGTCTCTCTTTCCTGAACACGACAAAAGAAATAAAACACTCAAACCTACCACTAAAAAACTCACTTCTTTTACTCTTTCTTTCATGATATTTTCTTTTGACTTTATATATGCCAAATGGCTCACATCAGATTTTATCCTTTTGTGAGCCATCTGTTTTTTTATTTAATAACCTTACTTTACCCGCACCGCGAAGCCCCGCAATTGGTACAAATCAGGCAACCTTCTTGGTAAACCAATGTTTCTTGTCCACAATTCGGGCATTTTTGACCTTTGGCTTCCGTGCCATTGGGCAAGTATTTCTTTAGGGCGCGTTCCACGCCATTCTTCCACGTATTGATGGATTCATTGTTCAAGTCCATGCCTTGCACGAGCTTGATGACTTGGTCGATAGGCATGGCGTAGCGCAAGACGCCGGAAATCAGTTTGGCATAGTTCCAAAATTCCGGATTGAACTTACCATCCAAACCTTCGATGGTCATCTTATAGCCGCGTTTGTTCTTGAATTGGAAATCGTAGTGCTTCTTGCCATCCTCGTCGTAGCTCTTGATGATAGAACCTTTCGAGATATTCTTCGGAAGCATGATGCCCTCTTCGTCGTCGGCTAGACCGGTGAAGATTTCGTACGGACGTCCGTTTAGCAAGCCTACGAAGGCAATCCATTTCTCTTTATTATTTTGGAAACGGACCACATCGGCTTCCAATTCACGCGGACGGGTCGAGACGATAACCGGTGGTTGCATGCAATTGCAATCGTCGTTCTTCTTCTTTCCCTTCTCGGCCGCCAGCAAAACGCCCGAACGCGAACCATCGCGATAGACCGTACAACCTTTGCATCCGCTCTTCCAAGCTTCAACATACAATTCATTGACCAACTCTTCGCTTACGTCGCTCGGCAAATTGATTGTCACGCTGATGGAATGGTCTACCCATTTCTGAATACGTCCTTGCATCCGCACCTTTTGCAACCAATCTACATCGTTTGAGGTGGCTTTATAATAGGGTGATTTAGCTACCAGATTATCGACCTCTTCTTGCGTATATTTCTTCGTCACTGAATAACCTTGCGCTTGCATCCAGGTTACAAACTTGTGATGGAACACGATATATTCTTCAAATGCATCGCCTGTTTCGTCTACAAAGTCTACTCGTGTGTCTGCATCGTTCGGATTCACTTTACGACGACGTTTATAAACGGGCAAGAAAACCGGTTCGATACCGGACGTCGTCTGTGTCATCAAGCTGGTCGTTCCTGTGGGGGCGATTGTCAAGCAGGCAATGTTTCGTCGTCCATATTGTACCATATCTGTGTACAATTCCGGATCGGCCTCCCGCAAACGATTGATGAATGGATTCTTCTCTTCCCGCTTAGCATCATATATTTGGAAAGCACCGCGCTCTTTCGCCATCTCGACTGACGAACGATAGGCTGCCAATGCCAACGCACGTTGCACTTTCTCGGCAAAATCCGTAGCCTCTTCTGTGCCATAACGCAGGTTTAAAGCCGCCAGCATATCGCCTTCGGCTGTAATACCGACTCCTGTACGGCGTCCCATTAATGTTTTACGGCGGATTTTCTCCCACAAATAATGCTCTGGTTGTTTGATTTCCATTGATTCTGGGTCGGCTTCGATTTTCTTCAGAATCAATTCTATCTTTTCCGATTCCAAATCAATGATGTCATCCATGATGCGTTGCGCCAAGATGACGTGTTTTCTAAACAAATCGAAATCGAAATAAGCATCTGCCGTAAATGGATGTACTACGTATGAATACAGATTAATAGCCAATAAGCGACAGCTATCATACGGACAAAGCGGAATCTCGCCACACGGGTTCGTCGACACCGTGCAGAATCCTAAGTCGGCATACGAATCTGGAACCGATTCGCGCAGAATTGTATCCCAGAATAAAACACCGGGTTCTGCCGATTTCCACGCATTATGAATGATTTTCCGCCATAACTCGGCGGCATTTATTTCTTTTGTATATAAAGGTTCCGACGAATCTATCGGATATTGTTGACGATATGATTGACCTTCTATTGCTGCTTGCATGAATTCATCGTCAATCTTCACAGAGACATTGGCTCCCGTCACCTTACCTTCTATCATTTTTGCATCGATAAAAGATTCCGAGTCGGGATGTTTGATTGAAACTGAAAGCATCAATGCGCCTCGGCGCCCGTCTTGTGCTACTTCACGGGTAGAATTGGAATAACGTTCCATAAACGGAACCAACCCTGTGGAAGTCAATGCTGAGTTCTTTACGGGTGAACCTTTCGGACGGATATGCGACAAATCATGTCCTACACCGCCGCGCCGTTTCATCAATTGCACTTGCTCCTCGTCAATACGGATAATAGCCCCATACGAATCAGCTGGGCCATCCAATCCGATCACAAAGCAGTTCGACAAAGAAGCTACCTGATAATCATTGCCTATTCCCGTCATCGGACTTCCTTGCGGAATGATATAACGGAAATGGTCAAACAAATCAAAGAGTTCCTGCTCCGTCAACGGATTCGGATAATTACGTTCTATACGAGCAATTTCTCGCGCCAAACGACGATGCATATCTGCAGGAGATTGCTCATATATATTCCCAAAAGCATCTTTCAGGGCATATTTGTTTACCCATACCTTAGCCGCCAATTCGTCACCGGTAAAATAATCCAAAGATGCTTTATAAGCTTCATCGAATGTATAGACTTTGCTTTCCACGGCTTATATATGTTACCTTTAAATTAATACTCTAATTAACTTCTCAACAGACTCTCGATTTCCTCAACCGACGTACGGAACGATTTGTTAGTCTCCATTTGGTCTTTGATTGTCTTGCAAGCATGAAGTACCGTTGCATGATCCTTCTTTCCCACAATCTTTCCAATGTGCGAAAAGGAACAATCTGTGTATTTCTTTGCCAAAAACATTGTAATCTGGCGTGCCTGCACAATCTCCCGTTTGCGCGAATTAGTTTGAATAACAGATTGGTCCAAGTTAAAATACTTGCAAACGGTCTCCTGAATCGACTGGACAGAAAGTTGTTTCTGTTCCAAACGAACCGAATGGCTTACTATCCGCTTCGTGAGCGAAAGATCGATTTCCTTGTTGCTTACCAAGGCATTTGCCATCAACGAAACCAAGATTCCTTCCAAATCCCGGACATTCTCCGTCACATTGTCGGCAATGAAATTGAAGACATCTTCCGGTACATTCAATCCGTCGTGCGTAATTTTGTTCTTCAAAATCTTACGACGCAAATCCAAATCCGGATGTTCCAATTCGGCAATCAAACCCCACTTCAAGCGAGTGAACAGGCGCTTTTCCATGCCTTGCAACTCAACCGGTGGTTTATCTGACGTCAATACCAACTGCTTATTCAACATGTGGAGATGGTTGAATATATGGAAGAATGTATTTTGCGTTTTGTCTTTTCCGATGAATTCTTGCACATCGTCGATAATCAACACGTCTACGCCTTGATAGAAATACAAGAAATCATTGACGTTGTTCTTCCGCACCGCTTCTGTAAACTGCGTACCAAAAAGGTGAGCCGATACATACAAGACTTTTTTCGTGGGATGCAGTTCTTGAATCCGATTTCCTATCGCGTGGCAAAGATGCGTCTTTCCTACGCCCGATGCCCCAAAGATAAACATCGGATTGAACGCCGTCTTACCCGGATTCTGGGCAATCGCTTCGCTGGCCGAACGAACAACTTTATTACTCGTTCCCTCAAAATAGTTGTCGAAACTATACTTTGGATTCAAATACGAATTCCAGTCTTGCGGTGCCCGGCGTTGTTCGAACAAGTTCGGTACGGATGTATGCGGCATCTCCTTGTTGGACGATGGCTCTGCATGCGAATCCATCATTGCATCTTCATCCGTCACATCTCCCGCCGTAGCTACGCGGTAAATCAACGTCACCTCTGGTCCCATCACACGTCGAACCACAGGTAACAACAACTTCTGGAAATTCGCCTCTATATATTCACCGAAGAAGTTAGACGGCACCAAGATTCGGAACTCATTCTTCTCATTGAAAGAATAAGGAATAATGGGCCGAAACCAAGTGTTAAACTGCTCTTCCGGCAAATTGTCCTTAATAATCTCAAGGCATTTCTTCCACAATATTTGACAATCAGACTGCATCTTCTTTCTTAATACTTCTTCCTACTATTTACTCGTTTGACGGTACAAAGTTTGAAAATTAATTCTGAAAAAAAAAGTCCTTTTTTATTTTGTATTTCCAAATAAATTTATCGCATTTAAAGTCAGGCATTTAAGAAAATGGTTTCATTTTCAAATACTTATAGGTAAGCCTGTTTATTTTTTTCTTCAAAAAGCTCTTTTTTGCGACAATCTGTCATTTCGCCTCCAGCTGCTTTCTAAAGAGAGAAAAGCTCTATTCTTCTTATTTTCAAACAGCTTGGGCGCATCCTCTTTTGGCTAAAGAAAAAATGCGTCCAAGACAGAAAGACAGACTACTTTTTAGTTCTTTTCACTCTTTCCTGCATTTTTAAAACACCGAGAAATGGACGTAACGCTTCGGATGTTCGCGCAAATCCAAAAGGAGTTTCGATGCATTGTCGGCCGTGCTATTGAGGTTATCATACAAAGCGCGGTCGTTGAGCAAGAGACCTATGCTGTTATCGGTCGAGTTGAATTTCTCGGTCGTTACCTTCAGGCTGGCCAGTGTGGCATTGATGCTTTCGACGGTTGTTTGCAAGTCGAGCGTCTTCAATTCCGAGCTTACGTCCGAGAAATTGGCCGTAATCGTCTTCAAGCCGGATACGATTTCCGGCACATCGTTAGCCAGCATTCGGTTCAATTGGCGGGTTGAAGTTTCCAAATTGGCGGTCGTCTTCTCCACGTGGTCGAGCGATTGTGCCAATGCCGGGTGATTGATCAATGTCTGCAAGCCGCCCAGGATGGAATCAATCTTAGGCAACATCGCCTCGACGCTGGGCAAAATCTTCTCTTGTACGGATTGCATCATCTCTTCCGCCATGCGTCCTTCGATTTCATCACCTGGCTTCAAGAACTCGTTTACGTACTTATTCAAATGAATATGCAGCTCCGATCCGCCGAGGAAGCTATTTACGATGGTGATATAACTTCCTTTGTTGATGCGCATCTCGTCTTCGAGACTGATATCTACCGTGATTTTGTCCATCTTGTCGTAGTCATACTTGATGTCGCGCACCAACCCGACTTTGAATCCATCAATATATACAGGGCTGGATATCGTAACTCCTTTCACGTTTGTAAATACCACTTCATAATGGTTGACCGGCTTGAACAGGTTAATCCCCTTCAGGTAATTAATCCCGATATACAATAAAGCCAAACTGACGATTGACACGATGCCAATCTTCGCTTCCTTGGTGAACTTCGTTTTCATCTTCTTATTTCGTCTTTTCTTATTTCAACATTTAATTCATTGTTTCTGTTTTTGCAAACGTTGTTGTTTGCGCATTAAAATGTCCGCTTCGCTTCCTGCTGGCGGGAGTTTCCGTCCGGAGGCTTTCGGTGTCACCGCCGGCGTGCTTGCCTCGCTTGCCTTCGATGCGGCTTGCCGGGTGTCGAACGTACGCTTATACCGGTCGAATGCGTCCGATATCGCTTGGGCCAGTCGTTGTTGCCCTTCGGCCGAAGCCAGGTAACGCTCTTCCGTGCGGTTCGAGATAAAACCTACCTCTATCAATACGCTCGGCATGCTTGTCTTGCGCAACACGAGGAAACCTGCCTGCCGTACGCCCCGGTCTTCCCTTTTCGCCGAAGCAAAACATTGTTGGATATCAGATGCCAAACGGATGCTTTGCTCGATATGGCGGTTTTGGATGAACTCGAATATGATGTACGACTCCGATGAGTTCGGATCGAATCCCTCGTATCGTTGCTGGTAATCCTCTTCCAAAAGGATGACCGAATTTTCCCGCATGGCTACCGCCAGGTTTTCGTCCGTGCGGGCTAAACCGAGCGTATAGGTTTCCGTGCCCTGCACCGCATTTCCTTTCGCTACCGAATTGGTATGGATGGAAATAAACAAGTCGGCTTTGCACCGGTTGGCCATCTCGGCCCGGTCGTCCAATGCCACGAACTTATCCGAACTACGCGTATAGACCACGCGCACGTCCCGATGGTTCGATTCAATCAGCTTGCCCAATTTCAACGCAATGCCGAGATTGATCGCCTTCTCTTGGATGATCCGTCCGCGCGCACCGGGGTCTTTGCCGCCATGACCTGCATCGATCACGACCGTAAAGTCCTTTGCTGCTGAAGGAAACACCGTGCCCCAGGCAAACAATGCCGCTATATATATGAGGTAATAACGAACCACTTCTACGTTTTACTTATGATTTCCGATGGCAAAGGTAATGTTTTTTTATATCAGCCCGTCATTTCCCCGTCTGATTTTTCGAAATGATTATAGAAGATAACGGGCAAAAGAGGAAAAGATAGGCGGAAAAACTTCCCGTAATGCTTATATATTCTTCGCGTATCGACGATATTTCTGTATCTTTAGGCTAAAGATATACAAATATCGTCGATATTTGTACAAACATCGACGATACGTGAAGAATGGATGCCGATCAATAAAATTTTTCCTCGAGGAGAACGTAACTTTTCTCCCCGAGGAAAGAAGTTTATTTACAAGGTCTCTTGCTTCAATTTCTCCACATATTCATCGATGCGACGCATTTCGGCCGGGATATCGATGCTTTGCGGGCAATGGGGCGAGCATTGATTGCATCCGATGCAATGGCTGGCTTGGCGAAGTTTCGGAACGCTCCGGTCGTAACCCACTAGGAACGCGCGGCGTGCTTCCCGGTAATTGGCGTCCTGTTGGCTGGTAGCAATGTTCCCTTCGTTCAAGCATTTGTTGTAATGCAAAAGGACGGCTGGAATGTCGATACCGTAAGGGCAGGGCATGCAATACTTGCAATCGTTGCACGGGATGGTATCGAATTGCATCATCAATCGGGCTGTTTCCTGGAGGAAGGCGAACTCTTCATCCGTCAAGGGCTTGAGTGGTGAATAGGTGTGGAGGTTATCTTGCAGATGCTCCATGCGCGTCATGCCACTCAGGACGGTCAATACTTTAGGGAAAGTACCGGCAAAGCGGAATGCCCACGAGGCTACGCTACGTTCAGGGTCGCGTTGCTTTAATTGTGCTACGACATTGTCGGGCACGTTGGAAAGGCGTCCTCCGAGCAAGGGCTCCATGATGATGGCGGGTATGCCTCGTTTGTCCAGCTCACCGTACAGGTATTCGGCATTGGTATTACGGGGATTGATCTCTTTCGCGAACTTCCAATCCAGGTAGTTTAATTGTATTTGCACGAAATCCCATTTATACTCGTCGTGTTTAGATAATAAGTAGTCGAATACCGAGACATCGCCATGGTAGGAGAAGCCTAAGTTACGGATGCGGCCGGCTTCCCGTTCTTTCAAGAGGAAGTCGAGCATACCATTGTCGATGTATCTATCCCGGAGTGTCTGCATTCCCGTACCGCCACCTATGGAGTGGAGCAGGTAATAGTCGATATAGTCGGTCTGCAACTCTTCGAACGATTTCCGATACATCTCCATCGAGGCTTCCCGCGTATAGGTATTAAAGTTGGATAGCTTGGTTGCGATAAAAACTTTCTCGCGCGGATAACGGGAAAGCGCAATGCCCGTCGCCCGTTCCGATAAGCCACGGCAATAGGCAGGTGACGTATCAAAGTAGTTCACCCCATGCTCGATGGCATAGTCTACCATACGATTGACCATCTCTTGGTCTATAGGTTCATTCCCTTCACGGGCCGAGCGTCCGCCTACCGAGGGGAGACGCATCATCCCGAAGCCGAGCAATGATACCTTGTCGCCCGTAGTCGGGTTGGTCCGGTACGTCATCTCACCTTCAGGTGCCAGGGGATTTGTATTTGCTTCACCACTTTGTCCGCAAGCTGATAAGCCTGCCGTGGCAAGCGTAGCCGCTCCCATCTTCCCAAAGAAGGCGCGGCGGGAGATATTCTTCGTTTGTTCCATCATCTTTCCTATATTATATAATGTATAGCTTCATTTATATCATCCGGTGTACTTCGTGGCCCTCTACATAGATCGCGCTGAAGGGGCGGGCCGGGCATAACGCTTCGCATGCGCCACATCCTATACACTTCTCTTCATTAATCACGGGTATCTGGAGAGAATTCGGGTTCGTGGGGTCGGAGGGCACCTGTAAGATAGCCTTCGTCGGGCAATGGCGCACGCAGTTATCGCAGGGTTGGCCATCCGTCAAGGGGATGCAATTAGATTTGATCCATACCGCATGTCCGATTTGGGTAGCCGACTTATCGGCACGTGTAATAGGTTTGATAGCACCCGTGGGGCACACCTCGCTACACTTCACGCATTCCGGCCGACAATACCCTCTTTCATAGGACATCGTAGGTTGCATGAACTTATCTAACGAGGCCGAGGGCCGCAATACTTCGTTGGGGCAGACCGAGACACACAATTGGCAAGCTGTGCAATGCTGGGCGAAGTCCCTCGCGCTCCAAGCTCCAGGCGGGACGATAGGCACCGTGCGCTTCGGGGCTTTCTTCTCTACAATCGTGGCCAAGCCTCCGTCTACCTTCTTCTCTTGGGCTTTTAGGGCAGAGGTCGTAGCTACTAATGAGACGATAGAGAGGAACTCCCGGCGTCCTTCCCCTTCCTTATTTACCTTCTTCTCCGCCTTTCCCCATGAGGGTACATAATGGAGCGCGTCATGTTTGCATGCCTCCACACAATCAAAGCAGGTGACGCATCTACTATAATCTATTTGGTGGTTCTTATAGTCAATACAGGATGCCTTGCATTGTCTTGTACAGAGACTGCACGATTTACACTTGTCCACATCTATCTTGACCTTAAAAAGCGAGTGACGGGAGAGGAAACTCAGCACCGTACCAACGGGGCAAACCGTATTGCAATACGTCCTTCCATTCCGCCAAGCCAATACCGCTATGATAATAAAGGTAAGGATGGCAATAACCATCGTAATAGAACTCTTCATCCATACCGATGTTTCATAGAAGGCATAACTATCAATACGTTCAGCCATAACTGCCAATAAGTTGTTCCCCCAACCATAAATAGGAGCCAAAAGACTCGACGCGATACGGCCATACGCACTATAAGGCGCCAACAACGCTACGATACTATGGATGTCCGCCACGAGCGACAGGATAAAGAGTACCAACATCCCATACCGCAACCACTTCACCTCATGCGAATAGGTAAAGCGGAACCTTTGTTTCTTCCTCCGGCTATTCACCCATGCGATGATATCTTGCATCACGCCCAGCGGACAAATCACCGAACAATACACGCGGCCGGCCAGCAAGGTGAGCAGTACCAGCCCTACTACAATACCTACATTCAAAGCTAATAAGGCCGGCAGGAACTGGATCTTCGCCAACCATCCCAACCAGGCATGAAGCGTCCCCGTAAAGTCGAGGAACAGGAGCGTGATCGCCCCAAAGCAGAGCGCCGCCAGCCATCTTCTAATCTTACGTAACATACTATTCTACGCTATTAATAAAGGGTTATTATTACGGTTTACATTCACTTTACAAAGGTAGGCATATTCATCCAATATGGTTGTATACATATTACAGAATTGTCTACCTAAATACATTTCCCTATATGTAGGTATGAAACCCACGTAGGAGAAGCTCCCGAATACCTAAAAGGAGCGATTGATGGGCATCCATTATCCTCCTACCTTTGCACCCGGTTTAATAACGCTTTCATATAAACGCTATTAGTAATGAATAATAAGTATTACGTACTGACATGCTTCTTGCTTGCAAGTACCACATTTACAACACTGGCCCAGCATCCTCACCCGCATGCGAAACGGCAGGCAGCGGTGGATAAGCATACTTCCTATTTATATGGGACCGTCACCACCTCTGAAGGGATGCCAGCCGATTATGTTTCGGTTTACCTCAAAGGGACACCTTACGGGTGCGTCACGGATGAAAAAGGCCATTTTCGGATGTCCATCGCAGCTGGTTCTTATACCTTAATTATATCTGCCATCGGATATGAAACGAAGGAGTTGCCTCTCCTTATCAAGGGTAAAGATAAAGAGTTACACATAGAAATCAAGTCCCAAGCTACGGAGCTGGGGGTTGTAGATATTGTATCCAATGGAGTCAGTCGCGTAAAGCGTTCGGCCTTCAATGCCGTGGCCCTCGACGCGAAGTCATTCGAACACTCCACGAAGAGCCTTAGCGAGGCCTTATCGAAGACCCCGGGGATGAAGCTCCGCGAGTCCGGTGGAGTAGGATCGGACATGCAATTGATGATGGATGGCTTCAGTGGGAAACATATCAAGGTGTTCATCGATGGGGTGCCCCAAGAGGGCGTAGGGAGTTCCTTCGGCCTGAATAATATACCCGTGAACTTCGCCGAACGGATCGAGGTCTACAAGGGAGTCGTACCCGTAGGCTTTGGTACCGATGCCATCGGGGGCGTGGTCAACGTGATTACCAAGAAGCAACGTAACAAGTGGTTTGCCGATGCCTCTTATTCCTACGGCTCGTTCAATACCCATAAGTCGTACTTGCATTTCGGGCAGACCTTCCAGAATGGATTGACGTATGAGGTAAATGCCTTCCAAAATTACTCGGATAATGACTACTATATAGATACGCCAGTCGAGGTATTCAACTTCCAGCCCGACGGCTCCGTATCGACCTATATCGACAATAGCAAGAAGGTACGGGTACGACGCTTCCACGATACCTACCACAATGAAGCTATCATCGGCAAGATAGGTATCATAGACAAGCCTTGGGTAGACCAATTGATGCTGGGCTTCACCTATTCGCACCTGTATAAAGACATCCAAACGGGTGTGCGCCAGATTACCGTATATGGCGAGAAGCACCGCAAGGGGCATTCCCTTATGCCCTCACTTACCTATCGCAAGCGGAATATAGGTGTCAAAGGGTTGGATGCCATCGTGACCGCCAACTACAACCGGAATGCGACCACGAATGTGGATACTTCCTACTATCATTATAACTGGTACGCGGAGAAGTACCGCATGAATACGCCCGGCGAACAGAGCCGCCAACATACCCGTTCAGACAATGATAATTGGAACGCCACCCTGACCCTCAATTACCGGTTAGGGCGGGCCCATACAATTACCTTCAACCATGTACTCAATGCCTTCCATCGCAAGAATACATCACTCCTGACGACGGAGGAATTAGCTGATGCCATCCCCAAGCAAACGAGGAAGCATATCACAGGATTGTCCTATCGCCTCATGCCTCACGAACGCTGGAACCTCTCCCTCTTCGCGAAGCATTACCACCAGTACGTAGCCGGGCCGATGGCAGAAGACGAGACCCAGAGCAGCTACATACGAACGGACCGTACCGTCAGCTCCTTTGGCTATGGGATGGCAGGCACTTACTTCCTCCTCGACGGGTTACAATCGAAGCTCTCTTACGAGAAAGCTTACCGCCTCCCCACCATCGAAGAGATGTTTGGCGACGAGGATTTAGAGATGGGCGACCTTAGTATTCGTCCCGAGAATAGCCACAACGTAAACATCAACCTCAGCTACAATAAGACATTCGGACAGCATAGCCTTTATGCCGAAGCAGGGTGGGTCTACCGCTATACCCAAGATTATATACAGCGGAACATCACCGACCTTAGCGGTGGGAAGGAAGGGGCTACCTATATTAATTATGGTAAGGTAGAGACCAAGGGGTACAACTTCTCCCTACGATATGGCTTCAGCCACTGGCTAAGTGTAGGGGGAAACTTCACCCAAATGGATGTACGGGACAAGCAACAAACGCAGCTCGGCACGAGTACGCCGAACCTCGCCTATGGAGCACGTATGCCCAACATCCCTTACCAATTTGCGGATATGGACCTCTCCCTCTATTGGCGGAATCTCTTCGCTAAGGGGAACACCCTCACGGTTACATACGACAACCAATACCTCCATAGCTTTGCCTATTATTCGGAGGTCATTGGGAATCAGAACAACGACTATACCGTACCCAACCAGTTCTCCCATAATGTCACCCTCTCTTATAGCATCCGGGGGCGTTATCACCTCTCTTTCGAATGCAGGAACCTGACTAACGAAGACCTGTATGATAACTTCAGCCTCCAGAAAGCAGGACGTGCCTTTTATGGGAAAATACGGGTCTATTTGGGGAATTAGACGACTCATTGTGATTAACAATTATTAGTCAAAATGACTCGCAAAAATGGGTCACTGTGACCCACAAGTACGAGTCACTGTTACTCGTGGTCAAGGGTCACCGTGACTCGTGATGATAAGTCACTGTGACTTGCAGTGACGAGTCACGGTGACTCGTAAAAGGGGTAAGTCACGGTGACTCGCACGAAATAACTGTTAATCGATTGTAAAGATAACTTTAGAACAAATGTGTAATATATAAGTGAAGAATTATGACAACAAAAAGTATTTTTGCAGCATTACCCATCGTGGCCTGCAGCCTTTTCGCATCATGCAGTGAAGAAGATTCTCCTATTAATGGAGGTAGTACTAATAACGGAGGGACAACCACGCCTACCGAAGAGGCATTCTCCCAGTACGTGGTAGCCACTACTACCAAAGGCTCGAATACGGATACTTATACCCTGCTTACCTCGAATAGCCTGAGTGAAGGTAAGATATCGACCTTGGGCAACGGGCTGGTCAACGACGGGGCTACACAATGGATTTTCTTTGGCGATGAATACCTGTATGGGCTCCAGTATAACGATGGCAACGGGGGGACTACTGCATCCTACGTCCTAAGTGCGGACAGTAGTATCCAGAAGCGTAATATAGAGTACACCATCCGTCGCTTTACCACGTATGGCACCTACAAGGATTATGTCCTCACCACCTCTACAGGGGATGGACCCACAGAGTGGGCAGATGCCAATGGCTATGTACCGCAATCTTTCCTGGTATCTTATTTAGATGTGAAGAACGAGTCCTATTCGACCAACGACACGAAGCAAGAAGCCTATCTCTCGGAAAACTTCTTGGGGAATGGGGAGTATGTTACTTTATCCGGACTCTTAGAACACGATGACAAGATTTACTCGGCCGCCGTGCCTATGGGGCTCAGCCAATACGGATGTATGCAGAAGGATGATGAGGGGAATTACCTGTGGGTCTTGGAAGGAAATGAAGACCTGATTAAGACAGAGAGCGGCGGGCAGGGTAGTGGCTCGTATGAGAAGGACGAATTGCAATGGACCCAATACCCAAACGAATGCTGGGTGGCGATCTTCGATGACGAGACCCTCACCTCCAAGAAGCTCCTCCGTACCGACAAGATTAGCTATGCCGCCGGACGCATGAAGTCCCAGTATTACCAGATGATATGGGAAGCCAACGGGGATGTTTATGTCTTCTCGCCCTCCTACGCGAAGACCATGAAGGACGCCCGGCAGCAGACCACCCTCCCGGCTGGCGTAGTCCGCATCCCGGCAGGCACCGAGGAGTTCGACGATTACTATTGTAATATCGAGGCGCAGAGTGATGGTAAGAGTTTCCTCCGAGTATGGCCTATTGCAGAGGATTACTTCCTCATGCTGATGTATGATAGGCCATTAACAGAGACCGGCTTTACTGCAAATGAGTTGGCCATCTTCAAAGCCGAGGACCAGAAACTGACCTACATTACAGGTCTCCCAGCAAATATAAGCGGCTTTGGAAACACACCCTACGTGGAGGAGGGCATCGCCTACGTAGCCGTCACCACCACGGATGGTAATCCTGCCATCTATGCCATCAACCCAGCGACGGCCGAAGCCCATAAAGGGTTGGAAGTAGAGGCCACACAGATTACGGGTATCGGTCGATTAACCTATAACCCGGCGGAATAATGCGCAAGTTCTGTCAGAATCTACATAAATGGATATCGCTCCCCTTAGGCATCCTCTTCTCTGTGGTATGCCTATCGGGGGCCATCCTCGTCTTTGAGCAGGAAGTACTCCAAGCGTTGAACCCGCAGGTCGACCTATCGACACTCCGCAAGCATGCCCCCGAACGGAAGGAACTCAGAGGCTACGCATTCTTTCAGACCACCCTACGTGTACACCGGTGGCTCCTCGACGCACCCCAGCAGAAAGGGCAACGAAGCCTCGGGAAGGAGGTGGTAGGCTATACGACCTTGGGTATGACGATAGTATTAATCAGTGGTATTATAATATGGTGGCCCCGCAATCGCAAAGTATTACGAAACCGGCTCGCCCTATCTACTAAGAAAGGGGCACGAAGGTTCTGGTATGATAGCCATGTATCCCTTGGATTCTATGTGACGATTGGATTGCTTGTGATGTGTCTTACAGGTTTGGTCTGGTCCTTCCCTTGGTGGAGGGAATGGTTCTGGAATATCTTCGACTTTATCCCCGCGGAGGAGCGGAAGCGGTTCCTTTATACCCTGCATACCGGGGCATGGGGAGGCATTACCACGAAGGTTCTCTATTTCCTCTTTGCCCTCATCGGGGCCACGCTTCCCCTTACCGGCTACTATCTATGGTGGAAAAGAAGGAAATGAAGAATGAAGAATAAAGAATGAAGAATCAGAGGCACGATGACTCGTATTCCTCCCCCAATTCTTCATTCTTAATTCTTCATTCTTCATTCAACAAAGTGTCCCACCGGATGGTTCAGCAAGAGTACTTGTGAGTCTTTCAGCCGGAGCTTCTTGGCAAGCGATGCCTTGTCCATAGTACCCCGGGGGACGGTCGCTAATCCCAGACCGGCACAAGCCAAAGAGATGTTTTGCGATACGATACCCGCATCCATCGCGCCGAGGAGCCTATTAGTTTCCGTATCGCCTCCCTTCATCTTCGACAGGTCGCTCGTTAGGACCAGCACGACGGGTGCCGATGCGGCAAAGTCCTGCCCATTCGCGGCCAGCTTCCGCAGGTCTTCATCGATGATGGGTTCGAGTTTATTCGCCTTGGCATCATACCAATATGCGCCCTTCTCCATACAGACATATACATCTACATCCTGGTAGTTTAATGCACTGGGAGCGGTACGCTTCTGTGACTCGGGACGGTTAATCCCATTGGCTGCCCAGAGCAGGTCTGAAAGCTCCTGGTCGGTGAGCATTTGTGGGGCATAAGCACGAGTCGATTGGCGTTGCGAAAGCGCCTCTAAAATAGTGATCCCTCCCGATGTACGTGGGGCACGGAGCGAAATAGAAGTGAGTTCTTGGGCAACTACTTGGCCACTCAGGGCGCAGGCTGCCAAACAGGTAAGTACGAAGTTCTTCATGACTTGATCATTTTATATACGTTGAACAATAGGGTTATCTGTTCGCGAAGATACAACAAAACCCTTAAATAACAATCAAGAGAAAACAAAAAGACTACGGAAAAAGAAGCACGATGCGGAGCGGCAGGTGGTCGCTATAACCTCCCTCATACCGGAAACCATAATAAGAGCGGAAGGGACGAACACCCCGCCAGGTCTTATCGCGTGTGAGGAGGAACGGGTGACGAAGGACCTCCGCGCTCCCTGATAGTAACTGGCGGGCCAACCTCCCGTTGACCAAGACATGGTCCAGTTGATGCCACATCCCTTGATACTTATGTGACCCTTGGGCCGAGGTGAAGAGATTATAAAGCGACAAGTCATGAATACTATCCGACGGGAATGGCTGTGCCCCGAGGACGGAGGTCAAGGTCTCATCCGCTGCCGTATCATTAAAATCCCCCATGACGAGACACAAAGGTTTTTCCCTCTCCTGATAAATGGAGTCAATGCACGACCGAAGAAGACGCGCCGCCGCATGCCGCTTCGGACGGCTGGCCAACTCACCGCCATACCGCGAAGGAAGATGGCATACGAAGACATCCAACGTATCCAACGACCGTACCTCTCCCCATACATGCAGGATGTTGCGGGTCGACCGTTCCCCGCGAGGCAGAGGCACGATGAGCTCCTCCTCCCCGAGTTTATGGAACTGGGTCCGGTCATATAGTAAGGCGACATTGATCCCCCGCTTGTCGTTCCCATGCGTGATACAATAACGATACCCCACAGATCGCAATGAGGTGCGGTGCAGAAGCGCATGTACGGCCGAATCTCCCTCAACTTCACATAGTCCGATGAGTGAAGGTGTATCCCATTCGCCCGCCACGATGAGTGCTTGTGCGATGTGTTGAAGTTTCTGGTAATAACGTCCCTTAGTCCAATGACGCGCACCCATGGGGAGGAACTCCTCGTCCTCCGTTTCCGGGTTATCGTCCGTATCAAAGAGATTCTCTACATTGTAACTAACCACCACAAACCGTTCCCCCTCTTGAGCGCGAAGAGGGAACAACGTGAGGTATCCCAACAGGATAAGGTAAAGGAATCGTTTCATAAGATAAGGTATTTAGTAATAGGTAATGAATCATTGCTTTGCTTCTTCTTGTACGAATTCGTATGCACCTATCGATGGCCCGTCGCTGCTTTCCATTCTGTTGACGCCCAAACGGTCTATAGGATATTGTGCCGTTACTTCGCGATCTGCTTTTCCTACCCCTAAGGAGATGACTGTGTCAGGTCTAAAGTCGAACTGATAGCGGTTCGCTTCACCGCCCGTCATCCGATAAATAGGGGCGGTAGAGTCCGTCACGAACAGTACTTCTTCGAAGTGTTCATCCTCGATGGCTTCGGTTGCCAATACACAATGGTTGAAATGGTAATTGATGGGGTTCGCCTCGTCTTCGCAGAGCATGATTTCCCCCATGCCTGTACCATAACTCCCATCGATAATGCAATTATCAAACCGTACACTTAGAGGTACGTAGCGAGGTGTTTCATTCTCGTCGGAATAGTTATTGGCCAATGCCAGGCACGAAGTATTTCGCTCGACCAAGCGCATGAAGTTAGCCAACGTGCAATGTGTAAATTGATAAGATCCTCCAATCAACGCGACTACCGTCCCGCCTGAATTGCTAAATTCCGTATTGGATATTAATGCTTGGCAATTGCTGGCCCGAAAGACATTCGTTTGCATGTTCGTGAACTGGCAATTGGAAATTTCAATCTTACGGTTCGTCGGGTCAGAGGCTTCAAGGTTGATACCCGTAGTTCCATTGCGTACGATGGTATGTTCCATCCGGTTGCCCATGCTTTCGTCGGTGAAGCGGATGCCATCCCATTGTCCTGGTGTCCGGTCGTAAGGGAGGATATCGTCGAGGATAAAATCCAACCGGTCGCCCCGTATCGTCACGGGGTTCTCCAAGGTCCCTTCTGAAAGGAGCGTACCAGATACGATGAGTTTTGCCTTATCGTGCATATAAAGTGTCGTCCCTTCTGCCAACCGGAGGGTTACTCCCGGTGTCACGGTAATGCTATCATATACCAAATGAGGTAAATCATTGGTGAGGGTGGTATCTTGCGTAATCTTCCATCCGCCTTTATGCAGGTGCATGTTCTGCCCGTATGCTTCGAGGAGAACGCTTTGCCGCCCGGCGTTCGACATGAATACAATCGAATCCTCTACCAGCAACGGTTGGTTGGCATTGTTCGGATCGATGGTTACTTCGATGAATATGAACATGCTATCCTCTTCCAAGATACCTACGTTGTTGAAGTAATCCCCCTTCCGCCCGTCTACGTTCAGGCGGAAACCCGATTCGCCTCCGCTGGCGAGCATGATGGATTGGATGTTCATCGCCTCGGCATTGGGGTTGTACACCATGAGTTGCTTTGTGGCCGAACCAATGGTGGTAAATACGGTATCAAATGATATCGTATCGACCGAGAACGCCAACCGGTAGTTCGGGTTCGTCGAATAATGTTCTTCCAGCCCGTTGCAGGCGTTGAAAAGCCCGAGGGTGGAGAGAAGGGTCAATATGAATAACGCTGCTTTCTTCATGTGTTAATTTTGTAATGTCATTGTCTCTATTTGTCCTTTTTGCTTGTCTGCTTTGCAAAGATAATGTAAAAAATGCAAACATCAAGTATAGAAAGGAGGAAATATTGGCTTTTTTTATCCAACACTCCCTTTCTCTGAACGAAAGCCGGGGTTATTTTATTTTAGCCTGATGCCGAAAAAACAAAAAATATATAGTTATAAACGGAATGGAACATAGTTATAAAGGGTGTTGGATATAGTTATGAAATAATCCAACACCCGTTATGTTTTTAAGAAAGCAAAGGCTTATTTACGTACTGGAATATGCTTCAAAAGTTCCAAGATATGGCTCCACCATAAGCCTACGGTCTTGATTTCAAGTCGTTCGTTAGGCGAATGTACGTCGCGCATCGTCGGTCCAAACGAAATCATATCGAGGTGCGGATATTTTTCCAAGAAGAGGCCGCACTCCAATCCAGCGTGGATGGCCATGATTTGCGGTTGCTTGTGGAAGAGTTTTTCGTACGTTTCTTGGGCGATTTTCAAGATGGGTGAATCCGGATTAGGCGCCCAACCTGGATAACCATCGCCATGCGTCACCTCCGCGCCGGCTAATTGGAACGTGGCGGCAACTTGGTTGGCTACCATTTCCTTGCAACTCTCGATTGAGCTTCGCTGGCTGGTGCCGACAAGGATGGTATGGTTTTCCTTCATCTTAATGGAAGCCAAGTTAGTAGAAGTCTCAACCAACCCTTCGATATCGTGGCTCATGTCGATAACGCCATGCGGACACGCTTGCATGGCGAAGATAACCTTCCCGGCCGTATCGTTATCAATATAGGTAGAAGGTTGGTCGGTCGATTCCATAATGATGCGTACATTTTTGTCTACGTGCTTGAGCTCGTTTTCCACATCCGCCGTGTAGTGGTTCAAGAGGATGCGCACCGGTTCTTTGTCTTCGGGCAAAAGACCGATGACGGCATGTGCTTCGCGGGCAATGGCATTGCGAAGGTTTCCACCATCCACCGAACAAAGCGTGAAATCCGTATGGTTCTTCTTTAATATATAAAGGAAGCGGAAGAGGATCTTGTTGGCATTGCCCAAGCCTTTGTGGATTTCTCCGCCCGAGTGTCCGCCATTGAGTCCTTTCACGTCAATGCGGAAATACTGGCGGTCGGCCAATGCTTCGACCGGTTGGTAACGGAAGAGGGCTTGTGTATCCTTACCTCCGGCACAGCCCATAAAGATTTGCCCTTCGTCTTCGCTATCGAGGTTGAGCAGGATGTTTCCTGTCATGAATCCCTCTTGGATGGCCTTTGCTCCGGTCAATCCCGTTTCTTCGTCCACGGTAAAGAGGCATTCGATCGGGCCATGTTCCACATCATTGGAAGCAAGCAGGGCAAGTTCGGCGGCCATGCCGATGCCATTGTCCGCCCCAAGCGTCGTCCCGTTGGCACGTACCCAATCTCCGTCTATGATTGTTTCGATAGGGTCATGCTCGAAGTCGTGCTTTGTGTCGTTGTTTTTTTCGCAAACCATATCCATGTGTGCTTGGAAGACGACGGTTTCACGGTCTTCCATGCCGGGCGTGGCCGGTTTGGAGATGAGGATATTGCCCGCAGCATCTTTCTTAATGGCTAATTGATGCTGGGCAGCAAAGCTTTCCAAATAAGCAATCATCTTGCCCTCTTTCTTCGAAGGGCGCGGTACTTGGGTGATTTCGTGGAAATACTTCCAGACAATCGCCGGTTTTAAATCTGTTATGTTCATCTTTGATGAGGTATTAATAAAGTTAATATATCTATCAAACCGGGTTTATATCGAAAAAAAGTAGAATTTCGTCCCGAAAAACTACGCTATAATCGAGCAAACCCTTATATTTGCGCACACAAATATAGAGAGAAAAATGCTAAAAACATTATTATTGACACTCATAATTGTTGCCGTTTGTACGATTTTATTGTGCATAAAGGTGATTATCAAGAAGAACGGACGCTTCCCCAATACGCATATTGAGGGTAATACGGCGTTGCGCAAGAAGAAAATCTATTGTGCGAAAACGGAAGAGCGTTTGTTGGCTACGCATAAGAATTTGTACGACCGGTTGAAAGAAGAATAAAATCAGAAAGATAAATATATTTCATAGTATGAAGAACATTAACTACATTATCAATGGCATCTTGGCGGTGGCCGTTGTGATACTTTTTGTGATGCAATTCTCTGGAAAGAAGGAGGCGAACGTGGCGAAAGTAGCACCTGCAAGCTCGGGTGAGGCGATATCCGGTACGCTTCCAGTGGCGTATGTCAATGTCGATTCCCTGCTGGAGAATTACAACTATGCCAAGGATTTGAACGAAATCATCCTGAAAAAGGCGGAAAACTCGCGGGCGAGCGTCAACCAAAAGGCGGCCGCTTTGCAAAAAGACATGGAAGAATTCCAGCGGAAGATTGCCAACAACGCTTTCCTCACGCAAGAACGTGCCGAACAAGAGCAGCAACGCCTCCTCACCAAACGGCAAGAACTTCAGGATTTGGACACGCGCCTCTCGCAAGAGTTGATGGCCGAGCAGCAGAAGCTCAACGAACAATTGCGTGATTCGATCGTGAACCAGCTGAAGATATTCAACCAAACGCGCGGATTCCAGGTCGTATTCAGCAATACGGCAGGCGATAATATCCTCTTGGCCAACGATGCGTATGACATTACGGCCGAGCTTTTGGAATATTTGAACAAGAATTACGCTACGAAGTAATTGATTCAATTTGAATTATCATAATATTAATTTGTTTTGTTAGTCGGCATTGCGCGAGAGGCGTAGTGCCGTTTTTTATTCCTTAGCCTTCTTCTTTGGAAAAGATAGTTATAAACGAAACGGATTATAGGCATAAACGACGCCGATTATAGTTATATTTTTCTCTTTTCTTACCTATAAATAGGTATGCGCGCAACAAAAATCCCTACAAATGGTTATTCTATTAGATGCAAGAGAAGATTACTTTTGCAATGAATTAAAAACAGAAAATTTATGAGAATCGAGAAAATTACAGGACGGGAGATTTTGGATTCGCGTGGCAATCCGACAATCGAGGTAGATGTTGTATTGGAATCAGGCGTTATGGGAAGGGCATCTGTCCCTTCCGGAGCTTCGACGGGCGAACATGAAGCCTTGGAATTGCGCGATGGCGACAAGGCGCGTTATGGAGGCAAGGGCGTGCTCAAGGCGGTTGATAATATAAATAAGGTAATCGCGCCGGCGTTGATCGGCATGTCGGCATTGGATCAGATGGGTATCGACCATGCCATGTTGCAATTGGACGGTACGAAGACGAAGGCGAACCTTGGGGCGAATGCCATCCTCGGCGTGTCGCTGGCCGTGGCTAAGGCGGCGGCCAATTATCTGGATATTCCTTTGTATCGTTATATCGGTGGTACGAATACGTATGTGATGCCCGTTCCGATGATGAATATTATCAATGGTGGCTCGCATAGCGATGCCCCGATTGCTTTTCAGGAGTTTATGATTCGGCCGGTAGGCGCTCCGAGTTTCCGCGAAGGTTTACGGATGGGTGCGGAGGTCTTTCATGCGTTGAAAAAAGTATTGCATGATAGAGGATTGAGTACGGCCGTCGGCGATGAAGGTGGATTCGCTCCCGCGTTGGAAGGCACCGAAGATGCGCTTAATTCGATCATGGCGGCTATCCGGGCAGCTGGTTATGAGCCGGGCAAGGATGTAATGATTGGCATGGATTGCGCTTCGTCGGAATTCTATAAGGATGGCGTTTACGATTATACGGTATTCGAAGGTGAGAAAGGTGTGAAGCGTACGTCGGACGAGCAGGTTGATTATTTAGAGAAGCTTATCAATGAATATCCTATCGACTCGATCGAAGATGGTATGAGCGAAAACGACTGGGCTGGTTGGAAGATGTTGACCGATCGCATCGGATCGCGTTGCCAACTCGTGGGTGATGATTTGTTTGTGACGAACGTCGAGTTCCTCGCGCGCGGTATCCAAGAAGGATGTGCCAATTCTATCCTGATTAAAGTAAACCAAATCGGTTCGCTAACAGAAACGTTGAATGCCATAGAAATGGCGCACCGACATGGCTATACGACCGTGACTTCGCACCGCTCGGGCGAGACAGAGGACGCTACGATTGCCGACATCGCCGTGGCAACGAATAGCGGACAGATCAAGACCGGTTCGCTTAGCCGTTCCGACCGTATGGCGAAATACAACCAGCTTCTCCGCATCGAAGAAGAGTTGGGCGACCGTGCTGTCTATGGCTATCAGCGACTGAAATAACTCATCAAGAAATTAAATCGGTATTGCTTAATCGAGTGAAAGGGGCCAGTCTGCAAGCGTGCGGGCGGCTCCTTTGTTTTTATCATCGCATGGCTTCACGTATTTATCGAGAATGGATGGGTCAGCGGAAAATTTATGTGGATAAGACGAGTAAAAGTTGTACCTTTGTCGCATGAATGAATCCGTTTTATAC
>CALUZR010000025.1 GCA_944325335.1 uncultured Parabacteroides sp. | reverse complement strand
ATCACGGTTTTCGTCACTACGCATTATATGGACGAGGCGGAGTATTGCGACCGCGT
Source organism: uncultured Parabacteroides sp. (assembly GCA_944325335.1). Lineage (GTDB taxonomy): Bacteria > Bacteroidota > Bacteroidia > Bacteroidales > Tannerellaceae > Parabacteroides. The sequence goes on along the minus strand of CALUZR010000025.1, from coordinate 46,482 downwards.
CTCTATCATGGTGGACGGGCAAATCCGGGCACTCGATACGCCGGCCAATCTCCGTGCCCAATACCAGGCTGCGACGATGGACGAGGTATTTCTGCAATTGGCTCGGCAAGCCAAACGTTCATCCGATTAAAAAAGGAGGCAAGATGGTATACATGACGAATAAAAGATGGAAAAACTTGTCCAAGTTCGCGAACATAGACAAGTTTTCATGCGCGGATGTGTTCCCGTTCGCTAGCGGGAACACATTTTGGTGTGCGGATGTGTTCTCGTTCGCTGTCGGGAACACATTTTGGTGTGCGGATGTGTTCTCGTTCGCTGTCGGGAACACATTTTGGTGCGCGGACGTGTTCCCGTTCGCTGCCGGGAACACATTTAGGTACTCGGACGTGGCTACGTTCGCAAACATGGGCCATTTTTACCCTAAAGAAAGTTTTTTGTGTAAGAACGGAAGGAGGAAAAACGTATGAGACAATTCATATCCTTTGTACAGAAAGAGTTTCGCCAGATATTTCGGGACAAGCGGACATTTTTTATTCTGTTGGCGATTCCCATCGTACAAGTGCTCGTGTTAGGCTATGCCATTACGACCGAAGTGCACAATGCGCGCATAGCCGTGTTCGATCCTTCGAAAGATGTAGAGACGCAGCGAATTAAGGAACGTTTCCAGGCAAGTGAATATTTTACGGTTGCCGAGGAATTGACAGAACCGGACCAGATAAACGACGTGTTTAAGAGCGGCGATATCAACATGGTTCTTGTCTTTAGCGAACATTTCGCCCGCAATTTAGTACATGGGGGCGATGCCGCCATCCAACTCATTGTCGACGGTACAGACCCCAATCAAGCTTCGTTATTGACGGGTTATGCGCAAGGCGTGTTGGCTTCTTATCAGCTGGAACACCTTGAAAACCTACACGTTCCTTTCCAGATTGGGACTGAGACGCGGATGCTTTACAATCCGCAATCGAAGAGTGCCTATAATTTCGTACCTGGCGTTTTGGGGTTGGTGCTGATATTGATTTGTGCCATGATGACCTCTATTGCCATCGTGCGAGAGAAAGAAATGGGAACGATGGAAATCTTATTGGCCTCGCCTTTGAAGCCGATCCATATTATCTTGGCCAAAATGGCGCCCTATTTCGCTATTTCTGCTATGAATGTGACTACGGTATTGCTGTTGGCTACATTCCTGATGGGCGTGCCGATTCGGGGCAGCTTGTGTTGGCTTATAATTGCTTCGGCGTTGTTTGTAGTTGTTGCGTTGTCGTTAGGATTGCTCATCTCCACTTTGGTCGATACGCAAATGAATGCGATGCTGGTTTCAGGCATGGGATTGATGCTTCCCATTCTGCTCTTTTCCGGTTTATTATTCCCGATAGAAAGCATTCCTGATGGTTTGCGTTGGATCAGTAATTTCATTCCAGCTCGTTGGTATATCGATATTGCCCGGAAAATCATGATAGAAGGCGTGGGTTTTGCGTATTTTGCTAAAGATTTAGCCATTCTGACACTGATGGCGGTCGTATTGCTTGCAACGGCCATGCGGAACTTCAAGATTCGATTAGCTTAGTCTTAGAAAATAGAACGTTATGTTGAAATATTTATTGGAAAAAGAATTCAAACAAATCATTCGCAACCCGTTTATGTCGCGGATGATTCTGATGATGCCTATCATGTCGATTGCCATCTTTCCTTTTGTTACGACACAAGAGGTACGCGATGTGAAACTGGGAATTGTAGACTACGACCATAGCCCTGTTTCCGAGCGTTTAGTGCAGAAGGCCGCCTCTTCGGACTATTTCCAACTGGTCGACGTTTCACCTACTTACCAAAAGGCGTTACAAAGTGTGGAGGCTGGGCAGACGGATTTAATTCTGGAAATTCCCCAAGACTTCGAGCGCGATTTGTATCGAGGAGAAGAGACGGAAGTCCTGATTTCGGCTAATTCGGTAAATGGTACACGTGCCGGATTAGGAACGCAATACCTTTCGTCCATTGTGAATGATTATAGCAACGAGTTGCGCGAAAAGGCAGGATTGCATGCGACAGAGGCTGAGATCCCGACTTTCCGAACCTCCATGAGCTATCGTTTCAACTCAACGCTCGATTACCTCGTGTTTATGGTGCCTGCGTTGCTGATTGTGGCGATTACCCAGTTGTGTTGTTCACTTACGGCACTTAATATCGTGGGCGAGAAGGAATCGGGTACCATCGAACAGATTAACGTGACGCCTGTACCCAAGAGCCTCTTCATCCTGGCGAAGTTGATTCCGAATTGGCTCGTTGGTTTCGTGGCTACTTTGATTGGTGTTGCGTTGGCTTGGGGCATACATGGTTTACTTCCTGTGGGTAGTTGGTTGACATTTGTTCCTTTCGTTGGCGTCTATGTCCTTTTTGCCTCAGCCTTTGGTATGGTGATTTCTAACTATTCCAACACGATGCAACAAGCTATGTTTGTCATGTTCTTCTTTACGATGATTTTATTGATGACGTGCGGTATGTTTACGCCTATCGAAAGTATGCCTAAATGGGCGCAAACCTGTACTGCCGTCAACCCGTTGCGGTATTTTGCCGAAGTAATGCGCCTCATCTACCTGAAAGGAAGCGCCTTTACGGAAATGCTGCCCCATTTCTTTTGGCTCTGCAGCTTCGCCCTCGTGTTCAATGTCTGGGCGGTGGTAAGTTATAAGAAAAAGAGTTAAATGATAAAATAGTTAGCCTATGAAAACAATAGAATCTACTGAAAGCGCCGTTTTCAACGCCCTTTGCGATAACGGCGGGAATATGTCTTTCAACGAACTGATGCAGGATACGGGGCTGGACGGGGAACGGTTGTCCTCGATAGTCCGCTCATTGATAACCAACGGGCAGGTATTGCTGCGTGTTAATCCTTTGTCCGTTATCGCCAATCCCTGCAAGTCGCGGGCGGAAGTGATTTACAACCGATTTATGGATTTGCTGTCCAAACATTTCCGCGAAGAGCGGAACGTGACGTTTTATGCGTCGCAGCTGTGCGTCACGCCCAAATATTTGTCTGCTGTAGTAAAGGAATATTCGGGCAAGTCGCCTTATCGGTGGATTGAAGAGATTGTAATGGACGAAATATGCCGTTTGTTGCGACAAACAGGCGAGTCTGTCAAAACGATAGCCTACGATTTGAATTTTAGTAATGTTTCCTTTTTCGGGAAATTCGTTAAACGGCACGTGGGAATGTCGCCAGTACAATATCGAAGAATGGGAAAATAAAGGGAGGTACAACGAAAGGGATAGAACACAGAATTCGGAGGCACAAAGCAATTAATAATTAACAATTAAAAGCTCTGTGTCTCCGAGTCTCTGTGTTCATTATAACCTATTATCTGCGCATTTTATCTTTTCTCCTTTCCTGGAGCTTTTTCATCATCTGCCTTTCCTTTTGATAAACTTGTTGCACTTGTTTGGGAGAAAGGAATTCCCGGTAATGGGCGTAATATTGCTTGCGCAGTTCCAGGATTTTCTGGCTTTGTTCGAAACGGGCTTGCATGGCGCGGTCGATTTCTTCGTCCGTCTGTGCCTTTTGGAGGTTGCGTTTCGTCCGAGGCCGGAGTGCCCATAGCTCTTTCTGGAACTGAGTATAGGTATCGACGAACTTCTGCGTGGTCGTTTCGTCGAGCGACAACTCGCTGGCGATGTGTTTGGCTTGGACTTCCGCCAAGGCTTCGCGCGAGATGCGTTGGTGTTTGGACTGGGCTGCCAACGGGCCGCCTACACTAAACAGGGCGATTGCGATTACAATCATTCTAACAAATAGTTTCATGTTCTTCTTCGTTTTTATTATTCGTTTAAAAATACGTCTTCTTGGTAAATCTCGAATAAGTAATCTTGGTCTTCCAGGCAGAGATGGCTGAACGCTTCCTCTACGGCCGAAAAGTTATCTGCTTGTGCCGGAATCCAAACAGGACGGATCAGCAACAAGAGTGCTACGGTGGCAGCCAGGGCGGCCAAGCTTCCCCACGCCATGCGTATGCGGCGAATGCGTTTGCCTTTATCGAAAACCGGCTCCTTTTTTACCTCTTGCCAGACGTTTTCTTCCAATTGGTCGAAGAAACCATCAGGGACTTGGTAAGGCATCCGCTTCCCTATTTTATTGAAATCAAAACCTTTTTCCATGACCTTATTCATTTACATTCATATATTGGATAATCTTTTCTTTCGCGATATGGTAGTTCGCCTTCGCGCTTTGGGCGGTACAGGCGGCAATTTCAGCTATTTCCTCGTATCCCAACTCGTCGTAATACCGAAGGTTGAAGACGAGCTGCTGTTTGGTCGGGAGCGAACGGATGGCGCGTTGCAACTTGACCGATTCGAGGTCGGAGTAATCCACATACTCATCCGCCGGCAAGCGGCTGATGTTCGCCTCGGCTTGTTCCAGCGAGAGTTGCCCTTCATTCCGTAGGGAACCGATTAGGCGCAACGCTTCGTTCGTAGCAATGCGGTAAATCCAGGCTTTGAACGAGCTGTCGTCCCGACGTTGGGAAAAGGAGCGGAAGATGCGGACGAACGTTTCCTGCGTCGCGTCTTGGGCGTCGTCGTGCGAGGCCACGAGCCTCCGGATGTGCCAATATATCGCCTCTTTGTACTTCGCCATCAGCATACGGAACCCTTTTTCCGGATTATCCCTTATCGCTTGGATGATCTCTTTGTCTTCTACCATAGGATTATCTTCGGCTTAAGACGTAGACCGATTTCCGTCCTTTCACGATGCGGGCGATAGGCTTACGCTTATCGGAGGCAAAGGCATTGAGCTCGGCTTCGGCCATGGCTTTTGTCAATCCCGTTAGTTTAGCATATTTATTGCTGGTGAGTTGTTTATGCTTCTTCAAATAAGCCAGGGCCATCTGGAAGCGTTCGTTTTGCGTGGACCGATTGTGGACATGCTTGGCCGGACCCGGCTTTACTACGATTGTAGTTACTGCCGGACGTGGTGGAACGTGCGGGGGGCGATGCCCGCGATGGGCCGACGCGCAACTACAAACCAATACCATACATAATGCCAAAATTCCCTTATTCATGATTCCTATCGTTTTCATATTTCTTGTTTTTACTTATTATACATCGTCGTTCCTACTTTTGTGGGCCCGTTTTTGGGAACGTTTCTGTATACAAGACCCGGCAAAAATGGGAAAGTAAAAAGGAAAAGGAGAATTTTGTGGATTTTTTCAGACTCGTTATTCGGCTTTTCTTCGAAATGCCCAATTAGCTATCTCGCTCCTTTTTCTTACTTTTGCGTCCAAATTCGGATTAAAAAGGAAAGATATGAATTGGGTGATTCTCATCATTGCCGGTCTCTTTGAATCGGCTTTCGCGTTTTGTTTAGGGAAAATGAAGGGTGCCGTGGGCATGGAATATTACCTTTGGGGCGCAGGCTTCTTAGTAAGTTTAGTGTTGAGTATGGTGTTGTTGGCCAAGGCTGTACAGACATTGCCCATCGGGACGGCTTATCCCGTTTGGACAGGCATAGGGGCGGTCGGGACGGTCGTTTTGGGCATTCTTTTCCTCCACGAACCCGCTTCGTGGGCACGCCTCTTTTTCATCACGACCTTGATTGCTTCCATCATCGGGTTGAAGCTGGTATCTCATTAAACACTTGCCTGAAAAAGTTCGAAATGCCCGAAGAAAACTTTCCGGGATGCTTGTCTTTTCTTCACGTATCGTCGATATTTCTTTATCTTTAGGCTAAAGATATACAAATATCGACGATATTTGTACAAACATCGTCGATACGTGAAGAAAAGATAACTATGTACGGAAGAATTTACGCCTTGTTTGGAAGTTTTCTTGCCTGCCAATTTCTTTTCTGTTACGACCCCCGGAGGGTGTTCCAAATCTCATTTTTTCGTTGTACCTTTGGCGCAAAATAGACAAAGATATGAGAATCGAACAAAACTTCTCGTTGGAGAAATACAATACGTTCCATTTACCGGTGAAGACGCGCTGGTTTTTGGAATATGCCGATGAGGCGGATTTGCAAAAGGTCTTGCATGACGAGTACTTTCAGGAATGCCTTTCGCAACACATCGGGCAGGGTAGCAATTTGCTCTTTGTGAATGATTATAATGGTATCATTCTGCATTCGGCCATTCGGGGGATGGAGGTCGTGCGGGAAACGGACGAATCGGTGTGGCTTCGTATTGGAGCGGGCGAAACGTGGGATGATGTCGTGGCGTATGCCGTATCGCAAGGTTGGGGAGGTATTGAGAACCTTTCCGGCATTCCGGGCGAAACCGGGGCGGCGGCCGTGCAAAACATTGGCGCTTACGGGGCGGAGATAAAGGATGTCATCGATACCGTCGAGGCGTGGAACCAGTTGACTTTCGAGAAACATTGCTTTTCGGCCGAGGAATGCGGCTATGCTTATCGCTGGAGTCGCTTCAAAGATCCGCATGCCGACCCGCATATCGTTACTTATTTAGTCTTGAAATTGGCAAAGAATCCGGTATTCAATTTGGAATATGGCGCTTTGAAAGAGGTGAAGGAACCGACATTGGCGAAAGTGCGCGAGGCGGTATTGGCCATCCGAGGCGAGAAACTTCCCGATCCGAACGTATTGGGCAATGCCGGGAGCTTCTTTATGAACCCGTTGGTTTCAGAGGAACATTTTGAGCGCATCCGTCAGGCATATCCAGAGGTACCGGGTTTTCCTACAGGCGACAAGGTGAAAGTGCCCGCCGGTTGGTTGATTGAACAATGCGGTTTGAAAGGGAAGCGGCATGGGCATGTAGGCGTCTACGAAAAGCAGGCGCTTATCTTGGTGAATTATGGCGAAGCGACGGGCGACGAGATTGCGCTGATGGCGGAAAGCATCCGCGCGGCGGTAAAAGATAGGTTTGGCATTGAATTGATGCCGGAAGTAAAATACATTGCGTGATGAAAATCATCTTTTTAGGAACGGGGACTTCGACGGGCGTGCCGGAAATCGGATGCCAGTGCGAAGTATGTACCAGTAAAGATAAGCGGGATTGGCGGCTTCGGACGTCGGCCGTGGTTGAAACGGAGGGACGGCGCATCTTGATTGATTGCGGTCCCGATTTCCGTTGGCAAGTGATTACGAATCATATCTACCAGTTGGATGCTGTATTGATTACGCATGAACATTACGACCATGTCGGCGGACTGGACGATTTGCGCCCCTTCTGCCGTTATGGCGAAGTGAATGTGTATGCCGAAGAGAACGTGGCGTATGCGATTAAGACGCGCATTCCGTATGTATTTGCGGCGAACAAATATCCAGGCGTGCCGAATATCCACATGCATGCCATTACGACCGAACCTTTCGAGGTAGCTGGTTTGGAAATCATTCCGATTCGGTTGATGCACGGGAAGCTGCCCATCTTGGGTTATCGTATCGGACGTTTGGCATACTTGACGGACTTAAAAACAATCCCGGAAAGCGAGTTCCCGAAACTCGAAGGTGTGGATTTGCTCGTAATCAATGCCCTTCGTCGCGATAGCAAGCACCCGACGCATGCTGGATTGGATGAGGCTTTGGCTTATATCCAGCGCATTCAGCCGAAAGAGGCTTATTTGGTACACGAATCGCATAAAATCGGACTCCATGCCGAGGTGGAGAAGTTGCTTCCGCCGCATGTACATTTGGCGTATGATAATTTGAGCGTGGAATTCTGAATTAATAACGAAGGGTGATATAAAGCGCATCATCGTCGGACATCGATTCGATGGCTAAGCTATCTACAGGCAGATGCAAATAATGGCAGAAATGGCGTTGAAGCGTATCGGCAAAAGCTGTTTGAAGCGAATCGTTGGGAAACTTTTCCACGGGAAAGCGCAAGAAAGCCGACAATCGCCCTTCGGATTTATAGATATTTGCCTGCGTCCATTCTGTGTCGTAAGGGAGAAGAAGGTTTACGGTAGAAGAGGCAGACGGGAAGTCTGGAAGTGGATGCGCATCGGTCTGCCACGCTTGCTCGAGCAATCGCTTATGATAAGACGCGACCCAAATGCCTTCCCGGTAGAATGTACCGAGGAAACGTTGCGGACCGTCCGTATAGTAGGTGAGTTGTGTGGTCCCGATGATTTGCTTTTCCGGAGGATAATTAGCTAATAAATCCCTCGTAGTGGCTGATAGCCGCTTTGCCTCGAAAGGAGTTGCCTTAACCAAACAGATAACGCCTTCGTTGTGGAAGCTGAAGAGCACCTCGTGTGCCGGCGTCGCCTCGAAAAGGTGGATGAAGAAAACGGGAATATGAGACTCGAATAATCGTCTTTCTCTTTCACCGCTGGCGATGTGCTTTAACCAGGTGTCGGTTTCTTGGATGCATAAAAGGGCTTCTGGATGTGGTGGCACGAAAGAATAAACCGTAGCGGCCGTCTCACTCTTTTCACGCTTGAGTTGATGGAAGAAAAAACTTACCACGCTTCCGACCACGAGACAACCCACGAGTATGAATCCGATTTCCCGCTGATACCGTCTCATTGCTGTTCAGAGAAGTATAAGCACCACGGCGCGAGTCCGCATTCCAAGCATTTTGGTTTGCGGGCAAGACACGTATAACGACCATGCAGAATTAACCAATGATGGGCAATAGGGATGAGTTCCTTCGGGATGAAACGTGTCAACTCTTTCTCTGTTTCTAAAGGCGTCCGGCTGTTGAGGGTCAGTCCGAGGCGGTTGGCCACTCGGAACACGTGTGTATCGACAGCCATCGTAGGCTCGCCGAAAATGACTGAAGCTACCACATTGGCCGTTTTGCGTCCCACACCAGGCAACGTCATCAGTTCTTTCACGTCCGAGGGCACTTGTCCGCCGAACTTCTCCATTAATGTTTGTGCCATTCCGACCAAATGTTTCGCCTTGTTGTTGGGATACGAGACGCTTTTGATGTATTCATAGACTACTTCCGGCGAGGAAGCTGCCAAGACTTCCGCCGTGGGAAAGGCTTCGAATAGGGCGGGCGTCACCTGGTTTACCCGCTTGTCTGTGCATTGCGCCGAGAGAATGACCGCCACGAGGAGCTTATATGGGTCTCCGTCGTAGTGGAGTTCTGTTTCTGCCACGGGCACGTGGGTTTGAAACCATTCTAAGATACCTTTGTATCGTTCTTCTTTGCGCATTTTTATAGTGTGTTTTCCCCGGACTCAGGTTATGAAAGTCCGGGGATTGTTTGGTACATCAATGATTGTTTGGTCACAATTTTAATTGGCTGATTCAAATTCTTCAAGGAAACGTATGTCGTTTTCCGAGAACATACGCAAGTCCTTGACTCTATATTTGAGGTTTGTTATTCGTTCGATTCCCATGCCGAGCGCATAGCCGGAATAAACCTTGCTATCGATGCCGCAGTTTTCCAATACGTTCGGGTCCACCATGCCGCAACCTAAGATTTCTACCCAACCGGTATGCTTACAGAAAGCGCATCCCTTTCCGCCGCACAAGTCGCACGAGATGTCCATCTCGGCCGAAGGTTCGGTGAAGGGGAAATAAGACGGGCGCAAGCGGATCTTCGTATCGGCGCCAAACATCTCTTTGGCAAAGAAAAGCAACGCTTGCTTCAGGTCGGCAAACGATACGTTCTTATCGATATAAAGTCCTTCTACTTGGTGGAAGAAGCAATGGGCACGATAGGAAATCGCCTCGTTGCGGTATACACGTCCCGGACAAATAATGCGGATGGGCGGCTGTTGCTTTTCCATTACGCGTGTTTGTACCGACGAAGTGTGGGTACGCAGTAACACGTCGGGAGCATGTTGGATGAAGAACGTGTCTTGCATGTCGCGTGCCGGATGGTCTTCGGCGAAGTTGAGCGACGAGAACACGTGCCAATCATCTTCCACTTCCGGACCTTCTGCGATGCTGAAGCCCAAGCGGCCGAAGATATCGCAAATCTCCTTCTTCACGAGCGAAAGCGGATGGCGCGTACCGAGCTCTATTGGATAAGCGGTACGCGTAAGGTCAATATCGCTATAAGTTGTTTGATTGTTTGCGAAGCTTTCTTTCAGTTCGTTGATTTTCTGCTGAGCTTTCTCTTTCAGTTCGTTGATGTAAATACCCACTTCGCGTTTGTGTTCAGCGGGGACGTTGCGGAAGTCATTCATCAATTGGGATATTTCTCCCTTCTTGCTCAGATATTTAATGCGAAGGGCTTCCAGTTCCTCCGCATGGGCTGCTTTCAGATTCTCCACTTCTGCGAGTAGAGCTTTTATCTTATCAATCATCGTCGTCAAAATGCTTTTGTATATTTCTGTTGCAAATGTAGGTCTTTATTTTGAATGTGGCAACATTTTTTAAATTGAAATTTCCATTTGTACTTGCAACTTGTTTGCAAAGTGGCTTTTCCCGAGATAAATACCTACTGAAGATATTGTGATTCTCGCGCAGGTAAGATACTTTTGCAGCAAAATAAAATAAAGGTATTTAATATGGGACATAGTCATGCTCACACGCATCATCACCATGCACCGGCGTCGCTGAACGCGGTATTTATTTTGTGTATTGTATTGAACCTGCTTTTCGTTTGTACAGAAGCGGGTGTAGGGTTTATTTATAATTCGCTGGGGTTGCTTTCCGATGCGGGGCACAACCTAAGCGATGTCTTCAGTCTCCTGCTTTCCTTGATGGCAATCCAGATGGCCAAGCGTCCGGTGACGGAACATTTCACCTACGGCTATAAGAAGAGCACGATTTTGGTTTCGCTGGCGAATGCAATTATCCTTTTGGTGGCGATCGGGGCGATTCTATTGGAGAGCGTATATAAATTACGCCACCCGGAGCCGGTGTCGGGCGAGGCGATATCGTGGACGGCAGGCGTAGGTATCGTCGTGAATGGCCTCACGGCTTGGCTTTTGATGAAACAACAAAAGGGCGACTTGAATGTGCGCGGCGCGTTTCTCCACATGGCGATGGATACGCTTGTCTCGGTGGGCGTCGTTGTGTCGGGTATTATAATAATGTATACGGGCTGGGTGATGTTGGATGCAATTATCAGTTTGGCTATCGTGGCTATCATCTTCTTTTCTACCTGGCGATTATTGAAAGAGAGCCTTTTCCTTTCGATGGATGCCGTGCCGGAGAGCGTCGACTTGGAGCATTTGAAGCAAAGGCTTTCCAAGCTGGAAGGCATCGAGAGCTGGCACCATTTGCACGTCTGGGCCGTGAGTACGACCGAGAATGCGGCTACGGTCCACGTGGTGCTCCGGGATATTTCACAAATGGAAACGCTGAAACGGGCTGTAAAAGAACTATTCCGCGAAGAGGGCGTGCAGCATAGCACTGTCGAATGCGAATCCATAGGCGTCCCCTGCGTCGACGAGCATTGTCATTGATCGGGTTTACAGTTGAAAAAAGAACCGGACATAGTTATCTATTTTTCCTTCCAGATACTTGTCCGGTTCTTTCTTTATTTATATTGCATCATCTTGCTGATGTATTTGCCCACAATGTCGAATTCGAGGTTTACGACCGTGCCCGGTTCGATCTCGCAGAAGTTCGTGTGGTCGTGTGTATAAGGGATAATGGCTACTTGGAAGCTATTGTCTTGGGAGTTGCATACCGTGAGGCTGACCCCATTCACACAGACCGACCCCTTCTCAACTGTCAGATAGCCCTGCTGTGCCATCGCCTTGTCGAATTTATACTCGAAGGTGTAATACCAGCTTCCGTCGGCTTCCTCTACGCGGGTGCAGACAGCGGTTTGGTCTACGTGCCCTTGGACGATGTGCCCGTCGAGGCGGCCGTTCATCAACATGCTGCGCTCCAGGTTCACGAGACTTCCTGGCCGGAGGCTTCCCAAGTTCGAACGGTCGAGCGTTTCTTGGACGGCCGTTACCGTATAAGTACGTCCCTCTTTCTTGACCACAGTGAGGCAGACGCCGTTGTGCGCCACGCTTTGGTCTATCTTCAATTCATCGACAAACGAACATTCCATCGTGAGGTGGATATTTCCTTTTTCCTGCTCAATGGCCACCACGCGGGCGGCTTCTTCTACAATTCCTGAAAACATATTGCGATTCTATTAAATGATTTGCGGGCAAAGATAGGGGAAAAAACAGAAAAAGGCATTACATTTGCCGTCGGAAATTTAATTTAAAGAAAGAAGATGATGAGACGACTATTGACAAGTTTGCTGATAGCAGCGGCTTTACTTGCCCCGTTCGCAAGTACGAAAGCCCAAGAGGCGCAGGATGAAAAAGAAACCTTGGTGTTGATTGATACAGACAAGGGTAAGATTAAGGTGAAATTGTATAACGATACGCCGAAACACCGCGACAATTTCCTCAAGAACGTGGAATCGCATCTCTACGACGGGCTGCTTTTCCATCGCGTGATTAAACAGTTCATGATACAGGCAGGTGATATTAACTCGAAAGATGCGTCGATGGACAAGCATTTGGGCGATGGCGACCCGGATTATACCGTCCCGGCTGAAATCGTCTATCCGGCGCACTTCCACAAAGCGGGCGCCCTCTGCGCGGCACGGACGAGCGACGACGTGAATCCGGAACGTGCCTCCTCGGCTTCACAGTTCTATATCGTGACAGGCAAATTCTATACTTCCATGGAATTGGATAAGATGGAGAAGGAACAGGGCAAGAAGTTCACGCCCGAACAGCGCGAGGCGTATATGCTGGAAGGCGGCCGTCCGGATTTGGACGAGAAATATACCGTCTTTGGCGAAGTAGTCGATGGCATGAAGGCGGTCTTTAAGATCCAGATGGTCGAAACCAATACCGACGACCGCCCGCTGAAGAACATCCGCATCAAATCGATGAAGGTGGTCGAGAAATGAACCATTACAAAGATACCATCCGCCTGGGTGTCCCTATTATGCTGGGGCAGCTGGGCATCATCGTTGTAGGGTTTGCAGATAATATCATGGTGGGGCACCACAGCACAGCCGAGCTGGCGGCTGCCTCGTTTGTGAACAACTTCTTCAACTTGGCGTTTATCTTCGGGATGGGTTTTTCCTATGGGTTGACGCCCCTCATCGGCCGCCTGTTTGCTTCTGGCGAACGGGAAGAGGCGGGCGCGATGCTGAAGCACAGCCTTTGCATCAACTTCGTGGTGGGCGTGCTGTTGAGTTTGTGTATGTTAGGACTCCTGACGCAGCTGGATGCCTTGGGGCAACCACGCGAATTGTATCCTTATATTATACCTTATTATATATTGCAACTCTTTTCGGTCGTCTTCGCGATGCTGTTCAATGCGTTCAAGCAATTCAGTGACGGGACGACCGACACGCTCACGCCGATGTACATCATGCTGGGCGCGAATGTGCTGAACATCGTCGGAAATTATTTCCTCATCTATGGGCATGGCGGATTCCCGGAACTGGGCCTGACGGGCGCCGGGATTTCGACGCTCCTCAGCCGGGTACTGACGTTGGTCGTCTTTGCCTTCTTGTTCTTCCGACTCCAGAAGTATGCCGCCTATCGGACTGGCTTCCGGGCGGCGAAGGTGGGGCGGGATTCTATCCTGAAGCTCGTGCGCTTGGGCTTGCCCGTCGGTTTCCAGATGGGCGTCGAGACAGCCTCGTTTAGCCTGAGTGTCATTATGATGGGCTGGATCGGCAGCACGGCGTTGGCGGCCTATCAGGTCGGAGGCGTGATTACGACGCTCGGCTTCATGCTCTACTACGGCATTGGGGCGGCGGTTTCGATTCGGGTAAGCAATTTCAGCGGGAATAGCGATCCGCGCGAAGTACGCCGGGCGGCACGTGCCGGATTTGTGATTATCAATGCCTGCGCGTTGTGCTTCGTGATGTTCCTCTTGCTGTTCCGGTCGGAGATTGGCTACCTCTTTACGCCCGAGGCGGAAGTGGTGCGCTTGGTCGCGCTCTTCTGTTGGCCCATCATGTTGTACCAGTTTGGCGACGGGTTGCAAATCCTTTATGCCAACGCCCTGCGCGGTTTGGCGGATGTGCATTATATGGCGAAGATGGCGTTCGTGTGCCACTTCGGGTTGGCGCTTCCCATCGGCTATGCGTGCGGCTTCCTGCTGGATTGGGGCGCGATAGGCGTGTGGTTCGGCTTCCCCGTCAGCCTGACCGTCCTGGGCCTGTTGCTCGCCCGCCGCTTTTATCGGTTGACGCGTGGGTGAGTGGAATCAAATAAAAAGTCCCAAATATTTTGTAAAATAAGAAACAAGTCGTACCTTTGGGGCGTAAAGAAAAGCATAAAGAAATGATAGGCAGTAAAACATATTATCCATTAACATCTTTTACCGGGAAATACTTGGTGAAAGGCGATAATATGTTAGCAAGCAAGCAAGCAAGCAAGCAAGCAAGCAAGCAAGCAAGCAAGCAAGCAAGCATTAGACTATAAGCAAATAATTCACGACGCGAAGGCCCGTGTGCGGAGCGACAGCTCTGTGCACGGGCTTTTCGTGTCTATTGTTTAACATTATAAAATATTCTTACCATGGCTACATTAGAAGGATGGTTGGTGGACAACACCGTCACAGTCGACGACAAGTCGGACAAAATCTTGGAAGTGCATTCCAAAGAAGGGTATACGAACAAAGAAATCGTAGATTTGATGATGAAGGAGATCACGGGTCTGAAGCGTGAAACATTGAACCACGCCGTGGATCTCTACAACCGTATCATCACCGAAAGCCTCTTGAACGGGCATCCGGTCAATACGGGTCTCTTCTACGCTTCGCCCAGTTTCAAAGGCATTATTGAAAATAGCGTTTGGAACCCGGAGAAGAATTCGATCGTCATTAATTTCCAGACAGGTAAAAACTTGCGCGAGGAGATAACTAAGACGTCGGTCGAGATCTTGGGCGAGAAGGCGGATATGATGCAGGTATCCGATATGTGGGATTTGAAGTCCGGTCTGCGCGACGGCACCATGTCTCGTGGTTACGGTTTTGGCATGAAAGGTCGGAACTTGAAGGTCTTTGGTGATGATGAAGCTGTTGGTATTTATTGGGTTAGCGAGTTAGGGTTGGAAGAAAAGTTACTGGATTACCAACTAACGCTGAACGAACCCTCCGAATTGCACTTCAATGTGCCGCAGGATTTGGCGGAAGGCAATTATACATTGCGCATCACGACGCAATACAGTACTACGCCGCAAGGTTTGAAGACACCACGCAGTCTTGAAATTCCTGTAAAGCTGGTTTGAGGAATGATTTTAATAGGAAGCCTATTGCGATCGGAATAGACATCTTATTACGGTCGTAATAGGCTCCTTATTTAGTTCGTAATAGGCATTCGATTACGGTCGAGTATGATTTTTATTGAAACGTAACAAAAACATTTTCGTAAACAAAAAATTTAAGTAGAAAAGAGTATGGGCGCTTTATATACGATTGTTTCCTATTCGTTGGGCAATTTGTTCTTGGGTATTTTGCTGACTGTCGTGGGCGTGGGATTGATGTTTTTCCTGATTCGCTCATGGTTTTCGAATAGTTCATTTACACCTTTTAGTTACATCATGGGATTCGTTTTGTTTTTATTCTTATCCTTTCAGGCTGTGTTGCTTTGCGGGGCAGTTACAATCAAATCGTATTGTGATGAGGTGGAAGTGGCCATCAATGAGTGGGTAAGAAATCTTCCGGACGAGGTACAGTTTGACAAGGAAAGCAGCCAGCAGGTACTCGAACAAATCCAACAGGAATGGCCTTTGGTCGGGTATTTTGTAGGCGGGGCGGATTTTACAGGGCATACGCCGGCCGACATAGCCCGTGCAATGACAGATGAATTACATTCTTTTATGAACGGGTTCATCCTCCGCCGCATAGGGTGGAGTCTCTTGTTTGTCGTGGTCGGTGCATTTATTGTAATAAAGACAATGGAACATACAAGAAGGCAACGGAATAGGGGCGGTTATGCTTCTGCCCGAAGCCGAAGAAGGCGTTACGACGATTGATATATTAGAATTAAAAACATATACATCATGGCAAATCATTTAGTGATAGGTTTAGGCGGAACAGGTGGTTCTGTCCTGCGCGCATTGAGAAAGCGCATTTATGAGGAATTTCGTTCGAACGAACCGACAGGAGACGCGCATATAGAATACCTGTATGTGGATTCCAGCCTGGCAGATTTGAACAACGAATCGGATTGGCAGACATTGGGTGCGTCAGTACAGCTTTCGCCTGCGCAGCGTTTTCTATTCCTAGATGGAGATCTTGATGATGTAGGAAAGAAATTAGAGTGGTGCTTGGGTGGCTTGGTATGTAACCTTCAACGGGAAAAAGGAGAAGAAGCTGTGATGTTTCATCTTTGTGCAGATTTGCGGGATAAACAGTATCTTTCTGTAGCCAGAAGGGCATTGGCTCATTTTGGGGATAAAAGGGAACATATGTTTAAATACAATTATCATAAAATAAGGTTTTATATCCATATTTCCCGGACGATGCCTATGTGGGAACTGCAGGAAGCATTGACTGAATTCAAAAAGGAATGGGACGAGACAGTATTTTGCCAGTATGTTTATCTTTATAATACGGATAATACGTTCGAGCCTGAGCGACAAAAAGGGGTTGCGTCAGCTGGTGATTTCTTGTTTCAGCGAATACTGCTGAATTGGAAGAATTGGAACAAATATGAAGAGTGGATGTGGATGACAGCTCTGGATGAAGTGGGTAGGCCTTCGCGTTTTTATTGTATCGTATTTGGTCTGAAGCGTATTGAGTATCCGGAGTTAGAAATAAAAGAATATGTAGCTTTTCGTTTGGTAAGTCAAGTTATTAGGCGGATGTTGGATGGAAAGAAGATGACTGGAAAGATAGAAAAACGCATTGAAGATCTGGGAGAGATAGAACGGAATCTACTTTCTGAAGAATACTTGACCCTGAGCAAGTCGTTGCCTTCTATGCAAGCATTTAGATGGAAGTCGATCACACAGACTTGGGAGGAGTGTATGAGTTATTTGAAGCGAGATGTAGAGGTACGTTGCAACGGCCGTAAAGAGCGTTGTTCGACGTTGGACTTATATGTTGACAAGTATTTTGCTGAGAAGTACAGGAACTGTGGCGTGAGAACATTTTACGTGGAAGAGGAAAAATATATTGGTATATATGCCAGAGAGATATGCAATCAGATAGAACAGAATGCCTATTCCTATTGGAAATGCGGCAGTATGTCTCTCTTGGAAGTCCAAACCTATGTGAAAGGTTTGATATCTCAATGTGAAAGGCGTATGGCAAATTTTTCTCATAAGATTAAGGAAAGGGAAATTTATATGAACGAAAGTATACAACAAGAACTACAACGATTTTCTGGGTTTTATCCCAGTTGGTTGATAGATGTTATACGGCTCGGTTGGAATTATGCTTGGAATTGTTTTGTGAAAGCCAAGAAACAACAGATGATATTGCAGACAGAAATCGTGGGATATTGGTATGCAATCAAACTTTTGGGAGAAGTATCCAGAGAACTTATCCGCTTGGATGAACAGATAGGAAGATTGGTCGAAAAATTGGATGATGAGGTTGCCAGAATGGAATACCTTGCAGATATGAGATGTAAATCTGGAATCAAGGATACACAACAAGTATACAATCCAGAACAGGTTCGTATTGTCGTTCAGGAATTAGGGCAAAATCAAATATTGCAAGATCAATATGTTTTCCAGTTACGTAACGGTTTAGTTCACCTGTCAGAGGCTTCCTGTTTCCGGGAATTGGAAGAGTGTACCTACGGAAATAAGTGGCAAGAGTTCTTGTACCGTGAATCTATCAAGATTGCGTGTGATGAAATGGAAAGATATACTAAACTACATTCGGATACGCCATGGGGGCTTATAAACCTATTGGATAGATTACATAACGGAGCATGCGATACACTTGAAAAACGAAGGCGTTTTGTGTGCGATTTTTGTCGTGAAGCCATAAGACGTTTTCCATCTAAATATCCTGGAAATTATAGGAATGTTTTTCTCTACTTGCCTCGTTCGTGTGACGATGAGAGATTTAGAGATGAATTTATACGGGATGTGGAATGCAATGCAGACAGACCGGGTGTCGGTATTTTTGTGTCGGAGAGTCTCAAAAGCAATCAAATCATATTGATTGTGAACGAGTTTTTTTCGGATCTTAAAAGGTTAGCATAAAAATGAATAATTAATTGGTTTAAAAATATATACATCATGGCAAATCATTTAGTGATAGGCTTGGGCGGAACGGGAGGTTCTGTCCTTCGCGCATTGAGAAAGCGCATTTATGAGGAATTTCGTTCGAACGAACCGACAGGGGACGCACATATAGAATACCTGTATGTGGATTCCAGCCTGGCAGATTTGAACAACGAATCGGATTGGCAGACATTGGGTGCGTCAGTACAGCTTTCGCCTGCGCAGCGTTTGTCTATTAATGGAATTGGGTCGGGCGTATTGGAAAATTTGGACCAATATCCCGGCATTAATTCCTTCATTAACCGTAAAGATGAAGCGATGTTGCGGGAAGGAATCGGGGCGATTATCAGTGAAGGTATTGGTGGGCAGCGGCGCCGTTTTGGGCGTATGCTCATTGCCAACAATATGTGCGGATTGCCTCAAAACACTTTTGTAGGGCAAGTACATGCACGTGTAAGAGCGTTAAAAGAAAAAGAAGATGTGGACGATGTAACGTTTCATATTTGTGCAGGTTTAGGTGGAGGAACAGGCTCCGGGTCGATTGTGGATGCCGTGACGCAAATACGAAATGAGTTTCAACGGACAGGCGACGACCGAACCAAGTATAAAATACAGCTTTACCTCTACGTACCGGAGAAAATCATTCAGATTCCAGGCGGTGAAGATAGCAACCGTTATTACCAACCTAACGGATATGCTGCTTTGTTGGAATTGAATGCCATGTCGGTAGGCCGGTATTATCCGACTGATGTGAAAGGGAATACGGATGAATATGGAAATGTTCGCCGCTTGCTGAAGGGGCAGGATGCATTTGATATGGCTTATCTTTATACCAATGTAAACGAAGCAGGAAAAGAGGTAAATTTACATAAGGTGTTACCTACGATTGTTGGCGATTTCCTCTTCCAAAAGATTGTAGCTTCGTCCATGCAAAATGGAAGCAAGATGGCACGTTTGGAGACAAACGAGAATAATGGTTTGCTTCCGGAAGAAAATGAAATAAAAGAGCCGGTACATAGTCGTAAGTTCATGACCTTTGGGGTAAAACGCATCGAGTATCCGGAAACAGAAGTGGTGGAATATGGTGCTTATCATTTTGCCCGTCAAGCTTCGATGCAAATGCTTTATGGATTGTGGGATGATGCCCGCGGTTATATTGAGTGTACGGAAGATATGGTAGGCAAAGATTTTGTAGAACGTGTCCGTAAACCGGAAGAGATAGAATCCAATTTGCTTGCGGATGATTACCTGATGTTGAGCAAGCCATTGCCGTCGATAGAAAAGCATGTGGCGAATTGGAAACCGATTGTGCAGGGGTGGGAGTTCTATATCGACCGTTATAAACAAGACGTGCAGAGTGAGTGCCAAAAGAAGGAATGGCTTGAGGAGTTCAATCAGCTTTGCGATAACTTTTACGACTCTATGTACCGAGGATGCGGCGTGAATAAGTTCTATCAAAACTACGAGTCTCAAATGGGTGGTTTTGCGGAAGAAATATGTCGTCGTGTAGAAAATAATCTCTTTGCAAATTGGAAGGTTGGCAATATGTCTATTATTGAAGTCCACAAGTATATTAATGTGTTGATTGCACAGTGTGAGGAACGGATAGACGGATTCAATCATAAGATTACAAAGCGATCTGCTTATTTGAATGAAGATTTGGCTAATCAATTAGAGGATATTCGGCGGGATTGGAATAATATTGGCTGGCTGAAGGATGCGGTGACGAATGCTTCCAGCAAGACATTTGGCCGTTTTGCTGATGCGAAGAGGGAACAAATGACGCTGATGACTACGATATTGGCTTATACGTATGCAGTGAAGTTATTGCGGGAAGTGATCAATATGCTTACTTTATTGAATACGAACAGTGTGGAGCCTTTCATGCGTGTATTGGATGATTTCGCCGTAACTATGAAGAAACAAGCGGAAGAGAAATGTAAATTGAGCGATGCGGAGACGAGCGATATGAAGGGCGAAGTGGTGAAGGAATATGATCCTCGGTTAGTACGAAATACGGTGCAAGGATTCCTGAAGAATCAAGAGAATCAAAAGAAACACTCCACCAGTTTGCGTACAAGCATCATCGAATCGGTAGATACGACGAATGCCGGCTTCAGTACGTTGGCCAAGAAGATAAACGCAAGCGCCCTGCAAGAGATTACTCTCAAGGCTTGCATTGAGAAAGCACGTCAGGAATTAGATGACTATTCCAAGAAGAATGCTAATATGCGTTTGGTAAACGTGAATATCTTGGATAAGTTGCGCAATACGGAGTGCAGTACGCCGGAGAAACGGAAACGTTTCGTGAAGGAAATCTATAATGCAGCTCAGAGTTTCTTGCCGTTTAATGGATCGGAAGAGGGAAAAGGAAGTCCGGAGACGGCAGCCAACCATCAAAAGATTATCCAATTGTCTTTACCTCTTTATGAAGATGATGACACTTTCCGGAACGATTTTATCAAGGACTTTGGTGAAAGCGGAACGATTCCATTTAATAAAGATATGGATGTATCGGTGAACTTCAAGAGCAACCAAATCGTAGTCATTACGGCACATAGTGGTTTCCCGCTTCGCTATGTAGACAATGTACGAGTATTGAAGGAAAAGTATGATATACTGACGCGAAGTGAAGTAAACCGAATGGTCGTACATACCGAAAGCTTTACAAAGCCATTGCCTGCACTCTTTAATAAAAGTACAGAAGAATCAAGTAAGGAACTCATTCCGATAATCTTGTTGGCTTACTCCATAGAGGGCATTATCGTGGAACGGGAAGATGCGGAAACCGGAGAAAAGACAAAGGCTTTTGCGGGTGAAAAGAATAAAATGGGACGTATTAGCCGATGGATTACAGTGGGCGACAATATGCTGGAAACACTTAAAGAGTTAAGTAAACTTACCCGGGCGATGGATGCTTCCATGTTACGCAGAAGGGTATTGGAAGAGATGAACACCAACTACAAGCATCGGGAGAAGAAAGACCAATTGATGCTGAAAATGGGAGAAACATTGGATAATGTTTTGCTTCCTTTGGTTGGAGGAAACGAGAACAACCAAATGTTCATAGCCTTTAATGCAGCAGCAGAGAAATTATGTGATAACGATTTAAAATTAGAATAAGATTATGGCAAAGAAAGTAGGTATTTGTAAGAATATTGATTGTGACAATTACAATAAACCTGTCGAGATCGAACTTGGAGGAGAGTTTGAATGTCCTTTATGTCATCAACCGTTGAAGGAACATGTAGGAAAGAAAGATGATCCTTCTGGTAAAAAGAAAGTGTTGATGATTGTCGGAGGTTTGGTAGTGGTAGCTGCCATTGCGATCGGGGTTATGTTGTCTATGGGAAAAAGCCCGAAAGAGAATACTTCGGTAGATTTCCCAACAGAAGAACCTGTAGCGGTAGATTCAACAGCCATAGAGGAAGTTCCGGTAGAGGAAACTACGCCTGAAGTTACGGGTGAACCTGAAGTGGTGGAAGAATCTACATCTACCACACCGCAAGTGTTGGATGGCAAAGGTACGATCGATTTGGGATATGGTACTTATCATGGTGATTTGAAGAATGGAAAGCCGCATGGATATGGAATGATTACTTATAAGGAAAGACATCAAATTGTTTCATCCAAAGATTTCATTGCCAATCCGGGCGATACGTTTGAGGGGGAATTCCGTGATGGCAGAATCTGCGGATTAGGTTATTGGGAACATGATGGGAATAAAACGGCTATAAAACCATGAAGTTTATACCCTTCATATTGATAGGAATGTGGACAGCATTTACGATAAACGTGAGTGCTGCCACATCTTTTCATACTCGTTGTTTGGAAACGCTTGCTAAAGCGATTAAGATAGAATTACCTGATTCAATCGGTAAAAATGTGGATAATGATTCTACGTGGTATTTTGCGGGGAAACAACTGCGCATACGGACGAATAATTATGGGGATGTGTCTCATATAGGATATAAATTGTTCGATAGCCGTTTGATAAAAGACTACGATATGCAATTGGTATTGGACTTTATTGAACGTTACGCGTTGGCACAAGATGTGATGGAAGAAGAAGACAAACTGGAGGCGGCCAATAGAGAGTATGTTTCTTTCTTGGAAGGAGATGTTTCTTTATTGAATAGGAATCCAGAATTGCCATTTGCATTTCATGAAAAGGAAAGACATGGTTATATAGTTGAATGGGGAAGTGGCAAACAAAAAGTTTGTATGCAGATACCGGCAGATTATCAGTTAATAGTTGGGGCTGATGCGGTGGAATTAGAGAATATATTTGAGCGGAATATTCAGCGCATAGAACCTCTTTTATTACCTGATACGTTGCCGCAGGCGTGGAAAGATAGCCGTATATCATCTGCGGATACTTTACTGATTGCCAGTAATGGAAATTATCTTACAGATATGATCCGTTCCGACTTATATTTACATGCGTCATCTGGGTGTATGCGTATTTTGATTGATACATTGAAACCTTTGCAAAGTCTCAATAATATATTGTTGACAGGTTGTTTTGGACAAGAAATACTACTTGAATTAACCATTGATAAATATGGTTATGCGAAGACTCACATGGAAATTACTTTGCAACAGTTTCTGTCTTACTGTCAACAAGAATATTGTCGATTCTATTTGGGAAAGAAAACATATACGGAGGAAATGCTTACAGCTACTTTGTTTGCAGTAAACCATAAGATGGCCTATAACCATATGCTTAGTATTCAATTTCCTCTTAGTATTTTGTATGGAAAAGGCGGAAAAGCTAAAGGAACGTTGTATGTATATACACCTTTGCAAAATATAACGGAAAAGTTTTTTATTCACGATATAAAATCAGATAAATGATGAAGATAAAATTTTTATTCATAACGCTGCTTTCTTGTTTTTCATTCACTCTTTTGTGGGCAGGACAACCGGTGGATGAGGTAAAAAAACAAATTAACAAGATAAAGAAAAGTTCGCAATATCTTTATGCAGAATCTACGGCTCCGACCGAGGAAGAAGCAAAAAGTTATGCGGAAGAAATACTCTGTGATGAAGTAAATAAATGGGTGGCTACACAAAAGAAGTTGAAAGGTAGTGCCAATTTGGTAGTCAATAACCGGGAAGAGTTATGGACTACGTTGTCGATGCCTCGTGGTACGAATATGTTTCGTTATTTTATCTATGTTCGGAAAAGCGATATTATTCCGACCGAAAATGCCGTCATGATAGAGAATAAGAATCTTCCTGCTGTAGAAGAAACGTTGCAAGAATCTCTACCGGAAGTAGTTGGCTTGATAGCTGCTTGTACGGAATATAGTGATATGGCAAATAAAATAAAAGAAATGAAAGCTCAGGGGAAAATTAAGAGTTATGCGCGCTATGCATCTTTGGATAATCCAGATGCTTGTTATTTGGTAATTTATAATCGAGAAGGAAAAGTAGTTGCTGTTCTTACTCCGGGTAGTGAACGGAAAAATGTAAAAACGAACAAACCTGATGGTGTAAAAAATTACAGCGGATGTGGTGCTATTGGATTTGAATTATAAAAAAGGAAATGAATATGAAATTGATAAATAAGTGGATGTTGTTTGTGTGCCTATTTCTATTAGGTATGCATAAAGTGAACGCGGTTACGGTTACACTAACAGTAGATGAAGGAATAGAGATTCCTGCTGCGCTAAATACGGCGGCTCAGAATTTAGGTACGGTCTTAACCGAAATAAATCGGGCACAAGGAGCCAAAAGTATATTAACGACGAAGAACTTCCGTATGGACGACTTCGCGCTTAAGTCATTGGTGCGTTTATGGGAAGTAACACCTTTTTATTGTGATGACGAAGAAGTGGTCGAACGCTGTTGGATATTTAAGGACGGAACGATGATGGTCAGCCATATTCCTTTAATTATTACACCAGAAGAGGAGGATTTTGGCGTAGGAAATTATCAGGAAGCTGTGGTCGAGTTTGATGCCAGCGGGAATATTACGGATTTTCGTTTAGCGCTTGATGGGCACATGTTTGAAAGTATGGAGCGTTGTGGAAGTGTGGTGGAAAAAGAGAAGCAGATGATTATCTTGCAATACATCGAACGTTTCCGCACGGCCTATAACCAGAAAGATATTGACTTTATCAATAAAATATTCAGCGACGATGCCTTGATTATTACCGGAAAAGTGGTGACAGTTCGAAATGGAGGTGATTTCGGAGGGTTTAGCCAGAAGGTAGAGTATACTAAACAATCTAAGGAACAATACATACTAAATTTGAGACGAGCGTTTGCACGTAATAAATGGATCGATGTCAAATTTAGTGAGATTGGTGAGAATGGAGAAGTTGGAGGGTGTGCAGGAATTACCCGTTCTCGTGTGAACGATACTATGTATGGTGTTCGTTTGCGGCAAGAATGGCGTTCGAGTAGCTATAGCGATGAAGGTTATCTTTTCTTGTTATGGGAATTTCCGGAGAATGGGGGCGATCCTATTATCCATGTGCGTACTTGGCAACCGGAGTGGGTCGGAGGTGTACGGCAACAACCGGATGATGATATATCTACTTTAGGAGCATTTGATTTGTAAGTATTAAAAATAGAAATGAGTATGAAATATATAATTAGTATATGGTTATTGTTGTGGTTTGCTTTCTCAGTGCAAGCACAAACGGATTATATTTCGCATAGCCGTGATATGGAACACGATTGCTTTGCTGATTTAGGAGGTAAACGTGGTGTACTACTTTTGTCGAAATATAAGGATTTGGTTATTAGAGCGACAAATGCTGAGTATTCTTCTATAAAGCGAAGTGAGAAACCTAATATAGATGGTTTTTATGAATATCGGGTGTTATTTGATGAGGTAGAACAACCACATATGGAAATACATCAAACAGGTAGCGCGTATACAACAGATTTTGTGGTGACTATGAAACAAAAGGATTTTCTTTATGCATATCGTATTGAGATGGTAGTTAATCCCATTCGTATTGAACCACAACAACGAGCTGCAGCAGGAAGAATGAATGCTTCTGAGGCAGAAATAGAAATTCGTACAACGATTCCAAGTCTTCAAGTTTCTTGTTCACCTAAATTAAAAGCAACTATAAGTCGTAGAGTTAGTGCAGACGATCAAATTATTATTAATGTAATAGTCCCAATAGAAAATTTGCTAGAAGCACGTTCTGATACTTCTGTTATAAATAGGAAGTTAAAAGCATTGCTGGAAGATACCAGTAAGAAATCAGATGAAGAATGGGAAGAACAGGATCGACAAATAGATGAACTTCGTCAAAAGAAACAAACTGCGGATATATATTTGTCGGAGATTTCAAATATAAGTCTTTATGCTGACAGTTCTAATTATTTATCTTTAAATATTGGAGATCTTGATCCAAGAGATAAATGCTATTATGTAGTGGTACCTTTGGTTGTTAAGAAAATGGTTTATGCAACAGAAAGTAGTGCTTTCCTGAATGAAGGGCGAAGTCTTTATGGAATGCGTAAGTACAAAGAAGCACGAGCTGCTTATCAAAGTGCTTTAGAAGCTAGTGACGTAGAAGAAAATATGCGTCCAGTCATTTTTGAATCAATGGCATATTGCGATAGTTGTATGCATTATGAACGACTTGCAGCCGTTGCAGTTAAAGGTTTGGCAGAAATGAAAAAGGCAGGTAATGCTACACAACTTAAGGTTGCAGATTATGCTGGAGCTGCAATCGATTATTATCAGTATATCTACGATAATTATAATCCGAATGATGTCTATCTTGAACGTCGAGATAAACTGAAGACAT
The DNA here is from genome assembly GCA_944325335.1 of uncultured Parabacteroides sp. GTDB lineage: Bacteria > Bacteroidota > Bacteroidia > Bacteroidales > Tannerellaceae > Parabacteroides. Next base: position 20,623 of record CALUZR010000025.1, on the reverse strand, counting down.
TTGTAGAAGATATGCCTTTAAAGGTAAAGTTTACTATAGTAGAATGGAGGACCTTAAGTGAAGGTAATTATATACCAAATGTGGAAATTTGGACATATAATGGTTCGCCTTCTGTTTCGTCTGCTTCATTTTCTTCAGATCGTAAATTTGAACAAATGGTGAAGAAAGAACCGTTTAATTTCAAACAAGTCGGTATTTCAAATTCGAATGGTATTGCTGAAATAGAATTGAACCGTAATCCACTTCCTGAAGGTTTTATTTTTCGACCTGATAAAAAGAGTGGAATTAAGATTTACTATATGAGTGTTTCTGATTTTTTGCTCCAAGCAAAAGGAACTTATATGGAAAAACAATTTCGATTGAAAATGTATATCAAATAATTTTTTATTAATCGTTTAAATAGTTATTCAAATGAAAAGAAGTATTTTATTGAAAAGTGTAGTTGTCGCTTTAGCGATGATTTTGGGAACATCAACAGTTTCTGCACAAAAGTTTTTGAACAAGGTAAAGAAGGCGGCAGAAGTTGTTACAGGAACAGAACAGACAACCTCTGATGATCAACAATCGGAAGAAGAGTTGAAAAAGGAGGTTGAGAAGGCTATTAAACCTGTAAACTTCGAAGTAATGAAGGTAAACATTGTAGATGAAAATGGAAATCAGGTCAAAAATGAAGATGGCACGGATAAGTATGTCTACAAGCTAAAAGGTAATGACGGAAAGCTTTATGATTTAACTGTTGCTAAAAAATACGTTACTGATTCATGGAAAGCGGTAGGTAGTATTTTGGCGAAAGTTGGAATTAATGCAGCCAAAGGTGCTATAGCTGGAGGTGTACTATCTGGAGGTAAAGGTGCCGCAGTCGGTGCTGGAACTAATGCTGCTGCATCTTTATTAGAAACTTTATTGACAGGGGATGAAATTAAGCAGATCAAAGCAAATAGGGAAACATTAAAGAATGTAAGGAAACTTTTGGCTGAATATGAGCAAACATTTACAGAGGAAGGATTACCTCGCGAAGCTTCTGTTGATATGAGTAAATGGGATGATTGTGAAGCAATAAGTATGACTGGCGCAAAAATGAAAGAAGAATTAGAAGAAAGAGCAGCAAAAGCTCCGGCAATATCAGAAGAAGAAATGGTGGATTTCTTTAGTGAGATATAATTAGGATAAACTTTGTCTTGTTAAAATCGAGTAGGCAAGAACTTCCATAGCGTTCTTTGCCTACTCGATTTTTTTATCATCAGCTTTTTGTTACTTCTTCTCAAACTTAAAAGCTACGGGTTCGTTCTTTAGTCCTTTCGGGAGGGTGACTTTCACCTTGTCGCCCTCGACTTCGTATTTAGCCCGCTTGCCGTTGGCCAGGATGGTCATTTTGCCTTTAGGGATATTCGTGCTCCATTCGATGGTTTCGGGGAGCGTTTCCTTGTCGGGCAGGGCATAGATGGCGTAGAGGGTCTTGCCGTCTTTGTCGGCGGTGAACCATACGTTGCCGTCTTGGTAATGTGGGGTCGTTTCGGTATTGTAGATGGCTTGTCCGTTGGCGCGGAGCCATTCGCCCACTTGGTGCAGGATGTCGACGGCCGGTTGTTCGATGATGCCTTTCGGTGTCGGACCTACGCCCAGGAGCAAGCAGCCACCTTTTGCTGTGATTTCGGTAAGCAGGTCGATTACTTTGGTAGATGATTTATAGGGGGCGTTCGGTGTCCAACCCCAGTCGTTACTCAGCGTGATGCAGCTTTCCCACGGATAGTTGAGTTGCTTTTCCGGGATGCCGCGTTCGGGCGTCTGGTAGTTCTCGTGCTTGTTGCGCATGCTGCGGTCTACGGTAATCAGGCCGGGTTGTGCTTCGCGTGCCATGTCTACGATGTGGTCAATTTTGATGTCTTGGCTCTTGCCGCCGACCCATCCGCCGTCCAACCAAAGAATGTCGAAATGGCCATAGTTGTGCATCAATTCACTGATTTGGTTGTAGGTGAACTCTTGGAATTTCTGCCATCGTTCCGGGTGGTTGGCAATCTTATAATTCACGTTGCGATTGGCCGTGGCATAATAGGGCCACCAATAGTAAGGCGAATGCCAGTCCGGTTTCGAGAAGTAAGCGCCAATCATAAAATCCTTCGTGCGGAACGCATCAAATACATAACGTGCCACGTCTTTTTTAGGATTATCCTTGAAAGCGCCGTGTGCGATAGAGAAGTCTGTCTCTTTCGAGTCGAACATACAGAAACCGTCGTGATGCTTCGTTGTGAAAATCATGTATTTCATGCCTGCGTCTTCCATGACGTCTGCCCATTGTTCCGGATTGAAATCTACGGGATTGAATTCATCCTTCAAGCCCCAATACCATTTCTTGTAATCCTCGTAGTTCCATTTCTGGTCGCGCGGAATCCAATCCACATCTTCCGAGCAGATAGACCATGATTCTACAATCCCAGGAACGGAATACAATCCCCAATGGAACAGCACGCCAAATTTCAAATCCTGCCATGCGTCCAGTTTCTTTAGCACGAGCGAATCCGTAGGCCAAGTATAATCGTTTTCACTCGATTGTTCATGCACAAATCCTTGTACTTTAGGTTGCTCCTGTGCTTGAACGGAGAACGAGCAACCCATAATAGCCAGTCCAAGCATCCACTTGGCTGCGCCCCATGTCTGTTTTTGTCTCATGTTTGGTTAGATTTTGTTTTACATCGTGCAAAACTAATCATAAAAATGATTACTTTCGCCTTGTTTTTGGATTAAATGATGCGTAAAGCACGAAAAAAGGCATTTGGGCAGCTCGAAAGGGCTTGCGAGGTATGAAAATAGCGGTTTCCTCGTCTCCCAAGCACTTGTGAGGGGTAAAAAATAGCTATTTTCCGTCTCACAAGTAGTTGTGAGGAGCGAAAAAGGCTATATTTCGGCTCACAAGTAGTTGTGAGGTGAAAATATAGATATATTTTAACTTCCCAAGCAGTTGTGAGCCGGAATATAGATATATTTTAGCTTTTCAAGCACTTGTGAACTGGAATATAGATATATTTTAACTACCCAAGTGCTTGCGAGGCGAAATATAGATATATATTAACAAATCAAGTCTTCATTAGACCTGAAAAAGATAGAAAGGAAAAGAATGATGAGAAAGTTTATCGTATGTGCCGGGCTGTTGGCCTTGGCTGGGTTATCGGCGAGCGTGGAAGCGCAATCGTTGAAGGATATTTTGAAGTCGGGCGTGGTGAAAGATGCCGTGACGTCGTTGACGGGCGGTAAGGAACTAACGGCGGAGAACTTGGTCGGGACTTGGACGTATGTCAATCCTGCCGTCATGCTCGAAGGCGACAATGCGCTGAAGAACGTGGCCGCCAGTGCCGCGTCGGGCGAAATCGAAAAGAAATTGCAAACCTATTGCGATAAGATTGGCCTCAAAGAGGGAACATTTAAGTATACCTTCAATAATGATGGTACTTTTACGTGTCTTTTTAAAGGAAAGAACATCAGCGGTACGTATGAGTTGGATGCAGCGAACAAGACCATCCAGCTGAGCTATGGCAAATTCCAAAAGTTGCAACTGGCGAAACAATCGGCCGAAGTGGTGCTGACGAACGACCAGCTCGCGCTTCTTTTCAATGCAGACAAGTTGTTGGATTTCTTGGGCAAGCTTTCCACGATATCGGGAAGTACGACGTTGAAGGCAGTCAATAGCCTCGCCGAGCAATACGATGGCGCCAAGGTAGGATTTGAATTGAAACGCTGATGCTGAAATCTTATTTGCACAAAGGCGTCGTGGAAGCAGGATGCGACGAGGCGGGACGAGGTTGTTTGGCGGGTGCTGTCTATGCGGCGGCCGTCATTCTTCCTCCCGATTTCAAAGACGAACGGTTGAACGATTCGAAGCAGCTGACCGAGAAGCAACGGTATGCACTTCGGGAAGTCATCGAGCGGGAAGCGGTGGCGTGGGCTATCGGCATCGTTTCGCCCGAAGAGATTGATCAAATCAACATTCTGAATGCCTCCTTCCTGGCCATGCATCGCGCCGTCGACCAATTGAAGGTGCGCCCCGAGCATTTATTGATAGATGGGAATCGCTTTAATCCTTATCCAGACGTGCCGCATACGACCATTGTCAAAGGCGATGGGAAATATCTCCCGATTGCGGCAGCTTCTATCTTAGCCAAGACGTATCGAGATGATTATATGAACCGGTTGGATACGGAATATCCGGCTTATGATTGGAAACATAATAAAGGATATCCGACAAAGAAACACCGGGAAGCTATTGCCCTTCATGGTACGACGCCTTATCATCGGATGTCGTTCAACCTCATGGGCAATACGCAATTGACGCTCGATTTCTAATGATGCACTACAAAGTCGTCTGCATCTTGCCAAACAGGGAATTTCTCGCGGAAGCGTTCCTGTTCGGAGGCGGAAAGCGTATAGGTGAGAATGCTTTCTTCTACATCGGACGCATCCAGCAGTTTCTTCCCTTTGGGCGAGAAAAGGGCGGAGTCGCCCCGATAACGGAATCCTTTCCCGTCTAATCCCGTCCGGTTGATGCCGCAGACGTAGGCTTGGTTCTCGATAGCCCTCGCCATAAGCAAAGGTTGCCATACCGAGGCACGTGCTTCGGGCCAATTCGCCATATAGATTAACAGGTCGTATGCCTTTCCTTGATTCCGGCTCCATACGGGAAAGCGCAGGTCATAACATATTTGCAAGCAGATATTCCATTCTAAATAAGAGACGATGCACGGCTCCTTTCCTGGCGTATAGATTTGCCCTTCGCCTGCCATGCGGAAGAGATGCCGCTTATCGTAGAAAGTAATTCGTCCGGAAGGTTCCGCCAAGAAGCCTCGGTTGAAGTATTTCCCGCCTTCGGTGGCAATGAAGCTCCCGGCGATGGCCATGCCGAAATCTGAAGCCCATGCTTTTACGCGGCGGAGGGTTTCCCCGTCGTTCGTCTCTGCCAGCTTTTCCGCCTCCATGCTAAAGCCGGTGGTGAACATTTCGGGAAGGAGGGCGATGTCTGTTGTTCCTTTCAACGGAGCCAAGCGCTTCTCGTATGCTTCCCAATTGGCCGCTTTGTCTTCCCACGCGATAGGGGATTGGACGAGACTTATTCGTATATCGTTTCTCATACCTATTTATATAATGTAGTACATGACGTTTAAACATCCATCAAGCTACGCAAAATTCTCCGGATGGTATCCTTGGATGCCTTTATAGCGGGCTTGGATTTGGGCGATGTCCCTTTCGGCGTCGCCCGTCGGGTGGAAGATGCCGAGCGTCCCTATCTCTTTCCGCGCATAGTCGATATAGGCGAGCAGGATGGGCACCTGTGCTTTCAGGGCGATAAAGTAGAATCCTTTTTTCCATTCAGAGACACGTTGGCGGGTTCCTTCGGGCGTGATGGCCACTTGGAAGCGGTCGTGCTGGCGGAATTGCTCGGCCACTTGGTCGGTCAGCGACGTATGCGCGCTCCTTTCCACCGGTATTCCGCCCATCGCCCGTAGTATCAGTCCGAGGGGAAAGAAGAACCACGACTTTTTCATCAGGAAGCCGGCGGTCAGCCCAATCGACGAGTAAAACAATTTGCCCATAATAAAGTCCCAATTACTCGTATGGGGCGCCACGCATATCACGCATTTTTCCAATTCAAAACCTTCGAGGGAAGCCGTCTTCCAGCCTGTTTTCCGCATCAGGTATTTGCATATCGTCTGTATCATTATTCTTTTTGTCTATACATTATTATATAAGTATGGAAAGAAACCCTTGTGAAAAGTCCGGTGCATAGGCGTGAAAAGTTCCACGCATGCCTATGGAAAGTTCCCGTGATAGGCGGCAATTCTTCGCGTATCGGCGATATTTCTGTATCTTTAGGCTAAAGATATACAAATATCGACGATACGTGTACAAATATCGACGATATTTATAGAATTGCCCGTTAAGGAGGAAAGTTTTCCTCCCTATCGTTTGGACTTTCGGTAGGCATCCGACGGAGATTCCGCCCGCCCCGGCTGGTTTACTTGCTCAGTTCGCCGATTTCTTTGGCAATATCGTTTACTTCCGCTTGTAGTTCGGCTTTTAACTTCTTATAGTAGGATTTAACGATTGCCGGATTCTCTTTTCCGTCCGTTTTTCCTACCCGGCGGATGAAATCATCCTGCATGTCGAGGATGCGGGCCATGAGTTTATCGGCCTTTTCCCTATCCGTTCCAGGGATATACAATGCACAAAATAAAGCTTCTGAGAACAAACTCCCAGCCGTGCAACTAATCTCTTTCTTCAAAATTCTCTTGTTTGCCATAATCGTAACTTTTTATGAATATCCACAAAGCTACGAATATTTGCGATTAAATCAAGAAGCATTCGAGATAAAAGCGCAAAAATTGTTATCTTTGCACTCTCGTAAGACTTACATTAATAATTAGCAAGAATGACGAACATAGAGATTACGCCAGAATATATCTTCGAAAGTAGTTGGGAGGTATGTAATAAGGTCGGAGGAATCTATACGGTTCTTTCTACTAAGGCGCATACGTTGCAACAGATGTTGCACGACAAGATTATTTTTATAGGTCCGGACATCTGGGATAAAACGCAACCGGCCGACTTTATCGAGGATAATACCCTGTTTGACGCATGGAAAGCCCACGCGGAAGCCGAAGAAGGGCTGCAGGTAAAGGTAGGACGTTGGGACGTGCCGGGGCAACCTCCGGTTATCTTGGTCGACTTCAAACCTTTCTTTAGCGAACGGGATGCCCTCTTTTATACGATGTGGGAACATTTCCAAGTGAACTCGCTCCATGCGTATGGCGATTATGACGAATCTTGCATATTCGCGTATGCGGTGGGGAAGGTGATAGAAAGCTTCTACCATTATTATAAGTTGGAAGACAAACGGGTGGCTTCCCTCTTCAACGAATGGATGCTGGGCATGGGCGCCCTGTATGTAAAGATGCAATTACCGAAGGTGGCGACGCTCTTTACGACGCATGCGACTTCCATCGGCCGTTCGATTGCGGGAAACAACAAAGCCTTGTATGCCTATATGGATGGATACAATGGCGACCAGATGGCCTACGAACTGAACATGGAAGCTAAGCATTCGATCGAAAAGCAAACGGCCCATCACGTGGATTGCTTTACGACCGTGAGCGATATAACCGCCCGCGAATGCCGCCAATTGCTGGATAAAGCACCAGATATCGTGACCCCGAACGGGTTCGAGCCGAACTTCGTCCCCGCCGAACCTCTTTATACAAAGAAGAGACAGGGGGCACGGAAGGTGTTGATCAATATGGCCGAGAAGCTTTTGGGTTATCCCATCGACCCGGATGCCCTCTTGATTTCGACCAGCGGACGTTATGAATACCGGAATAAAGGCATTGATGTGTTTATCACGGCCATGAACCGAGTGCGTACCTGTGGCGAATTACAGCAAGAGGCCATTGCCTTTGTCCTTGTCCCAGCTTGGGTGCGCGAGGCGAGAAGCGATTTAAAATGGGCTATCGAGCATGATTACGAGACGCACGAAGCGTTGCAATGCCCTTACATTACCCATTGGCTGAATGAAATGCAGAGCGACCGGGTGATCAATTATATAGGAAATGCCGGATTCCGTAATACGCAATCTTCGAAAATGAAGATTATTTTCATCCCGTGCTATCTGGATGGAAAGGACGGTATCTTGAACAAGTCCTACTACGATATATTAATAGGTATGGACGCGACAGTTTATCCTTCCTACTACGAACCGTGGGGTTATACGCCGCTCGAAAGCGTGGCATTCGGAATCCCTACGATTACTACCAACTTGGCCGGTTTCGGACTTTGGGCGTTGAAGGCAGGCGTATCGGGTAAAGATATCCACGAAGGCGTATCGGTTATCGAGCGTACGGACTTCAATTATTTTGACGTGGCGGAAGCAATCAAAGAACAGATCATAGACCTTTCGAATACAGACGAGAAAGGAAGGTTATCGATTCGAAATCATTGCTTTGCGTTAGCGCAAAAGGCGGAATGGAGTCGGTTCATAACTTACTATAAGGAAGCCTTCTCGATCGCTTTAACAAAAGCAAATGAAAGGAATAAATAAAAAAGTAGCTATTAATCAAAAAAATAGTTGTATCTTTGCACCCGGTCAATTAAACATAGGCGTAAAAGCAAGGAAAAAGTAGAAATATACATTAAACTTCACTATATGAAAATCAAATCAAATGACCCGATTTGGAAAGAGGTCTATTCTCAATCCAAGCTTCCGAGTTCTTTGGAAGTTTTGAAAGAAATGTCCACTAACTTATGGTGGGTGTGGAATTACGAAGGCGCTAAGCTATTCGGAAAGATTGATCCAGTTCTTTGGAAAAAAACGGAAGGAAACCCTGTGCAGTTGCTGCAGAACCTTTCTTTCCAACGTATTGAGGAAATCTTGGCTGATGAAGAGTTAATGGCTGAAATCAAGAAGGTTTACAGCGATTTTAGAAAATATATGGATGTGAAGCCGGACGCGACGAAACCGTCTGTGGCTTACTTCAGCATGGAATATGGTTTAACCAATGTGCTGAAGATTTATTCCGGAGGTCTGGGTATTTTAGCTGGCGACTATTTGAAAGAAGCGAGCGATAACAACATCGATATGTGTGCCGTAGGTTTCTTATACCGTTACGGTTACTTCACACAGACTTTGTCGATGGATGGACAACAAATCGCAAATTATGAAGCGCAAAACTTCAGCTCTCTGCCTATTACACAGGTAATGGAAGAAAATGGCGAACCGATGATCGTGGAGGTTCCTTACCCTGGACGTACGGTATATGCCAACATTTGGAAGGTGGGCGTAGGCCGTATTCCGCTTTACTTGTTGGATACGGATATCCCTCAGAATAGCGAATGGGACCGTTCGATTACGCACCAGCTCTATGGCGGTGATTGGGAAAACCGCATGAAGCAGGAATACTTGTTGGGTATCGGTGGTATCTTGATGCTCGATAAGTTGGGAATCAAGAAGCAGATCTACCATTGCAACGAAGGACATGCCGCGTTGATCAACGTACAGCGTTTGGTGGATTATATCCAAAAGGAAGGTTTGTCGTTCGATCAAGCATTGGAAGTCGTTCGTGCTTCTTCTTTGTATACGGTACATACGCCGGTTCCGGCAGGACATGACTATTTCGACGAAGATTTGTTTGGCCGTTATATGGGTGCGTTCCCGGGCAAGTTGGGTATCAGCTGGCAGGAGTTTATCGATATGGGACGTACTAATCCGGGTTCGAACGAGAAGTTCTGCATGAGTACGTTCGCTTTGAATACGTGCCAGGAAGCTAACGGTGTAAGCTGGTTGCATGGAAAAGTATCGCAGCGTATGTTTGCCCCGATTTGGAAAGGTTATTTCCCGGAAGAGCTTCATGTAGGTTATGTGACGAATGGTGTCCACATGCCGACTTGGGCTGCTACGGAATGGAAAGAGTTCTTCTACAAACGTTTCCACAAGAACTTCTATCAAGACCAATCGAATCAGAAGTATTGGGAAGCTATCCAAAGCATGCCGGATGAAGAGATTTGGAACATCCGTCAGACCTTGAAGAACAAGCTTATCAAATACATTAAGAATGAATATAAGACGACTTGGTTGAAGAACCAAGGAGACCCTGCCAAGGTAGTTTCCATCTTGGACAAAATCAACCCGAATGCCTTGTTGATTGGTTTCGCCCGTCGTTTTGCTACTTATAAGCGTGCTCACCTGTTGTTCACTGATTTGAATCGTTTGGCTAAGATTGTGAATAACGAGCAATTCCCTATCCAGTTCGTATTTTCAGGTAAAGCTCACCCGGCTGATGGCGGTGGCCAGGGCTTGATTAAGCATATCATCGAAATCTCGCGCCGTCCGGAATTCGAAGGAAAGATTATTTTCTTGGAGAATTACGACATGCGTCTGGCACGGCATTTGATTTCAGGTGTGGATGTATGGTTGAACACACCGACCCGTCCGTTGGAGGCTTCGGGTACATCGGGTGAAAAGGCTGAGATGAACGGTGTATTGAACTTCTCTGTATTGGACGGTTGGTGGTACGAAGGTTATCGCGAAGGTGCAGGTTGGGCATTGACCGACAAGCGCACATACGAAAACCAGCAGTATCAAGACCAGTTGGATGCAGCGACTATCTATCAGATGCTCGAATCGGAAATCATCCCGACGTATTATGCACGTAATAGCAAAGGATATTCTCCGGATTGGATTCAATACATCAAGAACTCTATGTCGCAAATTGCCTACAACTATACGATGAAGCGTATGTTGGATGATTACATCGATCGTTTCTACTCGAAGTTGGCTACTCGTTCGGCTGTCTTGGTGAAAGATAATTTCGCGAAAGCAAAAGCCATTGCCGCTTGGAAGGAAGAGGTGGCTGCCCATTGGGACAATATTGAAGTTTGCTCATTCACCAGCGATACGGATTTTACCACAAACGGACCGGTGGTAGGAAAAGAGGTAACGTTCGATTTGGTGATCGACCGTCACGAATTGCAAGGTGCTATCGGCGTCGAGATGGTCATCACGAAGGACGATCCCGAAAAGCATGTTCCGATGATTGTGACGAAAGAAGACTTCGAATTGAAGAAGGAAGAAGGCACAAAGATGTTCTTCCGCTTGAAGGCGACGCCGGCAGAAGCTGGAACTCAGCAGATGGGTTTCCGTATTTATCCAAAGAACCCGGATCTGCCTCACCGCATGGACTTCGCGTTCATCCGTTGGATTCAGTTGTAATTTAATATAAAAGATAGTGCAACTTCCGTAGGAATTACCCGTAAAGGTGTTTATTCCCTGCGGAAGTTGTCGTATTTAGGTTATCAGGTAAAAGTTTTGGCTATGTTGGTTTACAATATCACTTTTCACGTGGAAGATGAGGTGCAGGCCGATTTCCTCCGCTTTCTGAAGGAGGAATATGTCCCGCAGGCGACGCAGCGCGGCTTTGTGCATTCCCCGCTTCTGCATCGGGTTTTGCCTCATGTAGAAGAAGAGCAGGGGCGTAGTTATGCGGTTCAATTCCGGGTGAAAAATGCGGATACGTTGCGCTTTTGGATGGAGCAGGAGGGACGGGCTCTTTCTCGCCGATTGGTGGAACGTTATGGCTCGAAAGTGGCCGGCTTTACCACCGTGTTGGAAGAAATCGATTTGGAAAAATGAGACACGAAGCTTACATTTCTGTAAATGTGCCCATGTCGTGGGGAAGAAAGCGGAATGCTCTGCAAGGCTTCGGAGGCTATCGGTTCATTTCGAAGGAGGGCGTATGGCAAAGGAACGCGTGATCTTAGGTATCGACCCGGGTTCCATCATTATGGGATATGGTATCCTACTTGTGTTGGACAACAAACCAAAGCTCGAGACGATGGGCGTCATCCAGTTGGGAAAATACGTAGACTATTACCTCCGGCTGAAGAAAATCTTCGAGCGCGTCTTGGGGCTGATTGATACGTATCATCCCGACGAGCTTGCTATTGAGGCTCCTTTCTACGGAAAGAACGTGCAGAGTATGTTGAAGTTGGGACGGGCACAGGGCGTAGCGATGGCAGCTGCGTTGGAACGCGATATCCCGATTTTCGAGTATGCGCCGTTGAAAATCAAAATGTCCATCACGGGAAACGGCAATGCGTCGAAGGAACAAGTTGCTGGCGTCTTGCAGAAGTATCTTCACATCCCGCAAGAGTCGATGCTCCCGCAATTGGATGCGACCGACGGATTAGCGGCGGCGGTCTGCCATTTTTTCCAGTCGAGCCGTCCTACGTCTGAGAAGAGGTACAACGATTGGAAAGATTTCATAGCCAAAAATCCGGATAAAGTCCGGAAATGATTTGTATTGTAGAAGACAATGGAAATGATTCAAAATCGGGAAAAGAGCCTCTTGGCGGAATGGCTCCCCGTGGTCGGACTGACCTTTGCCGCTTTCGTTTTTAACACGTCGGAATACATCCCTATCGGGTTGCTGACCGACATTGCCACCGATTTCCATACGACCGAGGCGCATGCCGGACTTCTTATTACCGTCTATGCGTGGGTGGTGGCGATTGCTTCGCTTCCGCTAATGCTGCTGGTTTCGCGCATCGAGAACCGACGTCTCTTGCTCGGCGTATTGTCGTTGTTTATCATTAGCCACTTCGTATCCGCTTTTTCTTCAGGGTATTCGATGTTGATGGCTTCGCGTATAGGCGTGGCCTGTTCGCATGCCGTTTTCTGGTCGATCGTGACGCCGCTTGCGGTGCGGGTAGCCCCCGAAGGGTTCCGCTCGATTGCCATCAGCATGATTGCTACGGGGACCTCCATCGCGATGATTGTCGGGTTGCCACTGGGGCGTACAATTGGGTTGCATGTAGGCTGGCGGATGACGTTTTTCTATGTAGCGTTAGCGGCTTGCGTGGTGATGCTGTTGCTATGGATGATGTTCCCCAAGGTGCCGAGTCGTAACAGCGTTTCACTCCAGAAGTTGCCTGCGCTGCTCAAGACTCCGGCGCTCCTTGCGGTGTATATCCTGACGGTGGTAGCCATTACGGCGCACTTTACGAGTTACAGTTATATCGAACCTTTCTTGAGCCAGGTGGCTGGGTTGGCAGATGCACAAGTCACGTGGGTGCTGACGGCCTTCGGGTTGATTGGGATCTTAGGGAGTGTGCTTTTCTCGCGTTATTATGACCGGCATCCGTTCGCATTCATCCGTTTTGCCGTCTTCGGGCTGGCTGTGTTCTTGCTCCTTTTGCGTTCGGCGGCTTATAGCGAACAGGGTGCGATTGCGCTCTGCCTCTGCTGGGGACTGGCGATTACGATTTTCAACTTGGTGTTCCAATCGGAAATCATCCAAGTAGCTCCGCAGGCTACGGCCATCGCGATGTCTGTCTATTCCGGCATCTACAACGTGGGGATTGGAAGCGGCGCCCTGATTGGTGGTGTAATTTGTACTCGTTTGTCGATTGCCGAAGTGGGATATGTCGGTGGTGCGATTGCGCTCGTCGCCTGCCTCTATTGTGCACGAAAATTAGTACCTTTGCTGAAAAGTATGAAAGGCTAATAAGAATCAACCAATAAAAATAGAAACGGTATGGAAAAAGATTTTTTGCAAGTAATCAAAACGCGGCGCAGCTGCCGCAAATATCGTCCGGAGCAGATTCCGGACGAAACGCTGAATGCCATCCTCGAAGCCGGGACCTATGCGCCGACAGGTATGGGGCTGCAGTCGCCCTTCATCGTAGCCGTGCAAAACGGGGAGCTGAAATCCCAGTTGGAACGGATGAATGCCGCCGTCCGCGGGGTGGCGGGCAATCCTTATTACGATGCCCCGACGTATATATTGGTATTTTCCTCGGCGGATTGTCCCTTTGCTGTGCAGGATGGTTCGTGTGTACTGGAGAACATGATGCTCGCCGCCCACGCTTTGGGACTGGGTAGTTGCTGGATCAACCGCGAGCGGGAGATGTTCGCCACCGACGAAGGTAAGCGTCTCATGAAGGAATGGGGTCTGCCCGACGGTTTAATCGGTATTGGTGCCATTTCGGTAGGCTATCCGGCTGCAGAGCCGGCAGCTCCCAAACCCCGCAAGTCCGATTACATCCGGATCTTACGCTAAATGTACACGGCGGCTGTCAGATTGGCAGCCGCTTTTTGTGTCGTCCCTTTTTCGCCTGACAAATCCGAAAAAATGGCAGTCCCAGTCCGTTGTTTCTATTTTGGCACAGTATTCGCAAGGGAATAGGCGTGAACCGATAAGGCTCACAAGGAACGAAATAAATAGTATAAACTTTAAATTATAAGAAGTCATGAATATTAAACCGTTAGCAGATCGTGTTTTAATTAAGCCTGCTGCAGCAGAAGAAAAAACTGTAGGCGGAATCATTATTCCGGATTCAGCCAAAGAGAAACCTCTGAAAGGTGAAGTAAAAGCAGTAGGAAACGGAACAAAAGACGAAGAGATGGTAGTCAAAGTAGGCGACAACGTGCTCTATGGTAAGTACGCAGGTACCGAAATCGAATTAGAGGGAGAAAAGTACTTGATCATGCGCCAGTCGGATATTTTGGCAATCATTTAATCATAGCATTACAAGAAACAAAATCACTACTTAAATTAATCAGAAAATTATGGCAAAAGAAATTAAATATGATATGGAAGCCCGCGACCTCTTGAAAAAAGGCGTGGACGAGTTGGCAAATGCAGTAAAGGTTACACTCGGCCCGAAAGGTCGCAATGTCATCGTAGAAAAGAAGTTTGGTGCACCTCACATCACGAAGGACGGTGTGACGGTAGCCAAAGAAATTGAGTTGGCAAACCCGTTCGAGAATATGGGAGCTCAGCTCGTAAAGGAAGTGGCTTCGAAAACGAACGACAATGCAGGCGACGGTACCACTACCGCTACCGTGTTGGCGCAATCGATTATCGGTGTAGGCTTGAAGAATGTCACAGCTGGCGCAAACCCGATGGATTTGAAGCGCGGTATCGACAAGGCTGTCGCTAAGGTAGTCGCAAGTATCAAGGAGCAGGCCGAAGAAGTAGGCGACAAGTTCGAAAAGGTAGAGCACGTGGCTAAGATTTCGGCAAATGGCGACGAGGAAATCGGTAAGCTGATTGCCGAGGCTATGCAGAAGGTAAAGAAGGAAGGTGTCATCACCGTAGAGGAAGCCAAAGGTACAGAAACAACGGTAGACGTCGTAGAAGGTATGCAGTTCGACCGGGGTTATATCTCTCCCTATTTCGTGACGGATACCGAGAAGATGGAATGCCAGATGGAGAATCCGTACGTGCTTATCTACGACAAGAAAATCTCTGTCCTCAAAGACCTGCTTCCTATCCTCGAACCGACTGTTCAGAGTGGCCGTCCGTTGTTGATTATCGCTGAAGATATCGATAGCGAAGCCCTCGCTACATTGGTGGTAAACCGTTTGCGTGGCTCTTTGAAAGTATGCGCCGTAAAGGCTCCGGGCTTTGGCGACCGTCGCAAGGCGATGTTGGAAGATATCGCAATCCTCACGGGTGGTATCGTAATCTCTGAGGAGAAGGGTATGAAGCTCGAAGGTGCTACGATGGATATGCTGGGTACGGCTGAAAAGATCGTAGTCAATAAGGACAATACGACGATTGTAAACGGTGCTGGCGACAAGAAAGCCATCCACGACCGCATCGCGCAAATCAAATCGCAGATGGAAAATACAACGTCGGATTACGATAAGGAAAAACTCCAGGAACGTCTGGCTAAATTGGCTGGTGGCGTAGCTGTCCTTTACGTAGGTGCTCCGTCGGAAGTGGAAATGAAGGAGAAGAAAGACCGCGTAGACGATGCCCTGCACGCAACTCGTGCTGCCATCGAGGAGGGTACCGTTCCGGGTGGTGGTGTAGCTTACATTCGCGCCATCTCGGCTTTGGAAGGTCTGAAAGGCGATAACGAAGACGAGACTACGGGTATCGAGATTGTAAAACGCGCCATCGAAGAGCCGCTCCGCCAGATTGTAGCCAATGCAGGTAAGGAGGGAGCAGTCATCGTACAGAAGGTAAAGGAAGGTACAGGTGATTTCGGATACAACGCACGTACCGATACATTTGAAAACCTTTGTGCGGTAGGCGTTATCGACCCGGCCAAGGTGACGCGCGTAGCGCTTGAAAACGCAGCCTCTATCGCAGGCATGTTCCTGACTACGGAATGTGTCATCGCCGATAAGAAGGAAGATGCGCCAGCTGCTCCGGCCATGAATCCGGCCATGGGCGGTATGGGCGGCATGATGTAATAAGAAATATCTTGCGGTAATAGGCCAAGGGGCTGACTCTCCGAATGGAGGGCAGCCCCTTTCTCTATGCTGGGTGAACCAAAAAAGAGGAAACGCAGGGCGCGTCTCCTCTCTTTCAATAGACTTAGAAATTACATTTATTTCTGATAGGACTTTTTCTCATACTGTTTATTTTCATAGATTTCGTTTTTCTCTATGAATGTCGAACCTGCCGATCTCGTTGTAGATTCAGGTATTGTAAACGTTCCGATTACAACTTCTTGATGATAGCCTAAAGATCCAGTAAATGGCCCGTATGTCTGGCCATTTGCATTAATTGTAACTTGATAGCTTGTTACGGCTTGGCTTTCACTGCCAAAATAATGCACTTTTACAGTGTAGGTGCCTGCCGGAGCATCTTCCCAATAAACATGTTCAGGACCCGGGCCAATCACATCATCTCTATCTAACCAACCACCAGATGCAGATTGCATATGTGCAAAATATATTTCTTCGCCAAATGGATCAACTACGTGTAAATCAATATCAGTATTACCACTCAATTTATGCCAATCAAGGCGAATCGTAATATCTGACGGTTCTTTTATCGTAGCTGTAAAATATTTCGGATCCGAAATTTCCGCACCTGTTGTAATATCAAGTACGGTTACTTTTACTTTTTGCTCATCCCCAGGTTCTCCTTCGCCAAGAGTCCAATAAGTTTGTGCATAACCTTCGTCGTTCGTCCCGACAATTGTTTCTGAAACGCTACCACCACCTGTTAAAACCTCAAATTTTACTTTATGGTATCCTGGTTGTGCTTCAGTCCAATCATCAGGATTAAGAGATGTTACGTGTACTTCCAATGGCAATAATAATCGCTGGTTGGCATATCCTTCCTGCTCATTTCCACTTGTGATTTGCAATCCACTTTGAGAGCAAGAAGATATTTCTCCTTCAAAACAGCTTACACAAAATTCGACAGTCAGAGGAGCTTGAAATCCCCACAAAATTCGTAAAGTTTCATTAGCTGTTCCTGTAATACCATTATATAACAGATTAAATCTGTTCAAGAACTGAGCCATCTTTCCTGGATCTTTTGGACCGTTCACTAATTCATCGCGGTATTCCTTGATTTTATCTGCTATGTACTTAATGTAATCAAAAGGATCTGCTCCGGAAAGAAACATACTTGTGATATCTCCGGTCACGCTTATTAACTCACTGCCAATATCTCTGCCTCCGATAATGGAAAGCGCATCTTGCATCAAGACTTTTTGAAATTCATTGACAGCTTTTTCTGTTGTTTTATCAAAGCAGAACAGATATTCCCCATCTATGGAAAAAGCAACTTCAATGGGATCTCCTAAATGTATTTGCGAGGCAGGTTTGAACATATCTTTCCAGCCATAAGATTCCCTCGTTGGTAACATGCCCTGGTCATAGATGATGTTCCATACGTTATTTTCATCTCGTCTTTTAACAGTATATTCATAAGGAGGTGTCAAATTAGTATTCCTTATGATGATACTATTTGTACCAGGTTCCACATAAAAAGGATATGTATCAATATCCAATTCTGCGGCACGTGTAGCAACTGAAGCCCGAAGAATTTCTTCTATATTAGGCTCATTCGCGCATAGATCCTCAAAAACATTATTCAACGCCACCAATAGTTCAGTATTGGTAGTATCAAAAATATCACGTTGTGCGTCTACGGATTTTTGAACTTCATCACACAAAGTTTGGAAGCGCGGAGATGCAAGGATCATCTCTTTTACTTCATTAAAATCTTCTCTTGGTACAGGAGCGAAAACAGGATGGGACGCCACTAACGCAAAAGCTGTGCTCTCTACGCCAATTTTGTTATTGTCATTCGAAAAGAAAGAACGAGCCATCATGATTACTGCATCATCTTGATTAGTGACGAATAACAACTGAGGTGATTCTTCCAAATCTGATACGCTGATAGAGAAGTTGTCGTTATCCAACGTTTGTTCTCCCGTCAGAGATTCAATTTTTAACCCTTCGACATCTTCCAAGTCGATGCTTCCGCTTACGATTGTTGTCCCTTCATCCGTTTCAACTTCACCTGTAAATGGAATTTTAATCTCCATCCCATCCTTAAGCACCAGCACCAGCTCGTCGCCATCCACCTTCACGTCTTTAAAGAACGAGTCGCCGTCTTTGCCGTCGCTTCCGCTCGAACCGTTGTGCCCGTCTTTGCCATCTTCGCCGTCCTCACCGTCTTTGCCCACGGCCTGTACCGGTTTCCCTTTCTCGTCCAGCACTTCAGTATAGCTGATGCCGTTGTCGTAACTTACCATCCAATGGCCCGTCGCGCTGACTTTGAGCCGCGGGGTGACGCCGCTTTCGCCTGCCACCGGGAATTTGTTCCCCTTCGCGTCCGTAAGCCATGTTTTCGTGCCGTCGATGGTTTGCGTCCAGTAATATTTGCCCTCAAAGAGGTCCACGCCGATGATGGGCGCGTCGTTGCCGTCTTCCCCGTCCGTCCCGTTCTTAATCGTGATTTTCTGGTCGTCCGAGAACGTAAGGGTATAGCCATTTTCCGTTTCCTCGATGCTTGTCACCGAGAGGTTGTTTTGCAGCGCATTGACCACCGTGCTGATCGACGAGATGTCCTTGTTCATGCTCGTCAGCTGGCTTTCCAGCGATTCGATGCGCTCTTCCAAAGAGTTCACGCGGTTCCACAGCTCCTCATCATCATACTTACATCCTACCACGCTCGCTGCCAAAATAAAAAATACAAATGCGAATCTTAAAATTTTCATTGTACTGTAATTGTTTAGATTAATGTAAAAAGAAAGGCGGAACCGTTCGTTGCTTTTTCTACCCAAGGTTACCGCCAAGTTACCCTCCAAGAATAAAGCAAGAACAGTTCACGCCCTATGGTGGGAGCGTGAACCTTTACACTGCTTGTCATCTTGGAGTGAATATTGGCGGTATTCTGAGTAGAGACAAGAGCCAAAAGCTCAGCTATAAAAGTGAATACGAACAGGAACGCTTTCCGTTATTTAAAGTGTAAAAACCGGTGGGTGTTTTCGCTTGGCGAATACAATCCCGGCATTCTGAGTGGTACTGTCTGTTTCGTATTACTTGTTTTTCTGATTAATAATTGCTGCAAAAGTAATGATTTATTTACAATCCGTGCTAAAAAATAGTGCTAAAGATGGATTTTTCGCGAGAAATTGCGAAAAAATCTCACGCAAAACGCTTGTTTATCTATGGCAAATGCCTAAATTTGCAATCGGACAACCGCCTGTTGAGCGTTTTCCAAAAATTTTAAAGGACGGCGCAAACGTGCAGCAGGCTTTCCAAAAATTTTAAAGGGCGGCGCAAACGTGCAGCAGGCTTTCCAAAAATTTTAAAGGACGGCGCAAACGTGCAGCAGGCTTTCCAAAAATTTTAAAGGACGGCGCAGACGTGCGCAGCGCTTTCCAAAAATTTTAAAGGACGGCGCAGACGTGCGCAGCGCTTTCCAAAAATTTTAAAGGGCGGCGCAGACGTGCGCAGCGCTTTCCAAAAATTTTAAAGCACAAAAATAGTATAGTTGAACTCATAAAATATATTCATTATGAAGAAAGTAAAAGAAGAAGCTCCGCTTTATTTGGCGCGGAACGACGAGCATTTCTGGGCTCATGGAAAACTGATCGGCACGCTGACCGACGAGTTTGTGGAGGCGCAAGGCATTGGCATGCTGCATGCTGAGTATAAACGCCGGTATGGAATCGAGGACGATTGTTACATTACAAACAAGGACTCGAAAGCTACGCCGGAGATTGTGGCGGCAGACGAGAAGCAGGATAAGTATTTCAGTTTCATCTCCCAAACGATCAAGCTTTCGAAGAAAAGCCCGTTTGAGGATAAGCAGCAAGCTGCCACGAATCTGGAATTTGTTTTGAAACCTTATAAATCGGCCTACCGGTTGAGTTACCTCAAGGAGAGCGCCCAGATTAAAGATTTCATCAAGAAACTGGAAGAGGAAGAAAACGCGGCGGACGTGGAGACGCTGGGATTGACGGAGACGGTAGCCGCCCTGAAAGAGGCGAACATCGCGTTTGACGAATTGCTGGGAACCCGTTCCGCTGAAAAACGGATGCGGAAAGAGGGCGAAACGATGGTTTCGATCCGTCCGAAAGTGGACGAGGCATTTGTGATTATTGCCAAGGCTATCAATACGTTTTATATTATGAATGAATGGGGACCGAAGGATGCGGAAACGCGTACCCGGCTGGAAACCGTCATCGACGGGATGAACGACGTATTGCTGGAATTGGAAACCGCTTTGATTAATGCCGGGGTTATTAAAAAGACGGATAACAAGAAACCGGACGAGGGCGAAGAGGAAGAAACTCCGACGCCGGAACCCGTCGAGCCCGCCATCACAGAAGTGTATTCTAAAGTAGAAGACGTCCACGACCCGACGGGCATTACACGTGGCAAGGAGACGATCATGAAATGGGTCGGCGATTTTGAACTCGTGAATGAAGCAGGCGACGGACCGGGAAAAATCATTGTAAAGGATAATTTCTCAGGCGTTGAAGAAGAAGTGCCTGTAGAAGATATCCTGAGCCGTTCAAACACGGGCTGCGAATTTATTATGATTCGCGATTTTGCGGAAGGAGATTATAAAATCCGCATCGAAACGTATGACGGTGGTAGTCCGCTGGTGTTGGAATATCCGGAAGTGATTAAGTTGGTGTAAAGGAATTTTGAACACGGAGACCCGGAGGCACGGAGATTTTATGGATAAAATTCTCTATGTCTCCGAGTTTTTATTTTTATCGTTTTGGGGGAAGTAGGGGAGAAATGGGGTCAGCGGAAAATTTATGTGGATAAGACGAGTAAAAGTTGTACCTTTGTCGCATGAATGAATCCGTTTTA
>CALUZR010000024.1 GCA_944325335.1 uncultured Parabacteroides sp. | reverse complement strand
TTTTCCAACTTTTTTGCAAGAAATTTTAATCACGCTTCATTCTTAGATAGTTATGAAGACCCTTTTTTATAACTATAATTGCTTCCATTTATAACTATGTTCGTTTCCGATTATAACTATGATTGTTTCCGATTATAACTATGTTTCTTTTCGATCCTCGTTGGATTCGGTTTTAAACTCAATCCTCTTGCTAAAGAATGTATGAAGGATTTGTTTATACATATATAATAAAAGGGAAATGATATCATAAAAGGAAGTCTTCGAATAGCGGTTTATATAAAAAGAAAAAGGTTGTCATCCCGACAACCAATCTCCATTGTTAACCTTAAATCTAATACCATGAAAAACACGGTGCAAAAGTATAGTTTTATGTTGTATAACACAAATATTTTATTCATAAAAGTGCATTCAGATAACATCAATTAACCAACAAGATGCAGAAAGTGATCTGTTTAAACAGTCATTCATTACTTCGAAATAGTTTTTTTACTATTTCATATTTTGTTCTTTATCCATCCGCACGTCGGCTCCCCACATCAACTTCTCGCGCAATGTTTGATAAAAGGTATGTTTATACCGTTTGATAACCTTTGTCGTATAATCCGCTTTACTGATTTCCAACTGGATGCCTGCTGGAAATACTTCTGAACGTCCATCCAATGAAATCAAAAACGTACGATTCCGGCTTTCTACTCCCAACGTTATCCGATAATCATCCGGAATAACCAAAGGACGAACGTTTAGCGAATGAGGGGCAACCGGACTCAATACCAAGCTATTATCTTGTGGGAGAATGATAGGTCCGTTCACACTCATGGAATAGGCGGTCGAACCAGTAGGCGTGGCCACTATCAATCCATCGGCTTGATAGGAAGTAAGATACTCGCCATTCAGCTCGGTATGGATAGTTATCATCGACGATGTATCGCGCTTTAGGATAGCCACTTCGTTGAGCGCATAATTATATCCTTGATAAATATGGTTCTCCGTAGCCAGCCTTAGAAGCGTCCGCTCTTCTACCTTATAATAATGCTTGAACAATTCGTCCAGCGTATCCTCGATATCCGTACTTCCCACATCCGCCAAAAAGCCCAAACGCCCGGTATTGATGCCCAAGATTGGAATATTCTGCTTATTGACCCTTGCCGCCGTCCGCAAAAAAGTCCCATCGCCTCCCATGCTAATGGCAATGTCCAAATCAAAGACATCGCCGGAAAGGGTTCCGTTTATCGCTGGCTTATATTGGAAAGCCTCCCACAAAAAATGGGCAAACGAGGCATCGACGTACACTTCCGCCCCCCGTTCGGCCAGCTTATTAAAGACACGCTTGATGACGCTCTGCTTTTCTATTTGATATTCGCTTCCAAAAATTCCAATCTTCATATCTTTAAATAATGTATTAGTTCGTTCATTCGTTGCTGAAAGATGTCATCCACGATGCCATTCTTCATGAAATGCCAAAGGACGACATAATTGAAGCGGACAAACGTCCGGATAATGGCCGAAGCATCCTCCTGGTCGACTTTCAAGGTCACCAGCAAACGCCCTGTCGAAGATTCAACTTGCGTGAACAATCCAGTGATATGCGCATGGTTCGATTCAACCAAATGCGCAATATCGACCACCGAATAATCCATCGGCAATACTTCCAAAATGATAATACTACCCGCCGCATCCGCTTGGCAAAAATCCGACATAGCCATGACCAAACCCTCTTGAGTCACGCTACCTATATATTCATTATCTATGGAAACGACGGGCAACAGGCTTAACCGCTTGCGAGCCATCATCGACAACGCCTCCAACAAATGCGCCTCCGGACGTATCCAATCCGAATCGATAAAGTTCAAATCCGACAATGGGCGCGACAGGTCCGTACGGCTCAGCAATTCCCTTTCCGAGACAATACCCCGATAATTGGTATTATCCTCCAAAAGAGGCAAGTGCTTCACCTTATTATCGTCCATAAGCGCTAATGCATACTCCCCCGTATCAAAACTTTTTAACACGGGGATTTCTTTTGTTATGAAATCTTTTACCAACATTTGCCTTTTAATTTCCTGAATACTGCTAATTTTGCAACCGACTTGAGTACAAAAGTAATCAAAGAAATAAGATTTGACTATATACAATGACAAATTTAAGTGTAAACATTAACAAAGTAGCCACACTCCGCAATGCCCGTGGAGGCAATATGCCGGATGTGTTGAAAGTAGCTCAAGATGCCGAAGCGTTTGGTGCACAAGGCATCACCGTTCATCCTCGTCCGGACGAACGTCATATCCGCTATAGCGATGTATACGGACTGAAACCGTTAATTAAAACCGAATTCAACATCGAAGGTTATCCCTCCGACAAATTCATAGATTTGGTATTAAAAGTAAAACCGACGCAGGTCACGCTCGTACCAGACGCTCCGGATGCCATTACTTCCAATGCGGGTTGGGACGTAAAAGCCCATTTCGATTTTCTATCCGAATTGATTGAACAATTCACGCAAGTAGGTATCCGCACTTCAATCTTCGTAGGGACTGAGCTGGACAACATCGACTATGCGGCCAAAACAGGTACCGACCGCATC
Source organism: uncultured Parabacteroides sp. (assembly GCA_944325335.1). Lineage (GTDB taxonomy): Bacteria > Bacteroidota > Bacteroidia > Bacteroidales > Tannerellaceae > Parabacteroides. The sequence continues at coordinate 44,215 of CALUZR010000024.1, read as the reverse complement.
GAACTTTATACCGAACCCTACGCTTCGCAATACCTTACCAATAAGGAAGCCGCCATTGCTCCCTTCGTCCAAGCGGCGCAACATGCCAAGAGTTTGGGACTGGGTGTCAATGCTGGTCACGATTTAAGTTTGGTAAATCTGGCCTATTTCAAACAAAACATCCCCTTGCTGGATGAAGTATCCATTGGCCATGCCCTGATTTGCGATGCATTATACTTAGGATTACAAGAGACTATTAAACAATACAAACAGTGTTTACAATGAACTTACTACTTTTATTACAGTCCGTAGCTGCCCAAGCTGCCGACCAAATGCCCGATTTAACAGAAGTAACCGCTACGACCATCCCGGCCGAAGCTGAAATGAATATAATTGATTTGGCCGTCAAAGGCGGATGGATCATGATTGTCCTCCTGATCCTCTCGTTGATAGCCATTTATATCTTCGTGCAACGCTTCATGGTCATTAAGCGGGCAGGGAAAGAAGATGAGACATTCATGAACCGCATCAAAGATTATATCCACGAAGGGAAAGTGGAATCGGCCCTGAACCTCTGCCGCACCACGAACACACCCTATGCCCGTATGATCGAGAAAGGCATCACGCGCTTGGGCCGCCCCATGAGCGACGTCTTGGTAGCGATCGAGAATGTGGGCAATATCGAAGTGGCTAAGTTAGAGAAAGGTTTCCCCTTGATTGCCACTACGGCCGCAGGCGCCCCGATGCTCGGTTTCTTGGGAACGGTAACAGGTATGGTCCGCGCCTTCTTCGATATGGCCAATGCCGGTACAAATGTGGATGTATCGCTTCTCTCAGGTGGTATTTATGAAGCATTGGTGACGACGGTCGGCGGATTGGTAGTCGGTATCATTGCCCTCTTTGCTTACAATTACTTGGTATCGCAAGTAGATAATGTAGTGAACAAGATGGAAATGCGTACCATGGAGTTCATGGACTTATTAAATGAACCGGCAAATTAACACGTCATGGCATTAAAAAGAAGAACCAAAGTATCCGAGAACTTCAGCATGGCTTCGATGACCGACGTCATCTTCCTGCTGCTCATCTTCTTTATGGTGACTTCCACTGTCGTAATCCCCAATGCCATCAAAGTAACCTTGCCGCAAGCGCAAAAGCAAACGGCGGCAAAGCCGCTCACACGTGTCACGATTGATTCCCAGTTGAATTACTATGTCGCGTTTGGCAAACAGAAGGAAGTACAGGTCTCTTTCCAGGAAATAGCGCCCTTCTTGCAGGACTGCTATGCCAAAGAGCCGGAGATGTATGTCGCTTTGTATGCCGACGAAACCGTTCCATACAAAGAGATTGTCAAGATTCTCAATATCGCAAACGAAAACAAATTTAAAATGGTGCTGGCGACCCGGCCGCAATAACGCATGAAATGGAATAAAGACGATACTTATGGATTGATTGGCACGCTCCTGTTCCATGCAGCCCTCTTCCTGGTCCTCTGGTTCACGGTCATCCGCGCGGCGATTCCGGAAGAAGATGGCGGCGTGTTGGTCAATTTCGGCAATATTGACTCGGCCGCAGGTACATTCGAACCGCAATACACAGGCCAAGTGCTGCCGGAAGAGACGACCACTCCCCCGCCCCCTACGCCTGTCCCGCCGGTAGAAACCCCGAAAGAGGATTTACTCACGCAAGACATGGAAGAATCCGTCTCCCTCGACGACCAGCGAAAGGAGGAAGAGAAGCGTAAAGCCGAAGAGGAACGCAAACGCAAAGAGGCCGAAGAGCAAGAACGCATCCGCAAAGAAAAAGAGGCGGAAGCCAAACGCTTGGCCGAAGAGCGGCGCAAACAAGCGGAGGCCATCAGCAACAAGGTGGCCGGCGCGTTCGGCATCGGGGCCGCCGAGGGCAATAGCCAAGGCGACGCGGCGGAAGGTACTGGAAACCAGGGAAGCCCCTTCGGCAATTCCGACCAGGGCGCGAACGACGGCATCGGGGGCAATGGTTATAACCTCTCCCTGGCTGGCAGAAAGCTCGTAGGCGTTGTGCGCCTTCCGTCTGATTTAGAGACTGAAGAGGGACGCATCGTGGTAGATATCATCGTGGATTCGCGAGGCAACGTGGTGGGTGCCTCGGTCGGGAAAGGTACTACCATCGACAACGCCATCATGCGGAAAGAAGCGGTCGCCGCAGCCAAAAAGAACAAGTTCAATAGCATTGATGACAGTAACAACCAATACGGCACGATTACGTTCATCTACAAACTTAAATAATTAAACAGCAATGGAAAAAGCATTCGTATTTTTAGCTACTGGCTTCGAAGAAATGGAAGCTATCGGAACGGCCGACGTGCTCCGTCGTGCAGGTATCCAAGCTGCTACAGTCTCTATCACAGGCGATAAAACCGTGGTGGGCGCACACAATATCCCCGTTTGCACGGATTACCTCTTCGAGGAGGCCCCGCTGGCCGATGCGGCTGCCCTCGTCCTGCCGGGCGGACTGCCTGGCGCGCACAACCTCAACGCCTCGGAACCGCTCAAGGAAGCCCTCCTCCAGCAATACCGCGAAGGCCGCATCGTGGCTGCCATCTGCGCTGCCCCGTTGGTTTTGGGCGGATTAGGTCTGACGAAAGGACGCCGCGCGACCTGCTACCCCGGCTTTGAAGACGCGCTCATCGGGGCAACGACTTGCGGCGCGAACGTGGAAACGGACGGGAACGTCATCACCGGCAAAGGCCCCGGCCTCGTGTTCGATTTCGGCCTTGCGCTCGTCCGGGCCATCAAGGGCGAAGCGGTGGCCGAAGAGGTGGCTGCCGGGATGCTCCTCGCTTGATACATCAGTTCTCATATTAATACTAAAGGCGTACAGGATCCGTTCCGTGCGCCTTTCTTTATGCCTTCCCTATACTGGGAAGGAGCTCAATCGGGTACTGGATTTAGTCTCAATCCAGTACTGGATAATGACTCAATCAAGTAGCGGATTTATACTAAATCAGGTACTGGATTGAGTGGCTTCCCAGTACAGTTCCGACTGCCTTCCCCGATAAAAAAAGGGGATAAAGCGCGGGCGGTATTGCGAATGCCTCCTGATTTGCGTACTTTTGCACTATAAATCGTTTTTATTATGCCTCTTAATTTACAAAAGAACCTTCCGGCCATCGAGCTGTTGAAGAAAGAACATATTTTTGTGATGGACGCGCTCCGGGCTTCAACGCAGGACATACGTCCGCTGCACATCGTAGTGTTAAACCTTATGCCTTTGAAGGTTACGACCGAGACGGACCTCGTTCGCCTCCTCAGCAACACGCCGCTCCAGGTGGAAATGGAGCTGATGAAGATAAAGGGACACACGCCCAAAAACACGCCCATCGAGCACATGCGCGAGTTCTATAAGGACTTCGACGAGATGAAGAACAAGTGCTACGACGGGATGATCATCACAGGCGCGCCGGTCGAGCAGATGCCGTTCGAGGAAGTTACCTATTGGGAAGAGGTGGCCGAGATATTCGACTGGGCCCGCACGCACGTGACCTCTACCCTGTATATATGTTGGGCGGCGCAGGCGGGGTTGTACCACTTCTATGGCATCCCCAAGTACCAGCTGCCGCAGAAGATGTTCGGGGTCTTTCGGCATACGATACGCGAGCCGTTCGTGCCCATCTTCCGGGGCTTCGACGACGAGTTTTACGTGCCCCATAGCCGGCATACGGAGATTCGGCGGGACGACATCCTGAAGGTGCCCGAACTGACGCTCCTCTCTGAAAGCGAGGAGTCTGGCGTCTACATGGCGATGGCGCGTGGCGGACGGGAATTCTTCATCACCGGGCATTCCGAGTATTCGCCCTATACGCTGAACGACGAATACATACGCGACCTGAACAAGGGACTGCCCATCCAAGTGCCCAAGAACTATTACCGGAACGACGAGCCTTCGCTGGGACCGGTCGTGCGTTGGCGGGCCCATGCCAACCTCCTGTTCACCAACTGGCTGAACTATTACGTCTACCAGGCGACGCCATTCCATCGTGAGGATATTTGCCTGCTGGGCGATTTATATACTGAAAACGAAGCGCGAAAATGAACGCACGATACGTCGAACTGCTCTCGCCCGCCAAAGACCTCGCGTGCGGCATCGAGGCTGTGAACCACGGGGCGGATGCGGTGTACATTGGCGCGCCGAAGTTTGGTGCACGGTCGGCCGCGGGCAACTCCATTGCCGACATCGAACAGCTCTGCACGCATGCCCACCTCTACCGCTCCCGCATCTATGTAGCATTAAATACCTTATTAAAAGACAACGAGTTGGAAGAGGCGCGGCGCATGGCCTGGAGCCTGTACGAGGCCGGCGTGGACGCGCTCATCGTGCAAGACATGGCGCTGCTGGAGATGGACCTCCCGCCCATTCCCCTCCACGCCAGCACGCAGATGGACAACCGGACGGTCGAGAAGGTACGGTTCCTCGAGCAAGCAGGCTTCTCGCAAGTCGTGCTGCCGCGCGAGTTCACGATTGAAGAGATACGGAACGTAGCGCAGCAGACGCACGTCGCCCTGGAGGTATTCATCCATGGCGCCCTTTGCGTGAGCTACAGCGGACAATGCTACCTGAGCGCCGCCCTCTCCGGACGAAGCGCGAACCGGGGCGAATGCGCGCAATATTGCCGCCTGCCCTACGCGATGGTGGATGCCGACGGGCGGGAAATCGCACAGGGTAAACACCTACTCTCCCTTCGCGACTTGAACCAATCCGTGCACCTCGCCGAGCTGATAGATGCAGGCGTCACTTCATTTAAGATAGAAGGGCGGCTGAAGGAGGTGTCGTACGTGAAGAACATCACCGCCTATTACCGTCAGCTCTTAGACAAGATACTGGAGGAGAAAGCCATCCGGCGCGCGTCGGACGGAACGTGCCGCTTCACCTTCACGCCCCAGCCCGAAAAGAGCTTCAACCGAGGCTTTACCTCCTTCTTCCTACACGGAAGGCAACGGGAGATAACCGCCTTCGATACCCCTAAATCGCAGGGCGAATACGTGGGGCAAGTCAAAGAGATGAAGAGGAATAGCTTTACCCTTGCAGGCACTTCGGTGTTGAACAATGGCGATGGGCTCTCGTTCTTTAATGCGCGGGGTGAACTGGAGGGATTCCGCGTGAACCGGGTGGAGGCGAACCGCATCTATCCGCAAGAGATGCCCGTCCTCCGTCCGAAGATGAAGCTCTACCGCAACTTCGACCAAGCCTTCGAAAAGAAGCTGGCTAAGCCCTCAGCCGAACGACGGATGGCGGTAGACATCACCTTCTCGGACCATGCGTTCGGCTTCACGTTGGAGATGACGGACGAAAGCGGGGCACGTGTCGCAATCGCCCGTCCGTTTCAGAAGGAATTGGCACAAAAGCCGCAAACGGAAAACATACGGACGCAGCTTGCGAAATTAGGCAATACCCCGTTCGATCCTCGTGAGATTCGGATTGGATTATCGTCGGATTTCTTCGTGCCCTCCTCGCTCATTGCCGAAATGCGCCGGGAGGCAGTCGAACGGCTGCTCTCGCTCCGGAAGATAAACTACCGGCGGGAAGTACGAAAGAAGACAGAAACAGAAGCGCTTTATCCGCTTAAGAAGCTGACGTATCTGGGTAACGTATTGAACGAAAAAGCCAAAGCGTTTTACCAAAAGCATGGCGTGCAAGCGATAGAATATGCCTACGAACGGGAGAAGAACCCGGGCGTCCCGCTTATGTTTACCAAGCATTGCCTGCGTTATAGCTTCGGATGGTGTCCACGTTTCCAGCAAGGGAAATCGCCTTTCCGCGAACCCTATTATCTGGTGTGGAAGCAAGTGAAGCTCCGTTTAGCTTTCGATTGCAAGCATTGCCAGATGCTTGTTTATAAAGATGATAAATAATTAAAGACAAAAGAATATGATACAGAAAATTATGATGTGGTGCTTACTCGCGGTGGGATTGCTCACCTCGTGCACCCAAGAGTTGGATCCCAACAAGCCCGTCTATGTGCGGGTAGAGACTACGATGGGAGATGTGACAGTGATGCTCTACGACGACACGCCTTTGCATCGCGACAATTTCATTAAACTTTGCCAGGAGAATGCCTACGAAGGGTTGCTTTTCCATCGCATTATCAAAGATTTCGTCGTGCAAGGCGGTGATCCGGCGAGCAAGGCGCACGAACCGGGCGTGCTCTACGGCGATGGAGATGGCGGTTATACGGTCCCGGCCGAAATCCTCCCGAACCATTTCAACAAGCGAGGTGCACTGATTGACGCCAAAGAGAGCGATGATGTGAACCCCGAACGCCGCTCGGCAGGCACTCAATTTTGCTTTATCCAAGGAAAGAAATGGACGGATGAAGAGCTGGACGGCATCGAAGAGCGCATCAACAATACGCGCCGTACATGGCTTTATTACAAGTTTCAAGCACGGTTAAAGCAGGAAAATCCAACGCTTGCCCAAACAGACATGGCCGACGAGCTGCACATGCAAACGACACTCTTGGTGGAAGATACCTTATCTACGCTCGAACCGATGCGCATTCCCGAGGAGCATCGCGAAGTGTATCGCACGCTGGGAGGTTCGCCTCATTTGGATGGTTCGGTCACGATCTTTGGCGAAGTGGTCGAAGGATTGGATGTAGTCGAAAAGATGTCGCTTGTCGAGACAGACCAAAACGACCGTCCGGTGAAGGATGTCATCATCCGCTCGACGCATGTCTTCCAAAAGTAAAAAGGAAGTTGCGGAATAGCTCCGCAACCTCCCGTATTCTGTACGTATGCCGTCGAAGCGAACGCCTCGCTTCATCCGAATATATAGCAAGTTATTAAAATAGGCAGAAAAAATAAGCATCGGACACCTTGATATCGCATCAAAAGAAGACGGCATCCGCTTCAGATTTATTCGTTTGCCGGTTGTTTCTTCCCGCCCACGAAACGAGCTACGGCCATGCACACGGCCAAAATAGCCAATACCGTCATGATGATGGTCTTGTTCGAGGCAGAATCGAAATCGGTAGTACCTACTAATACCAATGAAATACACGAAAGCATCAATACGGCTTCCGCCAAATCTTTATTTATACGCATGATTCTCTATTTTAAATGTTTATAATCCGTTATTTTGCAGCTACTTCTTCCTCTTCTTCTTCCGAAGAGCTGAGTGTCTTCATAATTCCATACAAGCCATAACCCAATGCCACCAATACGACTACTAATTTCAAATAATCGTTTGGAATAATTGAACTACAAGCCAATACGCATCCAACAAGGATTAAAACAATAGAAAACCACATTTGAGCTTTATTTGATTTCTGTGCCATGATTCTTTTCTTTTTAATTGTATGCGCAATCCATCATAACCAGGAACCCATCCAAACATAACTATGAACGCGTCCAAACATAGTTATAATCGATCGCAATTATAACTGTAAATTGTTTATTTGTCAACTGTTTTTTTTGTAATAATAAAGGGTACTTTTCGCCTTAAAAGCGCAAAGTATGGCGGGCCGCCCACCTGATTGATGGACGACATCCGCCTATTAAAAGAAAAGAGAGAGGGCTAAATCAAGAGTTTCCGAAGCGCAAAGACATGATAGCCATTGCGACATAAAAGGGTAGAATAATTGACACGATGCTGAATCGCCTCGTTTTCCAACAATTTGGTAATCAACTCGTGCTCTTTGAGACGCCAGAATTGGATGTTCTTCCCTATCTGCGAATGCGCTCGCGAGGCAAGATGGCACGAAAGAGGGACGAACGCCCGCCGCGGAGTGAGCAGATTGCTATGCTTCATCTCGTCGGAAAGCGCTTTAAGGCATTGCTCCATGTCGGCCTTTCCCGTCTCTACCATCACGACATCCTCTTCTTGAGGAATTTCTACATGCAGATGCGCTCCTTCCCGATTCGAGCTGAACAGGAAGAAGAGCAATACAAAACCGATTACATATAGAAATTGTTTCATGCCGCAAATATAGAGCTTTCTTCGTAAATGAACTACATTTTGACGAAAATAGTTTTAATTTTGTGCGAAAAATAGACGTATGATGGAAAAAAAGGCGATGAACAAAGGACGGGCATGGCTTGAAGCAGCCCGTCCACGTACGCTAACGGCTTCAGTCAGTCCGGTATTGGTCGGATGCGCGTTGGCTTACCGGGAGGGCGTATTCCAATGGATACCCGCCCTATTATGTATATGTGTAGCGTTGTTGGCGCAGATCGCGAGCAATTTCGCCAACGATTATTTCGATTTCAAGAAAGGGGCGGATGGCGACGACCGCGTAGGACCTGAGCGGGCGGTAGCGCAAGGTTGGATATCGCCCCAAGCGATGCTCCGAGGAACCGGGATTACGCTCGGTTTGGCTTGCCTTGCGGGATGTGGTTTGCTCGCGTATGGCGGATGGGAGTTGATATTCGTAGGCGTGGCGATTGCTTTGTGCGTATTGGCCTATTCGGCTGGCCCTTTTCCGTTGGCTTACCATGGATTGGGAGACGTATGCGTGTTGTTATTCTATGGCATCGTGCCGGTATGTTTCACTTATTATGTGCAAGCGTTGGCATTTAGTAGTTTAGCTTTGATCCTTTCGTTTGCTTTAGGATTATTGTCCATTAATATCCTGATCGTAAACAACTATCGGGACTATCGACAAGACAAGGCATCGGGCAAGCGAACGACCATTGTCCTCTTCGGACGAAGATTCGGACGGGTGGCGTATTTATTAAACGGATTGCTCGCCATCGCATTGGTTTTTCCGCTTATTATCCAGTTGGAGGCATTCATGCAAGTACTTTATGGCATCTTCTTCGTCCTTTTCATATCGACTTGGCAAGAGATGCGTAAACTCGAAGGGCAGGCACTCAACCGGACATTAGGACATACCGCCCGCAATGTCTTTCTCTTTGCGCTTTTACTTTGCGTAACGCTTCTCTTATATTAAAAAAGGCCATCCTACATAATAAGTAGGACAGCCCGCGCATTACCTGCGTTAACATTAATATTAGTATAATAAAAAGCCCCATTCAAGGGATCATAAATTTAGTTGTTTACAAGCGCAAAGGTACGCAATCCAACTGAATCCGGTGTACGAAAAAAGGATTTTCGAATTAAAGGGGTTTGTTTATGAACAAAACCCCGCCTTTCGTACAACCAAATCCCTTTTATGCAATCAATCTTTGGCTTGATGAACGGTTAATTGCGGGAAAGGGAACCCGATGCCTTCCGCATTGAACCGTTCGTACACCGTGCGATTCATCTCGTAGAATACATCCCAATAATCGGAACTCTTCACCCATACACGCACTACATAGTTCACACTACTATCAGCCAATTGACTCATGGCCACGAAAGGAGGTGCCGGTTCGCTGAGGATACGTGCATCATGGGCGATAATATCATTGAGAACCTCTTTCACATGTGCATACGACGTACCATATTCTACGCCAAATGTCCAATCGATTCTTCGGACATCCCGATAGCTATAATTAACTACCACGCCACTGCTCAACGAACCATTCGGTACATAAATTATTTTATTGTCGGTCGTAGAGAGTACGGTGTGGAAAATCTGTATCTCTTGCACCGTACCAGAGACATTCAATGCTTCGATAAAGTCCCCCACTTTGTAAGGCTTGAATACGAGAATGATCAATCCACCCGCAAAGTTCGACAAATTACCACTCAATGCCATACCGACGGCCACACCAGCCGAAGCAAGCAAGGCGGCAAACGAGCTGGTTTGCACTCCCAATACTCCTACCACCGAGACAATCAACAAGATCATCAACGAGACATGCACCAAACTTCCAATAAAGCTCTTGACCGAAGGATCGATATTCCGCCGCACAAGGATACGAGCTACCAACTTATTAATCAACCCTATCAACAAACGGCCAATGATAAACACCGCCGCCGCTTTGATAAGCGTCCATCCTAAAGCCTCCCCGTGGCGAAGAAGCGAATCAACCATCCCGTCCAGCTTCTCGCCAGACATAATTGCATTTAATAAAAGCATATTCATTCTATTTAAGTTTTAATTATTACCCACCGACGTGATAAATCCGTAGATTTGCAACGTCTATTTTAAATAACAATATTATATGGCAAAAAGATTTGTACGCGTCGTATTATTTCTATCAATAGTTTGCTTTCCCTCTCTCTTATCTGCCCAAACGTATGAAGAGTGGATAGAGAAGAGTTGCGATTTTACGGAGAAGAACGATTGGGTATCGGCCGAAGCGGCCCTCAAAGAAGCGATGCACCTCGAACCGGGTAATCCCGCCAACTTCGCCCTGTTGTGTAATTTAGGTACCGTACAACGGCGGCAAGGCAAAAAGCAAGAGGCGCTTACCTCCTATACTGCCGCCCTTAGCCTCCATCCAAAAAGCATAACTATCCTCGAGAATCGGGCATCACTCTATACAGAGTTAGGCGAAACGGATAAAGCGATCACAGATTACAACACCCTTCTCGCACTCGAACCACAACACCAAGAGGCGCTCTTCTGCCGGGGTTTGCTCTATCTCTCGCAAAAGAAATTCGCCTCAGCCGAAAGTGATTTCGACCAAATCCTGCAAATCAACGAGAAATCCGTACGTGCACGCCTCGGTTATGCCATCCTGGAAAAGACACGTGGCAATTACAATGAAAGTGAACGCATTTACTCTTTCCTCATCGACCGGATGCCTCGCGAATGGGAGCTTTACGAAGGGCGGGCAGATTTGTACTTCCTGATGGGAAAGAACGCACGGGCCATGGCCGATATCAACAAAGTATTCGTCGAAGGAGAACCCTCGGCCGGCTTATACGTCCTCCGCGCGAAGGTCAAAATCGCACAATACGAAAAGGAATCTGCACGCGAAGATTTAGCACAAGCCCGCGCCATGGGCTACGATGCGCAGGTAATCGACGAATTAGAGGAGGTGTGCAAATAACCCACACCTCGCTCCTTTTGCTTCACACAAAAAAGGCGAACCCGTTTTTAACGAGTTCACCCATCGTAATCATGAAAAACACGGCATTATTCCGTTATTTCCTTATCAAGCTTCTGCTGTAATTTCTTTTACCGATACATACGAACGGTCTTTGCGTCCTTTGTGGAAAGTTACCACGCCATCAATCAAAGCATAAAGCGTATGGTCTTTGCCCATACCTACGTTTACACCCGGATGATGAGCCGTACCACGCTGGCGAACGATGATATTACCAGCCTTTGCCACTTCGCCACCGAACAATTTCACGCCTAAGCGTTTGCTTTCTGATTCGCGACCGTTCTTCGAACTACCAACACCTTTTTTATGTGCCATTTTTCTATTCTCCTTTTACTAATGTTATGCAACAACTTCTTTAATCAAAACCTCCGTAAATTGTTGGCGATGACCATTCAATTTGCGGTAACCTTTTCTTCTCTTCTTGTGGAATACCAATACCTTATCCCCTTTTACCAGCGGAGATACGACTTCGCATACCACTTTTGCACCTTCCACTACGGGAGCGCCTACGGTTACTTCTTCGCCCTTGTCTACCAACAATACGCGATCGAATTCTACTACCGCACCGCCTTCAGCGTTCTGGATGTGGTGCACAAACAATTTCTTTCCTTCTTCGGCCTTGAATTGTTGGCCGTTAATTTCTACTACTACGTACATCTGTCTTTTTATTCATTTTAAACAGGTTAGGTCCGGAGGGTGAATGCCTTCGCGCATTACTTGTCTACCCTTTGCGGAAAAATCGGGGCAAAGATAGGCATATTTCGGGAAATTTACAACTATATTTCTCCTTTTTTATGCCTATAATTATTTACGAAAGCCTTTTGATTTCCACTTCAATATCTTGCAAGAGCATCATCCGCTCGAGCGAGAAAGCCGTATCGTGTATCTGCAAATAATACAACAACTCTTGTGCTTTATTCAACAAAGGCAACGGGACGGACGAGAGATAACTTTCTTCTATCAAAAGCTTAGCCGCCAACTCCATCCGTTCGAGGCCACATCCATCCTCACCATTCAATGCCAATTCAATATCATCCGGCTCATGATTCAACAAAAAGGCCGTATCCGTCTTAAGCGAACGAAAAGATTGGCCGATAATCTCCGGATTCTTATCCGGGCCATTCCCTGCATTCCGATTGAACACCAACTGGGCAATTGCCTTGCCAAGCTCTTCAATCTGAACCATTATAAAGTCTCGTTTTAACACGTCGTATAGATTAATATGTATGATTATTCCAATATTTTCACATGGAGGATTTGGATATCCTGCTTCGGACGGTCGTATTTATCCGTCGGTTGGCGGGAGATTTTTTCCAATACATCGAATCCCTCCGTCAATTCGCCATAAACGACATATTGCCCATCCAAATGATGGGCGCCGCCCACGGTCGTATACGCCTCGCGCTGCGCTGGCGTGAATATCAAATGTCCCGGAGTAGCTCTTACGACCGAATCGATTTGTGCCGTAATACGGGCAGCCCGCTTGTTAAATTCGCGAGGATTATTCGTTCTCAACTCCGTAAGTTCTGCCTTTACAGGGTAATAATAGGCATCCAACGCCTTTTTTCGCGCCTTCTGGTTGGCTATGAGTTCGAGTGTATCCAATTCGCCGCTTCGATATACCCGCCCTTGCACAATAAAGAATTGAGACATATCCGATTTACGTTTCGGATTGATATCGTCGTTTTGCCGAGGTGCGGCCAGGGCGCCTCGTTTATGAAAGTGTTGGGGCGTCGCTTCGGGGAGTATCTCCGCACTCCGATCTCCGAATCCAACTCGCTGACCGGGAGCCGCTCCTCGCGAATCAGGTGCTCCACCCTGAATCATAAAATCGCGGATGACGCGCGTAAAAAGCGTCCCATCGTACGTACCAGCCTTTGCCCTTTCAACGAACGTTTGCACATGATGCGGCACATCTTCGTAGAGTTTCGCGCGCATCACCCCTACATTAGTTGCTATCTCAACCTCCTGTCCAGCCACATAAAGAGGCATCCCAATGGCCAATAATCCCAAAAACAAGCTATTGATTCGCTTTTTCATCTTATACCTATTATTATTAATATAAAGTTCCCCTATCATTCGTTTGCGGAACAAAAATATATATTTAACTTTGCACCTCGATTGACCATTAATAAGAAATTAGTCATTTTACATATTATTTATGGATTGGTTAAATGAATTGATATGGGGGAAAGGCATTGGGCACTCCATATTATTAATGTCGTTTGTGATAGCGGCGGGTATCCAGTTAGGGAAGGTGAAAATCTTCGGGGTATCGCTGGGTGTCACATTTGTGTTGTTCGTAGGAATCATCATGGGCCACTTTGGCATCACCATCGATCCGAGCGTCATCCACTTCTTCCAAGAATTTGGATTGATTTTGTTCGTCTATTCGGTCGGTATGCAAGTAGGTCCGGGATTCTTTTCATCCTTCAAGCAAGGAGGCGTAACGCTGAATATGTTGGCTTGTGGGATTATTCTGTTGGGCGTCGTTACGACGGTAATTATTCATTTTGTAACGGGAATCCCGATGTCTACCATGGTAGGTATCCTTTCAGGTGCAGTGACCAATACACCGGGTTTGGGTGCAGCGCAACAAGCTTATTCGGACATGTACGGGGTAGCCGACCATACGATTGCGACGGGCTACGCTGTTGCTTATCCGTTGGGTGTGGTAGGTATCATCCTCTCGACCATCATTATCCGATATGCCTTCAAAGTCTCTTTCCAGAAAGAGAATGAGCAATTGGAAAAAGAAGAAGCTGCCCATACACACGGCGCGATTCCTGTTTCGCTTATCGTCAAGAATCCAGCCGTATTTGGGAAAAGCGTAGGCGAGCTCTCGACCCTGCTCGAACATCGCGAATTCGTTATTTCGCGTATTTGGCGGGACAGTGACAAGAAAATTGACATTGTCTCTTCCTCGACTGTCTTGCACGAGAATGACAAGATTTTCGTCATCACAACCGAAACGGATGCTGAAACGTTGAAGACCTTCATTGGAGAAGAAATCAACATGGAACGCAAACAATGGATCCGCATGGAGAGCCAATTCATCAACCGACGTATCCTGATTACCAAACCGGAATTGAACGGCAAGCGATTAGGGGATTTGCAACTTCGCAAGCTTTATGGCATCAACATTACGCGCGTCAACCGTGCGGGTATGGACCTCGTGGCTCGTCCGAACCTCACCTTGCAAGTGGGCGACCGCGTGAACGTTATCGGTACGGAAGCTTCGGTGGCTAATGTCGAAAAGGTATTGGGCAACTCGATGAAACGACTCAACGAGCCGAACCTTATCGCCATCTTCGTGGGCATTGGTTTAGGTATCATCCTCGGAAGCCTTCCTATTTGGATTCCAGGCATCCCGCAACCGCTGAAGTTGGGTTTGGCCGGCGGACCGCTCGTCGTATCCATCCTCATCAGCCGTTTCGGATATCATTACAAGCTCATCACCTATACGACGCAGAGCGCCAACTTCATGTTGCGCGAAATCGGTATCACCATGTTCCTCGCCTGCGTAGGTTTAGGTGCGGGCAACGGATTCGTCGAGACGATTGTAAACGGTGGTTATGCGTGGATTGGCTATGGCTTCATCATCACCCTCTTGCCACTGCTTATCATCGGGTTTATTGCGCGTAAGTTCTGCAAGATAAACTATTTCACCCTCATGGGTATGATTGCCGGAAGTACGACCGACCCCCCTGCTTTGGCATACTCAAATGCTACGGCGGGAAACGATGCGCCGTCTGTCGGCTACGCTACGGTCTATCCGCTTTCCATGTTCCTGCGCGTCGTCACAGCCCAGTTGCTGATACTCTTCTTCGCGTAGGGGTGGGCATAAATTAAATGATGCCGAAATAGGAAATGGCACACAAATGACGCAGATTGAACAGACGACCGCAGATTCTTTTTATTGATTTATAACTAAACAAATCTGTGGTTATCTGTTCAATCTGTGTTATTAGTGTGCCATGTTTTCATTCCGGCATACCCCCTACAAACATATTAATTGTCAATTCTCAATTGTCCATTGTCAATTACCACAACGTAATCGGCTCCGGATATTCCACCACCAGCGGACTGCCTCCATCATACGTCTCAATGCGAACTTTGTACTGGCCTTCTGTCAAATCTGGCACCATCGTAAATTCGCAACCGGTCTCTGTAACGTTGGTGATGGTCTCCGGGTTAATCCATTCGATGTAATCCTGATCATTGACAAGCCCTATGACATGCTCTAACGTACCATCCGCACCTTTCAGCGTGAAGCCTTTATAGTTTACGCCGGTTTGCTCGCCTCGCTCGATGCGGTTCGGATTCTCCGGGTCGCCTCCTTCCTTCTGGTAGACGGCAGTGATTTCGGGAGTGACGGGTTCAGGCTCTTCCGGATTGGAGACAGTCGGGTCTTCTTCCTTTCCGCCCTTCGTGCCCGTCCGCAAATTGTAGGCCTTTTTCGCACTGTCTATTAACAGGTTGGTTTTCTGGATGAAATTATCCAATTCCTCCGATGGCTCGGCCACGCTAAAAGCAAATGCGACGGTCGTGATATACTCATATTGCTCCACCAGCGAGGCGCGAACCTTCTTCGACATCCCCACGTTTTCGGCCTTGCCCTCTTCCCGCTGTGTCAGCAACGCGGCGTATTGTTCCACACTTTCCGTCAATGCTTCGACCAAGTCGTCCAGCCCCAGCGTCGCTACATGAGCCGCTGCCTTCTCTTTCGCCAAATCCGTCAACATGCCACGAACAGCTTGTACCTCTTGCCGTTGTGCCAATTGGTAACATCCCGTATAAGGCTTCAACACATTATAAAGTTCTGTTGCGGCCGTTTTCCGTGCGGCTAACGGGGATTTTTTGTTGCTCCGTACCGTATCGAAAATCGCGACAATCAAATCGTCCGTTTGCTTGTCGACATCCGCTATTTTCGCGGTCTCGTCCGAGATGCGGGTCTGCTGCGTAAAATCCGTAAACAGAGCCGTATCCGCTGCCAATTTATCGACCACGCTGGAAGCCACATGCAGTTTTTCTGCCGTAGTAGCTTTTACTAAGGAAAGAAATTCCGTCGTGAAATAGGCAAATTCATAGTTGTTCAACTTGTCCAAATTGAAATCTTTTACTTTTACGATCGTATTCATAACTGTTGAAATTTAAGATTAGACATTCATTTGACGGTTTCGAAGATAAACATTTCTCGCCAAAATCCTTTCAATCGTTTGGCTTTTTAGTTCTTATTAAGAAAAAAGACTTCCCAAAACGTGGGAAATGCTATTTCTGATAGAAATTTGACTTCCCATCCCGTTGGAAATCAAATTTCCAATAGAAATGGGCTTCCAACCGCGTGGGAAATGAAATTTCCGACAGAAATAGCATTTCCAATCACGTTGAAAATGGAATTTCCAATAGAAATAGGCTTCCCATCCCGTTGGAAATGCTATTTCCGATAGAAATTCCATTTCCAATCACGTTGGAAGTCAAATCTCCGACAGAAATAGCATTTCCCACGTTTTTCAAACTGCCATCTCGCTCGGCGAACACACTTTACAGCATGAAAAAGCCTCAATCCCCAAGAAAAACGGGCCTCGAAAGAGGTCCAATCCTCAGGTAGCCGTAGGTCGAAGCCACCGGCGAGGCCTGCGGCGGGCTTCGCATACGTTTGTTCTGCAGGCCTCGCTCCGCTTCGACCCGCAGCTACTGAAGATTCGACCCCGCTGGGGTCGGGATAGCGGGGGACATCAGCTACCGCGGGTGACGCGTCAGCGTTACCCACGGTTAAGCATGATTCGACGGTTTCACCGTCCGGTTAATTCTTCATTTTGAATACCTTTTCGCCTACGCGGACAATGTAGATGCCGCGGTTTACGGCGTAAGATTGCCAACCGATTTGCTCTTCATGCTTGAGGATGGCGCCGTTCATGCTGACGATTGTCACCTCCTCGCGATTCGGCGTGTAGACGTAGATGCTGCCCTCCTTTGCATAGGCTTGGATGCCTTCGAGGTTGTCGAGGCCCGTCGGTTCCTCTTCGGGTAACGTCGCATCAAGGGCGCGAATGTAAATATCCGTGTAGATGTTCTTGATAATATATTCGCCCGGCTGCACACCTTCCAATTCCTTCAAATCCTGCCAATAACCAAGGAGTCCACGCTTATACTCGAAGCGCATGCCCGTCGTGTCGCACTCAGCCTGAATCGTAAGGTAAGCACTCACCTGATATCCCTCCTGCACCACATCCTTGCTGGTTTCGACATCAAGACCGGGGCAGATAGTATCTACATATATATTATAGTATTTGATAGGGCGCTGCGGATGGTGGATGTCGTCGCCTTCATCCCCTTCGTCTGGGTCGGTGGGGGGTTCGACCTTCGTGAATTGGGCGGAAACAGTTACATTTTCATCCGGCATAATAAAAGTATATATTTTTTCTCCTGTTGGGGAAACCGTTATAGTCGTTCCATTTTCTGTCGTTACAGTTATAGATGCTAACTGATAATCTTCGTCAGGCGTTACTGTCAATGTAATGGTTTCGCCTACAATAGCTTTTTCTTTATCAGCTGTAATTGTTCCATTTTCCGTATCTTCTATTGTGATGGTTCGTAATGTTTGGATTTGCGCATACAAAGTTATGTCATCATCTATAGCTGATTCCGAAGTATAAAGATTTCCATTTTCATTATACCAGCCAGCATCTTTTCCTTCTTCAGAATTTTCTAATGAAGGTAAATCCAAGTATTTGCTATTAACCAGCTTCTCTGTTTGCTCATTACCATCATACTCACTATAATCTAACGTCAATTTATAGACGGCATCATCAGGAGTAAAACATAACAATGTAGGAGTTTTAGCGGGAGTATTGCTGTGGATGTCTTGACCGTAATTGCCTCCGGCTTTTCTTAGTTCGTAAGCTACAGTTCCGTCTTGGAATGCATCTTTATCTTTTGCTTCTACATCTCCGGTAATGGTTTCCATCCCTATAGCATCTATATTATCCTGCTTCAAATAATAACAATTGCTTATAGTTGGATTGCTACTACCGTATGCAGGTCCTCCTAAAATGCTTCCTACCATCAAAGGGACATATTCAGATGGTGATGAAAGATTATCAGGAATAGATAAATTCCCTGTATTATAGCAATAATGAATATTAGCGTTTTCTTGCCAACCATCCTGACAATTACCAACTACTCCACCTATAAAATAGTTAGAATACAAATTATTGTATTCCAAAGATAGTTTTTCGACTATAACATCACCTGTATTGTAGCAGTTTTCTATGCTTTTACCAGATCCTATGACACCTGCAATGAGAATACTTTCTATACTATTATTGTTCCCATTTATTGTAATTGTACCCGAATTATAACAATTTATTGCATTCCCGCTTCCTCCTATGCCTCCAACACTTAGGAGATTAGTATCATCTGATTCTGGAATATTAATTGTAATATTTCCACTATTTGAACAGTTTTCAAAAGTGCCACTATTACCAGCTACTCCTCCGACTTCTATTGAATTTATACCATCATATACTTGGTGAAAACCTTCAACCGTAATGTTTACTTCATTGTGGCAATTAATCAAATCCCCTTGGCTTTGTCCACAAAATCCACCAATCCTTCCTGTACAATTTTTAATCTCACCTTGAAGCGTAAGATTTTTAACGCTACCAGATTTCACTTCCCCAAATAATCCAACGAAATCTTCAACGTCTTCTATATATAATCCGGAAATAGTATGGTTACCGCCATCAAAAGTTCCCCAAAACTGTCTTATCGGAGTCCATGGGGTATCTTCTCCGCCCAAATCAATATCAGCCTCCAACATAACATCCCACCTGACACTATTATCAGTATTCTCATTCACTCTTTCTGCAAATGCCCGCATCTCTTCTGCTGTACTAATCGTCACTTGTGTTTGTCCCCAAACCGCATTCCCAGCTATCGCCAGAAACGCAAACAATAAAGTAAAAATTCGTGTGTTCATAAATCTGAAATTTTAGTTGTTAATAAAATAAATAGTTCAAATTCATACACGTTTACTTATAGTCCGGCCAATGTTTATAAACAAGCATAAAAGAAGCGCGGAACCATTGCTATTATCAGAACCGGAGGCATCGCCAAACGCCTGTAGACTCAATAATAAAACAACGGCCTGCGCTTATATGCTGAGATATACTCTTCCCTTACGAAAAAGCATTCGAGCATAAGCGCAAGCGTCCATTGTTTATTATTCCGAGTCTACAAAAATTGGCGATTTCCCGATTCTGGAATAATATCGTAAACGCTATTGCTTTAATAATATGTCATCCGCTAAGATTCCGCTGAATCCCACTCGGAATGGCGCAAAGTTAGAAAGGATATTTGGAATATCCGCCAAAAAATGAAAGAAAATTCTAATGGATAAGAAAAAACATTCAGTTAATAAAGTTAATTATGGAAAAACGGGGGCAAAGAGTTGTTCCTGTTGCTTCCGTTTGCTATCTTTGCACGTAAAAAGAATGATATTATGGGCGCAATCAAAAACATAGACAAAAAAGAAATGCAAAAGCCGAAAGCCATCGCTTCCAAACCGTCTTCCGACAAACCAGCTCAGGAAGGGTTTAAAGTAATATCCGCTGAGGAACTACAGCGAAGAAGGGTTAACGTATATCCTTATTTGATGTAAACAAGCATGACGAATAGCTACCCCTATAGAAAAGATTGAAGAAGCCTTTATTGAACAATATCCTTATTTTGAGTAATACCCCAAGCCTATAAGAAAAGAAACGGAGGCGAGAGCCATTCCCCATGAAAAGCTCCGTGCCTCCGTATCTCTGTATTCAAAAGCGATTACTTCAACGCCTCAGCTACCTTTTCTTTCAATTCATCCCCATGCAGGTTCTTGGCGAGGATGACGCCATTGCCATCTACCAGGATAGTATGCGGAATGCTGTTGACGAAATACTTCGCTGCACCGGCATTCTGCCAACCAGCCAAGTCGGACATCTGCGGCCAAGTGATGTGCAAATCCTTTACGCCCTTTTCCCAAGCCTCCTGTTTGCTATCGAGCGACACGCCCACAATTTCGAAGCCCTTTGATTTATACTCCTTGTAGAGCGCGACGAGGTTCGGCATTTCCCGGCGGCAGGGCGGACACCAGCTTGCCCAGAAATCGACGAGCACGACCTTGCCCTTTCCTACATAATCTGAAAGTTTCACGGGATTGCCCTTCATATCCTTCAGTTCGAAATCGGTAAACTGTTTGCCTACGGCCACGGTCTTCAGATTCTCGAGGCGCGTCAGGATTTTATCAATTCCCGGCACAGCGCGGAACGTAGGCGTCGAAACAGCCGCAATCTCGTTTTGTGCCGCTTCCGGAATATCATAACGGAAGTCGAAGAATAGTTTCCCAGTCAAAGGATTATCCATATTCGCCCGAATAAACGCATCGGCCTTGCGGGCGATAGTACGGTCTGTTTCGTCGTATTGCTGTTCAGCCGCCCGACGTACAGCTTCATCCTCCGACTTCAAATCCGCCGCCAGTTTTTGCTGCGCCGCACGCAAGGTACGGAACTCCGCCTTCAACTGCTGAACAGCTTCGTTCATCGGCGTACCGACTGCATCCGAGAGCGTATCGAGCGTCAACTGAATCGGCGCGTTCGACAAAGCAAACGTGACCGCAAATGGCGCATTCTCTCCAGCAGCCGCATAAGCCGAAGGCACCACGCCCGTAGCAAAACGAACCGTACGGAGTACCGTAGAATCCTGAGAGCCTTGGAAAGTAAACGTACCACCAGATACCAACGCGCTATCCAAAGGAGCCGCCTCGCGCTCGCCGTAAGGATAGAGATAGACATATTGCCCGTCGAGCGACGGATTGTTTACACTACCGGTAATTGTATAGCCCGGTTTTTCATTGCAGGCAGCCAACGTACAAGCCATTGCTGCCCATACCCACATTTTTTTCATACGAATAAAGAATTTATGTTTATGATTTTCCAATCATTTTATTCAGACAATCTTTCCAGACATCGAATGCGCCACAATAACGGTCCGCCTTCAATCCATTCGGTTCGACCTCCTCTAAACGACGGAGCGAAGCGAATGCCTCCTGAGGAGAACTGTAAATTCCGGCACCCACACCAGCCGCTTTGGCAGCACCCTCGGCACTGCTCGTATCATACACCTCAATCAACGTTCCCGTGACACCCGCCAAAGCCTCTTTTAAGATAGGACTCTGGAACATGCTGGAATTGCAGACACGGATCACATCGATATCAATACCCATCTCGCCCATGATTTCCATACCATATTTAAAGGCAAACACGATGCCCTCTTGCGCCGCACGGGCGATATGGGCAGCTCCATGCGTATTGAAATTGAGTCCGAAAACTGCACAATCGATTTGTTTGTTCTGGAGCATGCGCTCAGCCCCGTTGCCAAAAGGAAGAATCGAAACTCCTCCCGAACCGATAGGAACCGTAGCCGCGAGGTCGTTCAATTGGTCATACGTAAAGCCCGCCGGAGCGATGGTCCGCTTCACCCACGCATTCAGGATGCCAACCCCGTTCACACACAGCAACGCCCCCAAGCGCGGCTGTTCTTTGGTATGATTGACATGAGCAAAGGTATTCACACGCGAGAGCGGATCACACTTCAACTGGCTATTGACGCCATACACCACACCCGAAAGACCTGCCGTAGCTGCTACCTCGCCCGGATTGAGTACGTTAAGCGAAAGGGCGTTGTTGATCTGGTCGCCCGCACGATACGTAATCGGTATCCCTTTCTTCAAGCCCAGCTCTGCCGCCACAGACGAAAGCAACTCGCCCTGTACGCCAAACGTCGGGACCACCGTAGGAATCATATCCTCCGAAAAGCCGAAATAGGAAAAGATATCCTGCGATAAGGTATCCGTCTGGAAATCCCAGAAGATGCCCTCCGAAAGCCCTGGTACGGTGGTGATGATATCGCCCGTCAGACGCATGGCTATATAATCGCCCGGAAACATGATCTTATAAATCGCCCGGTAGTTTTCTGGCTCGTACTCTTTGACCCAAGCCAATTTGGAAGCCGTGAAATTCCCCGGCGAATTAAGCAAATGCGAAAGGCATTGTTCCTCGCCTATCGCATGGAAGGCACGTTCGCCATACGTCACCGCCCGGCTATCGCACCAGATAATGGAGGGACGGATGACGTTTTTATTCTTATCCACCATGACAAGGCCATGCATTTGATAAGCGATACCTATTGCACTGATCTCATCACCCGAAATTCCTGATTTACGGAGTGCGCCTACGACGGCTTTCTCGAAATAAAGCCACCAATCATCCGGATTCTGTTCGGCCCATCCCGGATGAACCGCTACGATCGGCGCCTCCTCTTTAGGATAACAATCTACGCCGATAGCTTCGCCGCTCTCCGGGTCGATGATAGACACCTTCACCGAAGAGCAGCCAATATCACAACCTAATAAATACATATTATTATAATGAGTGATTATCCTTTATCCTCCGTAGATTGCGGAACCTTACGTACCAATACCTTATCGATGCGCGCACCATCCATATCGACTATTTCAAATTCGAAGCACATCCAAGTGAGCACCTCGCCCGTCTTCGGGAGACGCTCCAGAATATCAAGAATCAAGCCGCTAAGGGTATTGTAGTCGTGCTCCGAATACAAATCCTCCATATCAAAGTAGGCAAGGAAGTCGTAAAAAGAAAATTGACCATCGACAAGCCAGGTACCGTCTGCACGCTCTACCATTTCAAGCTCCTCACCCGCTTCCGGCACCTGTCCGACAAGTCCTTCCATAATATCTTTCAAAGTCACGATACCTTCAATGCCGCCAAACTCGTCCGTTACGATTGCATACTTCACACGTGCTTGCTTGAATTGCTCCAAGGTAGAATACACGCTCTGGTTTTCCGGGACGAACTGCGCAGGCTTCACTATTTTCCGAAGTGAAAATCCCGGCGTATGGATATGGACAAACAAATCCTTCAAAGAAACGACTCCCAAGAAATCATCAAACTTTCCGGAAGCGACCGGATAAATATCAAATAGATTGGCTTCTACTTTCCGATTTATTTCCTCGGCCGAATCCATCACATCGAGCCATACCAAATCGCCCCGGTGCGTCATGATGGAATCCACACGCCGGTCGCCCAAGTTGAATACGCGCTCTACGATATCATGCTCTACTTCCTGCACTTCGCCATCGTCGTATCCTTCTTTTACGATAGCTTTGATCTCTTCTTCCGTCACCTTCGAATCTTCGACCTTGTCCAATCCGATCATCTTTACCGCCAAGGCCGTACTCTTCGACAATAACCAGACGAAAGGCGACGCCAAAATAGAAAGGAAATTCATCGGACGCGCAATCAGCATCGAAGCGCTTTCCGAACAACTCATACCAATACGCTTCGGGACTAATTCGCCGAATATCAACGTCAGATAAGTAATAATAACGACGATAAGCGTCTTAGCGATAATTAAAGCATAAGGCTGGAGGGAAGGTATATACGCTACCCAAACGGCCAAATCGTCTGCCAACGCCTCGCCCGAATACAAACCCGTCAAGATACCAATCAAAGTGATGCCAATCTGGATGGTCGATAAAAAACGATCTGGCTCTTCGGCCAACTTCAAAGCAGTTTGTGCCGAACGATTTCCTTTTTTAGCTTCTGTTTCAAATTTACTTTTTCGGGATGACACCAATGCGATTTCCGACATGGCCAAAATCCCATTCAACAAAATTAAAATTACGATTATAACTATTTCCATTGATCAAATTAACCTGATTCGGACGCGAATATAGGTATAATTTACGAACAACCTAATTATAATCGTCAAATATTTTTCAGAAAAATCTTATCTTTGCAAACGATTCAAAGTTTGAAAGCGGATTTTTAATGGACAATTATATTGTATCGGCACGAAAATATCGCCCTTCCACGTTTCGCGACGTCGTAGGGCAAAAGACTCTGACTACGACACTTAAGAATGCGATTCAGAGTCATAAACTAGCGCATGCCTATCTATTTTGCGGACCGCGCGGCGTAGGGAAAACATCGTGTGCACGCATCTTTGCCAAAACGATCAATTGTATGAACCCGGCCGCCGACGGAGAAGCTTGCAACGCATGCGAATCCTGCCGGGCGTTCAACGAGCAACGTTCATTGAACATCCACGAATTGGATGCAGCATCCAATAACTCGGTAGACGATATCCGTTCGCTTATCGACCAAGTCCGCATCCCGCCCGCCATCGGGAAATATAAGGTATTCATCATCGACGAGGTGCACATGCTCAGTTCCGCGGCATTCAATGCCTTTCTTAAAACATTGGAAGAACCGCCGCACCATGCCATTTTCATTTTGGCTACGACAGAGAAACACAAAGTGCTCCCTACGATTCTTTCCCGTTGCCAAACGTATGATTTCGCTCGCATTACAGTGAACGATATCGTCGAGCACTTACAATATGTAGCACAATCCGAGCAAATCAAGGCGGAAGCCGAAGCGCTCAACGTCATCGCCCAAAAAGCAGATGGCGGTATGCGCGACGCCCTTTCGATATTCGACCAAGTGGCCAGTTTCACGAATGGGAATATCACGTATCAAGCCGTTATCGACAACCTGAATGTACTGGATTACGAGTACTATTTCCGCTTGACCGATGCGATTCTAAATGGCAACATCCGCGCTTCGCTCCTACTTTTGAACGACATATTAAACAAAGGATTTGATGCGCAAAACGTAATCAACGGATTGGCCAGCCATTTCCGAGATCTATTGGTTTGCAAAGATGCCGAGACACTGGTCTTATTTGAAGTAGGCGCTTCGATTCGTGAGCGTTATAAAGAAATGGCCCAACGCTGTCCGGATGCGTTCCTTTATAAAGCCATCGAATTGGCCAACACGTGCGACCTCAACTATCGGGCAAGCCGCAATAAGCGGTTGCTGGTCGAACTGACGCTTATCCAACTCTGCCAATTGTCACATCCGGCAGACGATGGTAAAAAAAAAGCTCAGTTAGCACCTATTGAAGCATCTGCCCAATCTGCGACAGCAACGACTCAACCCGCGAAACCGCAGGCAAGAGAAATAACCCCGCCCGCAGAAAATACCCAGACATTCGTTTCCCATACGCCGCATATCACGCCTCCATCAACAGCCGATTCAACTGCGACAAAACGAACCGGAAGGCCTCCCATGGCAGCTTCGCTTAAAGACATTGCACAACCTAAAGCACCTGCGAATGTGCAACCTACGTCTTCTTCCTATCAGAAAGTGAAACGGGATACGCCTTTCACCCAAGAACAATTGGAGGCAGCCTGGAAAACGTATGCCGGGACGATTGACAAAAAAGTCTATCTGAAGAACATCATGCTCAACAACACGCCGCATTTGCAAGACCAAGCACTTTTCGAAGTAGGCGTACATAATCCAGGTATGCAAGACGAATTGGCGAATAATGCGACGGATATCCTTTCCGTCTTGCGCGAATGGCTTCAGAACGACCACCTTCAAATGCGTGTCCGCATTCTGGAATCCAACGAAAAGCATTTGGCCTATACGAGTAAAGAAAAGCTCGACCACATGCTGGAGATTAATCCTTTATTAAATAAACTCATCACAAACTTCAAACTACGTACTGAATGAACAAGATACGATTCAAACATATCCTCGCGTTCCTACTGTCGTTTTGCACTTTATCACTTTGGTCGCAAAACACAGAAAAGACCCTTTCCGTAGCGGATACGATTCCGATTGTCGAATATCGTTTCCAACCCAAATCGCTCATCCTCCCGGCATCCTTGATTACCGTGGGGGCGATCGGCACGGCTATTGACGGAATGAACGATTTCCACCTCTTTTCCCGAAAGGATTCCGTCAAGCAAATCAAGGTGGATAATTACCTCGAATGGGGCATGCTCGGCTGGGTGTTCATTTGCGACCTGATGGGCAAAGAAAAACACTCGTGGGTGGACCAACTTTGCCTCGTCGGGCTGGGCGAAATCATCAATGCCGGATTAACCCGTAGCGTAAAACATCTTGTCAATGAACGACGTCCGGACGGAGGCATCCATTCTTTTCCCTCCGGACACACGGCCAACGTTTTCCTTGGCGCCCATATCGCTTACAAGGAGTTTAAGGACTCGAACCCTTGGCTGGCTTATTCGGGTTATGCCATCGGCCTATTCGTAGCCGGTTCGCGGGTATATAACAACCGGCATTGGGTGGCCGACGTCATCGCCGGTGCCGGATTCGGTATCCTTGCCGCCGAGCTTTCCTACCTTGTTTACTTTCCCATTCGGAATGCCATTGCCGAGAAGATAAACCTCAAAAGGAATAACAAATTAATTGTTAGCCCTGTCCTAAATACGGATGGCGGTGCTGGAATTTATTTATCCTATTCTTTCTGAGAAGGATCATCGGTTCGCCTCTTCACATATAAATAATGCGGCATATTAACACCCCGGTAATGCTTCGTCCAAACCTCCTTTTGCCGCACCAGGCCATTGCGTAGGGCGACGCGTTGCGAAGGGAGGTTCGTATCGCGGATAATGGAGCATACCTCGTCTGCATGCAGTATTTGAAAGGCATAATCCATACATCCGCGCGCCGCTTCCGTAGCATATCCTTGGTGCCAATGCCGACGTTCAAACAGGTATCCAACCTCCAAGAAGCGACGCTCCTTCCACATCTGCCACGTCAAGCCGCATTGCCCGATCATCTCGCCCGTATCTTTCCGGACCACAGCCCACAAACCAATACCCTCTTCCCGATACCGGCGCAATTGTTTATCCAACCACGCCCGCGTTTCCTCGTCTGAAAAGGCGCCCTCATAGGCATACATCGTCTCCTCGTCCTGCAAAATCCGGCACAGCGCGTCGTAATCCGCCGCCGTCATCTCGCGCAATTGCAATCGTTTCGTCTCTAAAACCATCTTTTTCGTCCTTTCTTTCTTGCGCAAAGGTACGCGAAAAGGGCAAGTCCAAAAAGCGTTTTTTCGCCTCCTTAAACCTTAAAAAAGCATAAACCTTAGGATAGAAACCCATTTGACCGGGAAGAAAACTTCCCCACAAGGCGAGAATACTTCTGAAGGCAACGAATAAATCTTCGCGTATCGTCGATGTTTGTATAAATATCGACGATATTTGTATATCTTTAGGCTAAAGATAAAGAAATATCGACGATATGTGGAGAATTTCCAGGCAAGAAAGAAAGTTTTCTTCGGACTAAAGAAAGTTTTTCACCCAGCTATTTCCTTTTTCTATTTTAATGCGTATATTTGCATTGCAAACCAAATGTAAAAACTTATGTGGAAAGAAAAATTAGGAAACTATTTGATTGACGTCTCAAAATACTTTTTGACAGGCGTATTCATTACATCTTTAATAAAGGATTTGGAAGATGTGCGATGGCTGATTTACTTATTAAGTGCATCAATAGCCGCATTCCTTCTAATATTAGGACTAATTTTAACGAATAAACAGGAGGTCAAATAAGATGGGTACATTAATTATCTTAGCATTCGTAGGGATACCTTGCATAATTACTTTGTTATGGTTTCTTACACCAAGCGGAAAAAGGTGGCTCAAAGCCAACAAAATGATTTAAGGATTCTACCGAGAAACCGTTTGGAGGAGGCTTAGATTCGTTTTCGATTGTAAGCATAAATAATTGTGCGTGTGCCTCATATCCATCTATTTCGAAAGATGGGCGAAAGAAAAAGGGCGGAAAAGGCAAAATATCCCGATTTATTCCGTACCTTTGTCCAAGTTGAACGAAATATGTAAACTATGAGCGAAATCATTACAAATGAAGCCGAAGGCAAGAAGAATTTGAATTTCATTGAGGCCATGGTCGAGAAGGACTTGGCAGAAGGTAAGAATGGCGGACGTGTTCAAACTCGTTTCCCGCCCGAACCGAACGGATACCTGCATATCGGTCATGCCAAAGCGATTTGCCTGGACTTCGGGATTGCCGAACGCCATGGCGGGATTTGCAACCTGCGCTTTGACGATACCAATCCGGTAAAAGAAGATATGGAATATGTAGACGCGATCGAGGAAGACATCAAATGGTTGGGCTTCCATTGGGATAACGTCTATTATGCATCCGATTATTTCCAACAATTATACGACTTTGCCATCCGTCTGATTAAAGAGGGAAAGGCGTATGTGGACGAACAGAGTGCGGAAAAGATTGCCGAGCAGAAGGGTACGCCTACGCAACCCGGCGTGGAAAGTCCGTACCGCAATCGCCCCGTTGAGGAAAGCCTTGACCTCTTCCAGCGTATGAACGCAGGCGAGTTTGAGGAAGGAAGCATGACGCTACGCGCCAAAATCGATATGGCGAACAGCAACATGCACTTCCGCGACCCGATTATCTACCGCATCCTCAAGACGCCTCACCATCGCACCGGTACGAAATGGAAGGTTTACCCGATGTACGACTTTGCACATGGGCAGAGCGATTACTTCGAAGGCGTGACGCACTCGCTTTGTACGTTGGAGTTTGTCCCCCATCGCCCATTGTACGACCTCTTTATCGATTGGTTGAAAGAGGGGAAAGACCTCGACGACAACCGTCCGCGCCAGACGGAGTTCAATAAGTTGAACCTCAACTACACGTTGATGAGTAAGCGCAATCTGCTTATCTTGGTGAAGGAAGGATTGGTAAACGGATGGGACGACCCGCGTATGCCGACCCTTTGCGGATTCCGTCGGAGAGGCTATTCGCCGGAGTCTATCCGGAAGTTCGTCGATAAGATTGGTTATACGACGTATGACGCATTGAATGAATTCTCCCTCTTGGAGAGCGCCGTACGGGAAGATTTGAATGCCCGGGCTACACGTGTATCAGCTGTATTAGATCCGGTTAAGCTCATCGTCACCAATTATCCGGAAGGAAAGGTGGAAGAGATGGAAGCCATCAACAACCCGGAAGACGAATCAGCCGGAAGCCATACGATTGAGTTTAGCCGCGAACTTTGGATGGAGCGCGACGACTTCATGGAGGATGCACCAAAGAAATTCTTCCGCATGACGCCGGGTCAGGAAGTACGCCTGAAGAATGCTTATATCGTGAAATGTACGGGATGCAAGAAGGATGCCGACGGAAAGGTAATTGAAGTATATTGCGAATACGACCCGAATACCAAAAGCGGTATGCCCGAAAGCAACCGAAAGGTGAAAGGGACGCTCCATTGGTTAAGCCAAGCCCATTGCTTGCCGGCCGAAGTACGTTTGTACGACCGCCTTTGGGAAGTAGAGAATCCACGCGACGAATTGGCCAAGCTGAAAGAGCAAGGTCTCTCTTCGTTGGATGCGATGAAGCAGATGATTAATCCGGACTCATTGAAAGTATTGACGAATTGTTACGTAGAGAAGTATTTGGCTGAACAAAAGCCACTCTCCTACTTCCAGTTCCAACGCATCGGTTATTTCAACTTGGATCCGGACAGTACACCTGACCATTTGATTTTTAACCGCACTGTCTCGTTGAAAGACACGTGGAATAAAATCAAGAATAAATAAAACAGACTCAGACCCACTAACGAGGCATATCTTCATGAAAGGAAACCAGGCTATTGCTTTACTGAACAAATACGAAACGGCCAAACAAGAGAATGCACCCCTCTGCTTCAAGGAGACGGAAATTCAATGTATGGTCGATAAGTTAAACGCCGAGGAGAATTTCCCTTATGCGGAAGAGATTCTCGACATGGCGGAAAAGATGTATCCGGACAGCCTTTATGTCCAGCGCGAACGATGTTTAGTGAAATTGCAACTGGATAAAGTAGAAGAAGCGCTTGCCATCTCTAAACGATATGCCTACACGGAAGACGGGGCGTTGAACTCCTATTATATTGAGTCATTATATTACTTGGGAGAAAACGAACAAATGGAAAACTATCTGGATTGGCTTACCCAAAAACGGGTAAGCTATCTGGAAGATATCTATAGTTCGTTTTTGGAAATGCTTTATGTGGAAGAAGATGACGAGGAAATGCTTTACTATAAGGATTTGGTATTCGAGCTATTCCCCCGTTCGCCTCAGTTTGTCGAGCTTTATGCGGATTTGTTTGCCCAAATGAACGATTATCCATTGAGCATTGCTTATTGGAAAAAGCTCCTTTCGATGAAGCCGCATGAAATCTCCTATTGGTTGGAAATCGCGAATTGTTATTACCTTGATGGACATCATGAAGAGGCAATCCGGGCGGCAGACCAATCCTTGCACCTCAACGCCGGGAAAGACAAAAGCATCGAATGCGAAGCGTTGCAAATCAAAGCCTATGCCTATATGAGCATGGGAGAGCGGAAGAAAGCACTCAAGCTATTGGACGAGATGATGCGCT
Organism: uncultured Parabacteroides sp.; assembly: GCA_944325335.1. Taxonomy (GTDB): domain Bacteria; phylum Bacteroidota; class Bacteroidia; order Bacteroidales; family Tannerellaceae; genus Parabacteroides. The sequence goes on along the minus strand of CALUZR010000024.1, from coordinate 13,901 downwards.
TCTGCTTGCAATTCGAACCTTTCCGCTATCGGTTGATCCGCTTCTTCTTGGCTGAAGGACTTTACAAACGGGCTTATACGTTGATGGCCTATTGTTACCACCAACTCCCTATACAAGAGATGGACGAACGTTTCTATCGATTATATATCCATTGTTGCCTCTGGCTGGATAAATACGACGAAGCGCTCAACCTAACCGAAGAGGCATTATTTATCTTCCCGAAAAACCGGCACTTGAAGCGGATCCAAGAGCAATTGAATCAAAACAAATTATCGCATCATTGCTTTAATGACCAGAATTATGTCTTTTCTTATGATAAAGACTATGATTTGCTACTCGACTTGGATAAAGGCGATACTTACCTCCGACTTGGAGAAGAAGAGAAGAAACGCGGTAATTACCAAGAGGCATTGAACTTCTTCAAGAAAGCACTCAAGCAGAACTCTTTCAACCCCAAGACACTGGTATCGCTCGTATGTTGCATGACACACATCGAAGGCGAGGAAGAGAAAAAGGAGTTGCTCACCTTGATCCAACAAGGAATGCTCAGTACCTCTTCCAATAAAAGGTTTAAGATGCCGGAAGGATGTTGGAAAAGTCCTACGCATGTATTGAACAAGCGAATAAAGAATGACCAATTAATAGACGAGTTCCTTCATAAAACAAACTATCGTAATTAATAAAAGATGATTGCACCAGAAAGAATACAAGATTACCATATCAAATGGAAACACCTGCAAGATGCCATGCATAAAAGCGGAACAGACGGATGCCTCGTAGCTTCAGGCATAAACCTGTTCTACTTGACAGGTGTTTTCTATAGTGGCTATTGCTATCTACCGGCTGAGGGAGAACCATGGTTCTTCGTGAAGCGTCCCAATGGTTTAGACGGAGACCACGTCGTATACATCCGAAAGCCGGAACAATTGCCGGAGTTATTCCAGGAAAAGGGTATCCCTTTGCCAGGGAAGTTGATGCTCGAAGCAGACGAACTAACATACACCGAATACACCCGTCTCCAAAATGCACTTCAACCGAAGGAGACGATGAACGCGACAACCCTCTTACGCCTCGTTCGTAGGGTGAAGACTCCCTGGGAAATAGAGCAGATCCGCCTCTGTGCACGGCAACATGAAGCGGTCTACGCGGAGATTCCTTCCTGCTATCGTAGGGGGATGACGGACCTCCAATTACAGTTCGAGATCGAGCGACGCATGCGTCTGCATGGCTCCTTAGGGTTGTTCCGGGCGTTCGGTCCTAATATGGATATCTTCATGGGTAGTATCCTCGCGGGAGAGAATGCAGAAGCTCCGTCACCGTTCGACTTCGCACTCGGCGGGGCAGGTATGAATGCCTCTTGCCCATTGGGCGCGAATGGTACGCTCTTAACGGACGGAATGGCCGTGATGGTAGATATGGCGGGCAATTACTCGCCCTACATGACGGACATGACCCGCGTCTATTCGGTAGGGACGTTGAGCGATGATGCATATCGGGCACATCAGGTCTCTATCCATATCCATGATGAGATCGCACGGGTAGCACGTCCGGGCACGGCTTGTGCCGATCTCTATAACCTATCCCTCCGCATCGCGACCGACGAAGGGTTGGCCCCGAACTTCATGGGGACCAAGCAACAGGCCAAATTCGTGGGGCATGGTGTCGGTCTACAAATCAATGAACTGCCCGTCCTCACGCCCCGCTCCAAAGAGGTATTAGAGGAGCACATGGTATTCGCTCTTGAACCTAAGTTCGTCCTCCCTGGCATCGGGGCCGTAGGTATCGAGAATACATACTTAGTGACCTCCCAAGGGGTAGAAAAGCTGACCAACGCCCCTGAAGAGGTCATTCGTTTAGATGCATAATTCCACTTTAAAATGACATACAATGAAGAAGATTTTAGCATTAGGATTAATGCTGGCTTACCTCTGTGTACCTGGAGGTAAGGCAGCCGACGTGCAGGATGTTAAACCTACGAAGAACGTCATCTTGTTTATTAGTGATGGGACCTCGCTCGCGACCCTCTCTACCGCCCGTTGGGTACAGTGGTACACGGACCCTGATAAACCCAACTTGCACCTCGACCCATACCTCTGTGGTACCGTACGTACACACTCTTCGAACGCCCCTATTGGGGATTCGGCGCCTACCACGTCGTGCTACATGTCCGGTCAGCCAAGCATCACGGGCTTTGTCTCTACCTACCCGTATGCCTGTGGCAAGGATGATATCTATCCTGTGGACTCGACCCGTGCGTATCAACCCACGATGACCGTCCTCGAAGCCGCAAAGATGTTCCGGGGCGCAGCTACGGGGCTTGTCTTTACTTGTGAATTTCCACATGCGACCCCGGCTGATTGTGCAGCGCATAGCTACAACCGCGGGAAGTACGAATGGATCATTCCGCAGATGGTACACAATGGCTTAAACGTTGTGATCGGCGGAGGTGCGGGCTTGTTGGACAGTGTCTACGTGGACTACCTCAAGGGGAATGGTTACTCCGTCTACAAGGATGATTTACAGGGTATGCGCAAGGACACGAACACCCGCATGTGGGCCCTATACGATGATCGCGAGATGGACTATGATCTGGACCGGGACACGACCCAACAGCCCTCTATTGAAGAGATGACGCGGACCGCCATCGCCAAGCTTTCACAGTCGGAAGAGGGGTTCTTCTTGATGGTGGAAGGCAGTAAGGTGGACTGGGCGGCACATGCCAACGACCCTGTGGGTATCTATACTGACTTCCTGGCATTCGACCGCGCCGTGGGGGCTGCCCTCGACTTCGCTAAGAAGGATGGGAACACCACCGTGATCATCACAGCCGACCACGGAAACAGTGGCATCAGCATCGGGCGGGCCTCTTGTCATGGGTACGATAAGCTCACCAAGGACCAGCTCTTTGGGCAGTTGTCGCGCTTCGAAATGACCGCCGATGGCTTTGCTAAGGCAGTCAACTCGGTACCCCACGAGCAGGTGCAAAAGCTCTTCCTTGAGAAGGCAGGGTTCGAACTCACGGATGAGGAAATGGATGCCCTCAATAACTGCCACGACTACAAGTATAGTCCCATCCCAGAGGCGGAGCGCAAAGAGCGGGCGGAGGCCTCCCTCTACAGTAGCTCCCTCACCGGGCTAATGTCCCAAATCATCACCAACCATACCTGCATGGGCTTCACCACGGGTGGGCATACTGGCGAAGAGGTATTCCTCGCGGCTTACCATCCTCAAGGGACGCGCCCCATGGGCATGCACACCAACATCGAACTGAACCATTACATGTGTGCGCTCTATGGCTTTGACCCGTCGTTCCTCAGCACGATGAGCAACAAGTACTTCGCACGGCATACGGATGTCTTCCGTGATTATAAGTGCGAACTCATCCCCGCGAAGGAGGGCGAACTGGCGCCTACGTTGGTCGTAACCAATCCCCGTGATAAGAAGAAGAAGCTGACCATTCAGGCCTTCACTAATATCGTACGGGCAGGCAAGAAGGCGGAGGAAGAGATCCGTCTGAACTCCGTCACGGTATATGTCGACAAGAACCATACATTTTATTTGCCGGAGTCTCTTGTAGAGTTCCTGCAATAAGCCATAACTCTTTGTTTTATAAGCTGGGCGTGGACCGCTATCGAGGGTGATAGCGACCACGCCTTTTTTATGTCCTTGCCTCATCTTTGTTCCCCTTTATGGGGTAAATGTATAAGTCATAATGACCAAAATGTCTAAGTCATAATGACTAAAATATCCAAGTCATAATGACCTATCATTGTTTTTAACCTCCGGTTTTATAATCGCAAGCTGCGGTTTTAAAAACGCAGGCTGCAATTTTAAAAACGCAAGCTACGGTTATAAAGCCGGAAATTGAAAACAAACCTACCCCATTATGACTTAGGAACTTTAGTCATTATGGGTTAGGATGTTTAGTCATTATGGGTTAGGAAGTTTAGTCATCATGGGTTATAAAAATCCCTTAGCATGGGTTAGGAAGTTACCATGCTAAGGGAAAGAATTAGAGGTCTATTTGACCAATGACTAATTGGATTATAGCATATTATATGCTATCCATAATGGATGTCAATTTGCCTTATTCATGCCCCACAGGCAGGGAGAATGAATAGACATTCCCACTATAATCGGCTACGTAGAGATGGCCATCTGTGTGGGTGATGGTGCCGAACAGCGGGGCGCCGGTCTTGTGCTTCCAGGTGATGCGTCCCGTCTCGGCATTTATACCATAGATTATACCATCGCTACCTCCTACATAGATGGTGTTATCGACCAGGATGGGCGAAGCATCGACGGTAGCGACCGGGTGGCGTGAGTAGGGCGAGGTGTAGATCAATATAGGACGGGTCATGACGTTCCATTGCTCCTCGAGGGTCTGCCTATTAAGGGCCACTACCCCACGTCCTTGGGTACCCAGGATGATGAGGTTGTTAGTCACCAAAGGCGTGGCATTCGTGTTCACGCTATAAGGTAGTTCTTTATGCAGGATGATGTGCCCGGTAGCGGGTTCGATGAGGAAGAAGGCATTGCCGGAAGCAAGGTATAAAAGGCCGTCCACGTAGGTGGGTGAGGCACCGCGCTCGCGGATATTCGCGATCTCGTGTTTCCACCGTAATGCGCCGGTCTGTTTATCATTGCCGTAGAGTCCGCTCCATTGTGTACCTGAGACGACTACATCCCCCGCGATGACGGGATGGGACGTAGCCCCTTGGTTCTGATTCCAACCTTTATTAGTCCAGAGGGGGCGGCCCGTCGTGACGTCGTATGCCCCATAGCCGCGGCCCGTACCGGCAAACACAGTATCTCCTTGGGCCGTAATCCCTTCGATGAGGGCTGGCAACCCATCTACATCCAGTTTGCGCTCCCATAGCAGGGTACCGTCGTCGGCCTTAATGCCATAAAGATAACCCTCTACATCCTGCGCCATGACGACCCCTTTCGCATAAGCAATTGTATTCTTAATGGAATTGCGCACGGGGTAACGCCAGAGCTGCTGGCCGGTCTCGGTATCCAAGGCAAAGAGGGCCGCCTCGCCCCGCAGGTCTTCATCTAAAGTAGCCATGAAGAGCTTCCCGTTGGCCACGATGGGATGGGTATAGAGGATGTTGGCCTGCAGGTTCGTGACCCAATCCAGGCGCTCCCTCGTGGGGGAAGAAGTGGGGACAAAGGTAGTCTGCTCTGTGATGATAGAACCATCTGAACAGTAAGCCTTCGCGGTTACGAAGATACGGCTCGAACGATAGGCTTCGGGGAGCATGAAGGAGGTGCGCCAGTTCCAATCGCTCTGTGCTGCGAGGGGTCTATTAGCAGCAATCTCTTTCCCATTGTCGGCCTGGAGGGAATAGGTAATGCGCGTGACCGGTGCCGTCGTATTATAGGCATTGATAGAGAGCACGAAGGCACCCGATGGCTCCTGCACGCACTGGTCGTTGGCAATCGAAGCGAACTGCAGGGAATGGTCTATGTAGGTATAGTGCAGGCGGGTTTCGATATCTCCCTTCGCGTCGATATAGGCCGTGCGGAAGGCGGTCGTAGAGTGGTCGATACCGCCCTTATCGAGGGAGGAGGTAGAGACCGTAAGTACCTTGCCTTGCTGGCGCACGAATTGGTTGTGCCAATGGCCATAGAACCATCCCTTTACATTATATTCAGCGAGGTCGAGCGTCTCCCCGTTACCCATGTTGAAGCGGAACACGTCGGTGTTGCTCAGGAGGTCATGATGGAAGATGATGATGGGCTTATCGTGGGGTTGCTTATCGAGGTCGTTCTTCATCCAGCGGAAGATCTCCGTGCGCTTGAACCCAGGGGCATGGTCGCCGCCGAGCATGGGTAATACGATGTAGTGGGTGGAACCCATATCGAAGGAGTACCACGAGGGACCGTAGATGCTCTCGAAGAGCTCTTCACCATAGGCACCCTTTACCAAGTCATGGTTCCCTAAGCAGTAGAATACGGGGCAATTCATGTTCGATGTGTTCATGAGGTCGATATGGTTCTTGAGTCCATTTTCGTAGCATATATCACCCGTGTGGATGATGAACGAGGCACCTTCGTTGCGGGTGTAATCGCGGACCTCATTCGCCCAATCGTCCTGGTTGATGGTGTTGAATATCTCGGTATCAGAGATATGCACGAAGGAGTGGCTCCCATCCTTCTGAATGCACCCTTTCCATTCCTGTAGGCCGAAGTCGTAGGACTTCCCTTCACCCTCGGCGCGGAGGTAATACTTGCGGTCCGATTGATATCCTGAAGGAGTGGTGATGAAGATGAATCGTGCCCCCTCATGACCCGGCAAGGAGAAATGGCCCTGGCGGTCCGTAGTGACTACATTCAATCCATCCGATACACATACATTGGCGAGTGTTCGTTCGCCCTTGTCATACTGCCCGTTGCGGTTCGAGTCCACATACACATGACCCTCGTAGGCAGCCTGCCCGGACAATGCACAGCCGAGCATACATAAGATTAAATTCACTTTACTCATGATTTTGATAAGTTTGCTATTAATACTCTAAACTAAGATGCAAAGATAGGATTTCCTTACCATATTATATATAGGTAAGGATAGGAAAAAAGGAAGAGGCCATTCCATCCCGGAACAGCCTCCCTTGCCAAACAAAGCTACTAATACATGTTTGCGTCTATTAGGTTATTCCCAGCCGAAAGGTTGTTTTAGGTTGGGGTTCAAGGTAATCTGGCTTAAAGGTATAGGCAGATAGTAATGCTTTGGACTAATGAAGTGGCGTGGGTTCTGTAAATAGGAAGTGAACCCGATGTATCCGCTTTCGCCATCCGAGAGGTAAAAGCCATCGTCCGTACCATCCTCTTTCTGCAGGTAATAGAGCGTTAAGTTCGCACGTACATCTGCCGGAAGACCCTGGATGCGGGTTGTATCGGAGGGATTGGCCAGGATCGCGATGTCTGCCTTATCATCTCCCGTTAGGTCGAAAGCACCGAGGCTTGGGAAGTAAGCGCCCTCATTGTTTAAGGCAAACAACTCCCCTGCTGCCCAACGCTGGATATCGGCCCATCGTAACCCTTCGCAAGCGGTCTCTACGCGCCGTTCCCGACGAATCTCGAGGATGACACCCCGGTTCGTACCTGAGACGTTGGGATACTGCTGGGCTAACCAGCTATCCGGACGTGCGTTGGCATCGCTCAGGCTCATAGGCGGCATCTGTACACGGGCACGAAGGAGGTTGATGCTACGGTCCAGGTCATCTTGGGTCAGGGTACCTAACTCGGCCTTTGCCTCTGCATAATTGAGGAGCACTTCGCCATACCGGAAGATAGGGAGCGAGGTGAAGTCCATGTCCCATCCTTCGCGTAAGCTCTCGTCCTTGGGATAGAATTTAAGCTGATCGTAGCACCCTGCCGTGACCTTTGGCACATAAGGTAAGCCCGTCTCGGTGCGCTTGAATCCTGGATAGGTAAAGGTCTCCTTGAGGCGGGGATCCCGGTTCTCAAATACCTCCTTGAATCCCTTCTTATCGTAGTCCGGCTGGTCGGTGAATCGTGACCCATCAGCCATGAGGTACGTCTCCATCAAGCTCCGGCTAAGGGACCATTGCCATCCCTGCACGCTACTGGTATTGTTGGAAATCCCTAAGCTCTTGTCTGATGCCCGTTGAAGGATCACCTCTGGGTTGCTATCGAGGGTGGGCGAGTTGAATAATAAACCATAGTCGGCACCACTATTCCCATAGAGTGAGAACTGGCCACTATTCATCAGTTCCTCACAAGCCCATACAGCCTTCTCCAAGAACCGCGTATAGTCTCCTTGCAGGTTCAACTCGGCATGGTACTTGCGGTATGTACCCTCGTATAAGGCAATGCGTGAGAGGAGTGCCAAGGCAGCCCACTTACTGATGCGGGTGCGGGTCCCTATATCTTCGCTAATATGGTCTACGGCATATTGCAAGTCTACCATAACAGAGTCCATGACCAAGGAGCGCGGGTCGCAAGCCTTGTACATCTCTTCGGAGTCTGCCGACAGGGCTTCGCTATACCAAGGCACATCCGAATAGTTCTTGACCATGCCAGCATAGAAGTAGGCGCGGAAGAAGCGGCCTATGCCTATGTAGTGTGCTATCTCTTCATCGCTTGTGTCAAGCATTTGTGCATGCTGGAGGAAGTAGTTATAGCTCCGGAGTTTCGACCAATCGCCACTCCAGGTCCACCCCGAAGCATTGGCAGAAGTCAGGGTACCTGTGACTACCTGGTTCGTGGTGACTTGACCATTCAGGTTGATCGCGTCATTGTCTGTACCTGGGTCTTGATAGGAGGCATTGATATCCTCGTAGAACCCATTGGAATAGATCTCTAAGTCGGATGCTGACTTGAAGAAGTCGGCGTCGGTTATCTCTGTTAAAGGGGCACGGTCTAAGAAGTCCGTCTCGCACGACGTCAATCCTAAAAGGGCCAAACTGATTACTATATATTTCTTATTCATATTCCTAATTGTTACTATTGATGGTTGTTGTTATATTAGAAGCCTAAATTGAACCCAAAGGAGAAGGTACGCTGCATTGGATAGGACTTACCCAAGTTGCCCGTGGTCTGTGTCTCTGGGTCAAGCTTCTCGTCGAGGTGGTTCCATGTCCAGAGGTTCTCGGCACTGAAGTAGAAGCGGAGGTTCTCTATATGCCACTGGTTTACCAAAGCCTTAGGCAGGGTATAACCCAGGGTCAAGTTCTTCAAGCGCAGATAGGACGCGTTCTGCAAGTATTGAGTCTGAGGCATCCCCAACTCGCTGTTACCTTCGGCCGCGTATGCCTTCACGCGTGGGAAGTAAGCATCGGGGTTCTCTTCTGTCCAATGGTCCATATTAAGGACGGTGACGTTGGTCCATGGTTGGGCATAAATACCCCAGAAGTAGAAGTTGCTTGGCTCCGGATACCAATCCCTTTTCCCGACTCCCTGGAAGAAGGCACTCAGGTCAAAGCCCTTCCAAGCTGCATCCAATGTAAAGCTATAAGGCAGGCGGATGGAGCTATTGCCTATGATCTTACGGTCACCCGGATCAGCCAGGGTTCGTTTACCGCGGGTAATCTTCCCGTCGCCATTCAAGTCCTTGTATTTTGTATCCCCGATATAGAAGCGATAAGACTGGTCGTCCTCTCCCACTTCTGACTGGTCTAAGGCATCCACTTCTTCCTGCGTTGCAAAGCGTCCGTCGTTGATAAAGCCCCATATCTCGCCGATCTCCATGCCTACATAATACTGGCTGTTCAGGTTACTATCTTCGATGGCGGAAGTGACCCCTATCTTGTTGCCATTCTCATCAAATACATCTACATAGTTGTCATATTTAGTGATGAAGGAACGGCTATCTGAGAGGTTGGCCTTGATACCATATTGGAACGGGGAACCGGCCAACTCGAACTCGTCGCGCCATTGCAAACTAAGTTCCCAACCGCGGGTCTTCATGTTGGCGGCATTCTCTCGCGGAGCCTCTGCCCCTACGACTGCAGGCAACTCCTTGCTGGGACCCAACATGTTCTTCGTAATACGTTTATAAATATCAAACGTGGCGGTCAATTGGTTGTTGAAGAAGCCTAAGTCCATACCGAAGTTTCCCGTATTCACTGTCTCCCAAGTGAAGGAGGCTGATACCAAGTCAGGCTGGTACACGGCGATGGGTAACTCTCCGTCTAATATCTGGCTGATCTTACCCGACGACATCGAAGCAATGGAGGGATAGTACACCTGGTTCCCATTCGAATCAATCACTACTTGGTTACCCAACGAACCATACGAACCGCGGAGCTTTAAGTTGCTCATCTGTATCTTCTCGGCAAATGGCTTGAAGAACTCTTCGCTTGTTACGGACCAAGCTACGGAGCCTGACGGGAAGAATCCCCATTGATCGTCGTGCGGGAAGCGCGATGACCCATCGTAACGACCGTTGAACTCCAAGATATAGCGGTTATCGTAGATGTAATTGATACGTCCGAAGAAACCTTGTAATGCCAGTTGGTGACGGGAGTTTGTCGTCGTTTGTGTACCGGTAGAGAGACCTATTTCAGGTAAGTTACTCGTGATAATGCCCTCGCGATACATATAGTCTTCGCGATAGTCAGTATACTCCGAATTGAAGCCTGCCATGATGTTAAAGAAGTGCTTCTCGTTGAAGGTCTTTACGTAGTTGGTATAGATATTATAGACGGCATACCGCGTATCTTGTGCACGGAATGAGGTGTAATCGTTCGATCCAAACTCGCCCGTCTCGTATTGGATGGGTTCGTTAGGCCCAGCCTTGTAGGGGACACGTTGCCAATAGGCATCCTTGTTCTCGTTCGTGAAGCGGAAGTTCGCATCCGCGTTGAGTGTCCATATATCCTTTATTAAGTCGAACTTGCTACTGATAGAGATGGAGGTTTCATTTACTTGGTCGTTCGTGCGTCCACCCTCTTGCAGCATACCCAAACTACCTGCACCTACGCTGGTCCATGTACCATCTGGGTTGCGGGGAATATCCAAGGATGGCTTACGGTTGATCTGGTGGAAGAAGCTTACCCCCGTATCTAATACGGTAGGCGAACCATAGTTACTATTGGTATAAGCGATATTCAAACCTGCCTTCCACCATTTGGTTATTTGTAGGTCTGCATTCGAACGGAAGTTGAAGCGTTTCAACTTATCATTACCATAGCGTAACAGACCATTCTCTTGGTAATATCCTCCGGATACGTAATACGAGAGCTTGTCATCCTTCTTGGCGATGTTGAAGTCTGCTGAATAGGTAGAAGTTGTGTTCCGGTAGGTCTCGTCCATCCAATCCGTTGAACCGTAATAAGCCCACTTGTTAGGATCGGAAGGGTCGAGCGCGACAATGGGCAATGAAGGGTCTTGTTCGCGTTGCTTGGCATATTCGATTTGCTGCTGGCTATAAAGATAGGCACGGAGTGGTTGGGCTGCTGCATTCTTCATCTCCATGACCGTTACTGGGTCGGTGATATACTCCGGGTGCTCGCCTCGTGTACGGATACCGTAGTTACCACTGGCTGATATTTGCAGCTTATCGCTCTTTGCCCGCTTCGTCGTTACCAATACAACACCAAAGGCCGCACGTGCACCATAAATAGCAGCAGCGGAAGCATCCTTTAATACGGAAATGTTCTCGATATCGGCCGGGTTGATACGTGCCAACTCTTCTGCGCTGACTGGCACATTATCGACCAAGATAAAGGCATCACCTCCATTCGAGCCGGCATTGATTGAACCCATACCGCGGATGTTCATCGAAGGGGCTTCATTTGCCCGTCCGCTGCTTCGAGTAATGTTCAAGTTAGGTACTGCACCCTGCAAACCTGTGTTCACGTTCGTAATCGGACGGTTCTCTAAGACCTCTCCCCCGACGGCCTGTACCGCGCCCGAAAGGTTCACCTTCTTCTGCACACCATAACCGACCACGACCAACTCGTCTAATGATTGAGAATCTTCCTTCAAGTCGATCTGGAACTCTGTCTGGTTTCCTACCGGGATTTCCTGCGTAGTATAACCAATGTAAGAGATTTGTAAAACGGCACCTGCGGGCACATCATTTAAGATAAACTTACCGTCAAGATCCGTAATCGTACCGATGGTAGTACCTTTAATGACGACATTCGCCCCCGTTACCGGTCCATACTCATCCGTTACCATACCTGTCACTGTCCTACCCTCTTGCATCGAGGTAGTCAAACCATCTGCATCGGTATTTATGAATGCGGATACCCCACTTCCCGAAGCAGCTTGGGCTACACCCGCCGAAAGCAACATAGCTCCCAGCAATGAACACCCCACCCAAATTGTTAATGTGTTTCTTTTGTCCATTTATGCTATTTTTAAATCGAGTGCAAAGGTAGAGCCCGCGTTTTACAAACTAATTACACTAATTTTCCTTAATTGCTACAAGATGGTTACAGAATCATGACAGCCCCGCAAGCCTTCTAAAAACGTTGGAAATGCCATTGCGTCCACGCAAAAGGCTTCCAACCGCGTTGGAAATGGAATTTCCGTCGGAAATGGCCTTCCAATCGCGTTGGAAATGGAATTGCGTCCACACAATGGGCTTCCAACCGCGTTGGAAATGGAATTGTGTCCACACAATGGGCTTCCAATCACGTTGGAAATGGAATTTCCGTCGGAAATGGGCTTCTAATCGCGTTGGAAATGGAATTGCGTCCGCGCAATACCATTTTCGACGTTTTGGAGCGTCTGATATGTATGCAAGTAAGTACTTGCAATGTGTAAGGATGGACACAAAAAAAGCCCCGCCGAAGTGGCGAGGCTTTGCTTATCCATCAACCTTATGCGATTAGTCTTTCAGCTTTGCTTTCAAGAACTCACGGTTCAGACGGGCGATGTTGCTAACCGAAATATTCTTCGGGCACTCCATTTCGCATGCACGAGTGTTCGTACAGTTACCGAAACCAAGTTCGTCCATCTTGGCTACCATGGCTTTCGCGCGGCGGGCAGCCTCTACGCGGCCTTGCGGAAGCAATGCCAACTGGCTGACTTTAGCCGATACGAACAACATGGCAGAACCATTCTTACAAGCAGCGGCACAAGCACCACAACCGATACAAGCGGCCGCGTCCATCGCCAAATCGGCGTTCTTCTTAGGAATAGGAATGGCATTGGCATCGGGTACACCACCGGTATTAACGGATACGAAACCACCTGCCTGCATGATCTTGTCGTAAGCCGAACGGTCTACCATCAAGTCGCGGATGACCGGGAAACCGGCCGAACGCCACGGTTCAATCGTAATCGTTTCGCCATCGTGGAAGCGGCGCATATAGAGCTGGCACGTCGTAGCACCAGTAGCCGGTCCGTGCGGATGTCCATTCACATACAACGAGCACATACCGCAGATACCTTCGCGGCAATCGTGGTCAAATACGATAGGCTCTTTGCCTTCTTTCACCAAACGTTCGTTCAGAATATCCAACATTTCCAGGAAAGAAACGCTTTGGTGGATTTCCATCGGGTAAGTCTCAAATTGTCCTTTTTCTTTCGGACCTCTCTGACGCCAAACCTTTAGGGTGACTTTTATATCTTTATCCATATTTTTCTACGTTTTGAAATTGATGTTATTACTTCTTGTAATTACGTGTCTGCGGAGTTACGAACTGATAGTTCAAATCTTCCTTCAACATAACCGGATCTTTGTCTTCGCCTTGGTATTCCCAGCAAGCTACGTACATGAATTTATCATCGTGACGAAGAGCTTCGCCCTCTTCCGTCTGATGTTCTACACGGAAATGTCCGCCACAAGACTCTGCACGATTCAGCGCATCGCGTGCCATCAACTCACCTATTTCGAGGAAGTCGGCCACACGCAAAGCTTTTTCCAGCTCCGTGTTCTGGTCATTACCCGAACCCGGGATGAAGACGTTGCTCCAGAATTCTTTCTTCAGGTCTTTCAACATCGTGATAGCTTCCTGCAATCCCTTTTCATCGCGTGCCATACCGATGTGTTCCCACATGATATGTCCCAGACGTTTGTGGATTGAGTCAACCGTCTCTTTACCCTTGATGTTCATCAGTTTGTTGATACGTTCCTGGATATGCTTTTCAGCTTCTTCAAATTCCGGCAGGTCAGTGCTGAAGCGCGGAACCTGAATCTGGTCTGACAAGTAATTCTGAATCGTATAAGGCAATACGAAATAACCATCGGCCAAACCTTGCATCAAAGCTGAAGCACCCAGACGGTTAGCACCGTGGTCAGAGAAGTTAGCCTCACCGATAGCGAACAAGCCCGGGATAGAAGTCATCAATTCATAGTCAACCCACAGACCACCCATTGAGTAGTGCAATGCCGGGTAGATCATCATCGGAGTTTCGTATGGATTATCGTCCGTGATTTCTTCGTACATATCGAACAAGTTTCCATATTTCTGCTT
>CALUZR010000023.1 GCA_944325335.1 uncultured Parabacteroides sp. | reverse complement strand
CATTGTGGACGAAAAATTCTTCCTCTACAGGCTTTCTATGATTTATGCCTACCCACATTGATTTTCCGCTGACCCGGCAGATGTCTTGGGAGGTCTGCCGCAGATGTCAGAAGGGATCTGCTGCAGATGGGAGAGGGTATCTTCGGCAGATGTCGGGGCACGGCTGCTTGAGAGGGGGGAAGGGGGCTGCTGGAGGTGTCTATGGAGATTTATTTTTGAAATTTCTTTGTTCTTTTTATGGATATTCCAATTATCCTTTCTATCTTTGCGGCATTCCGAGTGGGATTCGGCGGAATCTCTTATCGGAATTTAAATACATATTAAAGCAATAGCGTTTACGATATTATTCCACTCATCGAAAGATCGCCAATTTTTTGTCAAACTGGAATAATAAACAATGAACGCTCGTGCTTATGCTTCTATACTTTTTGTAAGGGAAGAGTATATCTCAGCATATAGCGCGGGCTGTTGTTTCATTATTGGTTTGGCGGGTGTTTGGCGATGCCTCGATGAGCAATGATAAACTTCAGTTCCGCGCTTCTTTTATGCTCGTTCATAAACTTCTCGGACTGTATGTAAACGCCGCGTATAGTCTGAATGAATTAATTTATTAACAACTTAAATTACAGGTTTATGATTAAGCGAATAACAACTTTAGTATTCGTGTTTCTGACAATAGTCGGGAATGCGGTTTGGGGGCAAACTGGTAATTGGATTGATAATGCCAGTACGGATTGGTATGGTGACGGAAGTGCTTCGGAATTTACTATTAGTACAGCAGAACAGTTAGCAGGATTAGCGAAATTAGCAAATGACGGTACGAATTTTGATGGAAAAACTATTAAATTAGGTGCAGATATTGTTTTAAATGAAAATAGCGAGAACTATAAAGAGTGGGAAACTACTGCTCCTGAAAAAGAATGGACGCCAATAGGAATCACATATAATGGATTTGCCGGTACATTTGATGGATGTGGACATATAATAAGTGGATTATATATAAATGAAAATGAAAATAAAACGAATAATTATTATGGACTTTTTGCTAAAACCGTTGGGACTATAACTCATGTACAAGTAATCAATAGTTATATAGAAGCTAATTCATATCTTGGTGGTATTGTCGGGTATATCGGCGATTCCGGGGAAATTACAAAATGTTCTTTTGTCGGTATTATTAAAGCAAAATTAGAGGATGCAAATAATCAAAGTGCCTCGGAGAGTATGCCTTTATATTGTGGTGGAATTTGTGGATCACAAAAAAGTCCTGACGGAATAGAATCTTGCTTTTTCAAAGGGAGAATAGAAGCTGAAATAAATAACTGTTCGGATTGGAGTGTTAAAAATATCGGAGGCATCGTTGGTTATTCTGTGGCTGGCGCAATAAAAGATTGTTATAATGAAGGAACTATAATAGTATCAGGTTCAGAGAATTCACTTATATCAATAAGTATAGGAGGAATTGCGGGTTCAGCCTATTCTATTTATGTTTGCTATAATATCGGAGCAGTAACTGTTTCTGTAGAAAATAGTCCACTGTCTGCTAATGCTTATCCACCTGTTACGGCTGGAGGAATAGTAGGATCAGCTGATATTGGTGGAGTAAAATATTGTTATAATACAGGTGCTATTTCAAACCAAGTTGAAACAGGAACTAATTATAAAATAGGCGAGATTGTTGGAAATGTAAGTTCTGCTACTTTGGAAAATAATTATATATTATCAACGGATGAATCAACAACAACCGGCATAACAAGTGCAACTGAAAAACAATTCGAAAGTGGAGAAGTAGCTTGGAATTTAAGAGGACCTTTTACTCTTGATGATGGGACAACGACAGGCTATGGTCAAGCATTAGATGAAAACGGAAAGTATATTGATGACGAATCTCCTGTTCTTCTTGCATTTGAAGAAAACGAAGGAACCGAGGTTTATCAATTAAAGTTGAAAGTAAATGATAGTGATAAGGGTACTATCTACCGCAATTCCAAAGAAAGCAACTTATTATCAGAAGATGAATATAATGATCTTTTGGTAAATGCCGTAGACCAAGATCTCGTATGGAAAGACGGAAACGGAAATGTCGTTGTTTCAGGAAATAGATATATTCCAACTGAGGATATTGCATTAAATGCGACAGTAGATTATGTTTATGATATTAACACCGAAGTAACACCAAAGGATGCCGGAACAATCTCAGTAAAAGAAAGTGCAGCGGAAGGAGAAACAGTTTCATTCACTGTAACGCCTAAAGAAGGCTATGAATTGAGTTCTACTTATTATATTGAGGAGGGCAAAGAAGAGCAGGTTTCAATAACAAATACATTCTCAATGCCTGCTTCTAATATAACGATTTATGCAGTCTTTACTGAAATAGAAACCGAAGAACCAGAGCAACCCGGTGGTGATGAAGATGACGACGAAGACCAAGGCGACACCGGCATCCACAAACCCCAGCGTCCGATAAAGTACTATAATATATATGTAGACACCATCTGCCCCGGCCTCAATGTAGAAGTAAGCAAAGACGTAGTGCAGGAAGGCCATCAGGTAAGTGCTTACCTTACCATCCAAGCCGAATGCGATACCACGGGAATGCGCTTCGAATACAAGCGTGGCCTGTTCGGCTATTGGAAAGACTTGAAGGAATTGGAAGGTGTACAGCCGGGTGAATATATTATCAAGAATATCTATACTGATATTTATATCCGCGCGTTGGATGCAACCTTGCCAGAGGAAGAACCGACTGGCGTTGAGGATATCGAAAGTGTAAAAGCATACGCTAAGGATGGTAGTATCTACATCTACACGCCGAATCGCGAAGTGGTGATGATTATTGGCATGACGGGTGCGATTATCAAGAACGAGGAGCAGGTTGGTTTGCAATCCTACAATGTAAGTAGAGGCATTTACATTGTCCGAGTTGGCGACAAGGTATTTAAGCTAAAGAATTAAGGCCGATGTGAATCGCCCGATTCAATATGTTTTATTAGTGAAAGTAGCCCCAGGTCCTTCGGGATTTGGGGCTTTCTTTGTATGACATGCCCGTCATACATAAAAAAGGGAGGCCATGTTGTCCATAGTCTCCCTTACAGTTGTTATCTTGCGTAAAAGATTATTCCCATTCGATTGCCAATTTGCCGAAACAGATAAAGAGAATTAACTTTATTATCAATACTTTAACTCCATATTGTTTTTTATTTTGTTGGAGTGGTATCAAAAAGTGGTATCAAAGCCTTCATACCGTTCTTATACCTTATATAATATATAACGATGCACCATTATTCCAACAGATGTATTACTGTTAGCTATAAATATAATATTCAAAAACATGGATAAATACTGCAAAGTGAAACACTTATAAGTGTGCTATTTCTTATTTTTGGTTTATTCAATTGTAAATCAACATATTATACTAAATATGAATATTCACTTCTTAGAGGAGTGAATATTGAGAGTGCATTTGAAGAAACTCAAAACAAACTGCGCAAAAGTTACCTATTGTGCAGTTTTTAGCTATTTCTGTTTTCTGCCCCTTTTCCCAGGCTTCTGATGCAAAATACCCTTTCGGATGACACATTTCGCATTTTGGTAAGGGTGCTCAGACGACAAGCCATAGTTTCTGAGTGTACCATATACAACACCTATATCTTTCGGGGAAAAATAGTCATAAATAGAGGCTATCGACCCAAAGTAGTGATGCTCTCCGTTTAGCTCCAAATGAATGACTGTTCTTTCTTGTTTTTTGTCTTTTTCAACCATTGTATATTAATATATATGTATAATTTGAAGATAAAGATACGCATTTTGCTGCAATTATTGAATAGATGCCATTTGTTATTTATTATGCAAATATTGGATGAGGATGAGCTAAATCTATCATTCTAGCTTTTATTAACGCTATATAGTTGCATATATTAAATAAAGACCATATATTTGTATTATCAGTAACAGAATAAGAAAAGTAATATGAGCGTCAAGAATAGCTATACGACTAGTGATTATTTGGAATGGGATTCGATGTTATCCACCGTCCGCAAGCTATATAGAGATAAGGAATACCGTATGTCCCTTCTAATCGGTTGCGGTTCTTTTTTCGGTTTAAGAATATCAGACATTCTATCTCTAACTTGGAATATGCTGCTCGACAGAGATACATTTACTCTGATAGAAAAAAAGACTGGCAAACGGAGGGAGATAAGAATCAATCCAAACTTTCAGAAGCACATAGCTGACTGTTGTATGGCTCTTGGCGTAACAGATAGGTCTGAGAAATGCTTCATTAGTAGAAAGCATACTGTATATACAACTCAGCGTATCAATAAGAAGTTGAAAGAGATAAGAGCTAAGTATGGATTGAAGATTGAACATTTTTCAACGCACTCACTCAGAAAGACTTTCGGGAGAAAGATTGTTGAGGCAGCTGGAAAAGATGCTGAATTTGCTTTGATTAAGCTATCAGAATTGTTTAATCATTCTGATGTGAGGACCACAAGACGGTATCTTGGATTACGTCAGAAAGAGCTACTGGAAACTTATTCTATGCTAACTTTTTGACGATTAATGACGCAAAAAACGTAATTTTGCAAAAATAATGGCTCACAAGTGAACATCCTTGCTAAACTTTATCTATCTTTGTAGCGTTGCAAAGTGCAACAAGACATATTAGGGAAGCGTTTAGCTTTATTCCGCATCAATGAATCTGGACAATTCAATGTGTAGTAAGGAATAATGAAGGACGTTCTTCCTTTGGTTTGTCTATATGTTCCCAAACATATACAGCCAAAGGTGTGAGTCATTTCTATATCCACTACACAAGGCAGTCCAGAGCCTATTGATGGGATATAGCTAACAGGCTCACACTTTCTTTTTATGCCTTTCACTCTATTGTTTTATCAAGTTGCCATTGTGCCTGATGGTATGGGAGATTAATAAAATGGACGAACGTCTTTTTAAGTTACTTAATGAGTATTTCGAGGAAGGGTTTGACAATCTGAAAAATGGCGAAGATTGTAACCACTTATATGAAATTTGGGAACGAGCAGAAAAAGGGTATAATGATGAAAATCAGATGAAAGAGGATGCTCAGTTCATTCTTAAACATAGGAATGTTCATAGTTATTTGGCTATATTACTACTTAAATCCTATAAATTGAAAACATTAAAGAAGAACAAGTAAATATCCACATAGTAATTATTTCAAATTTACATTGGGGATATGTGTATATACAGAAATTAATTCTACTTTTTTAGGATGGGAATTAAGCAAATGCAAAAATGAGATTATAGATAATAGAATAATAGTTATGAAAGCACCTATTACATTCAAATGCATAATCTGGTTTATTATAGGTATAATAATAAACAGTTGTGATTCCTCTAAAGTAGAGGAAATAAAAATAACAAAAGAATTAGCCAATGCTGTACAAAAGTATGATGCACTTGGCTCTTTCAAAGAAGGATTAGCCCCTGTTGAGAAAGATGAAAAATGGGGATGCATAAATAAGAATGGAAAAGAAGTTATTCCATGCATATATGATTATATATGGGATATTTCTGAAGAATATGTTTGCGTAATAAAAGATGAAAAATATGGATATGTTGATAGACAAGGAAAAGAAATTCTACCTTGCATATATGATGGAATATCTATATTTTCTGAGAATATAGTAAGTGTTATAAAAGATGGGAAAGTGGGTTATATAGATAAAAATGGAAAAGAAATAACACCGTGCATTTATGAAGATGGAGGTGATTTCTTTAATGGTATTGCAAAAGTTAAGGAAAATGGGAAATATGGTTATATAAATAGTAAAGGGGAAGAAATTATACCTTGCATATATAATTATGTTTCAAATAATATACTAGATGGATTACGCTGTGTCAAGAAAGATGGAAAATACGGATATATAGATAATCAAGCTAAAATTGTTATCCAATGTATGTATGATTTTGCAACAGATTTTTCAGAAGGCATAGCTAGAGTTGGTATAGAAGGGAAAGTAGGATATATAAATAAATCTGGCAAAGTAATAGTTCCTATTATATATAATGAAATAGGTCGATTTTCAGATGGTATAGCCTATGTTAGAAAGGATAATTTCTACACATATGTAAATATGGATGGCGAAGAAGTTGGTCCAAATTTCAATTTGCCTTCACGTAGCAGTTTATTGGATTATTTTGATGGTATTAATGTCATTGCGAGTTCAAACAGAATGATGCAAACAAAATATGGAATTGTGGATATGGGAGGGAAAGAAATAGCTCCTTGCATCTATGATTATTACAGCAATTCTCATTTGGATGGATTGATTTTTGTAAAATATAGAAATAAATGGGGGTGTTTAGATAAGAATGGGAATGAAATACTACCATATATATATGATGATTTATACAAAATGGAAGAATCTGACAAATTTATAATTGGAGAAAAAAATGGAAGATATGAACTTATAGATAAGACGGGAAAAATAGTAGTTCCATATATATCAGATTATTCTCCCCAATTTTCAGAAGGTTTAGCACCTGTAAGAAGGAATGGGAAATGGGGGTATATAGATATAGATGGTAATGAAATCATACCTTGTATATATGATAATGCTTGGAAATTTTCGGATGGAAGTGCGACAGTAAAAAAAGATGGTAAATATGGTCAGATTAATCAAGAGGGGAAAGAAATCATCCCATGCATTTATGAGAATATGTCAGACAGGTTTTCTGAAGGCCTAATTTATGCTGTGAAAGATGGGAAATATGGATATATAGATAAATATGGGAATAGTACTTTTTCTATTGTCAATTTAAACAATGAAAAATCAAAGCAAAATACAAGTAATAAATACGATGAAAATTTCTACTTAGAAAATATGCCCAAAATGCAAAAGATGATAGGAATTCCAGAAAAAGGTATAAATTATTATGCATTACTTGATTTGAATAAAGACGGGAATAATGAATTTTTTCTAACTGACAAAGAAAAGTTTACTATATATGCATTTACCGTTATTGATAATAAAATAATTTGTATTGGGCGTGGATGGTGGTCTAAAGATAGCACAATTAATGGAAAGTTATTTTCTTATTTAGTCTTTAAAAAAGATAAAAAAGACTGGGAAGTGCTTTGTTTTACTGCAATAGATAATAATGAAATTATAAAATGCTTCAGTAATGAATCGGATTTGTGCTCTATAGGAGATAAAATATGCACATATGACGAACTTAATAGATATTTATCTAAATATGAGGGCGAAAAAAGAGCCTTTAAATGGGAAACACTTCCAGAAGAATATTTAGAATATTTTTCTGTTTTGGAGAATGAAAATGTAGATAAATATCAATCTAATAACAATAATATTAGTTCTATGCAAAACCTTGCTGATATTTGGTGCTTGGATGAAATAGTATATACTGATTTAGAAAATGAATTGTTAAGGGGGAAAGTACAAAAAATTATCTGGAGTAACGAACGCCAAAGTTATACATTGACATTTAATTTAGATGGGAATTATGATTCATTTGAGGGTAATACATCTACTCTTATAAATAGTTATCCATCGACACCTAGATATTTTATTGAAGGAAAAATTTTTAATAAATATTCTTATCCTCGTTTTCCATGTATTCCAATGGATTTTGAAGGTATTCTTTCTTCAAGAGGACATAACTATAGTGATTTCTCTGCACCTTATGCCTCAAATCATATTGTAAATAAAATCAAATATGAATATAAGGATAACAAGTTATTTTATGCAAGGACAGAGAAAGGTTTCCTAGAATACCAATATGATAAAAATGGCTTTTTAAAGCAAAGATTAGAAAATCATTTGCCTTGTCTCCAAATTGAACGCCAAGGTAATGCTATATCAAAAATTTCATTTTATGATGAAAATGGGCATTTTTCTTGTGGCTATCAAATGACATTCTTTGATAATTCTATACGAATAAAATTAGATGGAGGAAATGAGGCTATATTCAAATTTGATGCAAATGGAAAAATTATCAGTTGTACTCATAAAATGCTTTCTGATAGTTCTGAATCTTTTTACTTTTATGACAATAAAGGACGCATATCAAGAGTAAGTCAAAAATTTATGGGTATAAATGGAGAATATTCAAATGAAGAGAATATTGAATATGACCAATATTCTAATATTACAGCAATCTTATATGGAGACAAAAAGAATGGATATAGGTTTAAATATTCTTACGATAATTCGGGTAATTGGATAAAAAAAGATATATATAAAATGATAATTGGTGATATAGAAATCGAAAAAAAAGTAGGAACAGAAACTCGTAAAATTGAATATTATGAATAAGTTATTATTGATTTATTGTTTGTTATTGTATTCCTCAGTAGTTTGGGGGCAATGTGTAAATAAAGGAATGTTGAGTTGGAAATATTTGCCTATTACTTATAGGGATTTTGAGATTCATACAGGGAATTGTCCATCTCTTTCTGGGTATGAAGATTCTGATGGTGCATTTCACACAGACTTGTTTTATCTTCATTCGCATAAAGGAAATGTTAGTGATGTTAAAATATATCTTTATAGGATGGATGAAAAATTTGGCACACTAACAAAGGACACAAATCCGTATGATGCTATCCAAATATATTTTAACAATAAGGGGGGTATATCTAAAAGAATAAGCAAGTGGTCTCTTCCTCTTCATATTCCGTATGATTATAGACAAACTATTCATAGTTTTGAAAGAAATAAAAGTACTGATTATTGTTTCTATGATACAGAACATATAATTCACGAATATGATTCAAAAGGACATACTATACAAATTGTTTATCATTCTAATTTGGGTTCCAGTTATGATAAACCCATCATTTTCAAATACAAATACGCATCAAATTCAGAAAATATATCACAGATACTAGCTTATGATGGAAATAACGGAAAAGAACTTGGAAAAGTAACTTATGATTATGATTCTGATTGGCGACTTGTTGGTTTATACGGAGAACTGAATACTGGTGTGATTGAATATTGGAGAAAAGATTTCAAGTATGATGAAAAAGGAAATCTTACTTATATGTATTATGCTACAGGATTTACATATACAAATGATTTAGATAGGAAAAATAATTATTACTACGATAATGAATATGATAGTGTAGGAAATTTAGTTAAAGTCATCTGCAGAAATGAAAGTACAACTAGAAATAGAACAACAACAGTAACATATACTCGCCATTTCAATTATGATAAATATGGAAATTGGACTGAAATGACAACGACATCGACATATCCCAAAAATATTGGAGCATATATCAAAAGGACTTTTAATTATAGGAGTGAGTAAACTACCGCATTAAAATATAGTTATCTTATGAAATCTGTTTAAAACCGCAAGGAGCTCAATTAATGTCTTTGCGGTTTTATTATGGGAGTGAACTCAAAGATGTATATCATTTTGAGTGTAGATTCTTACCTATAATCTTATGGGAAAACAGTGCATATATTGCTTCAATAGGAAAAATAGAGGAGAAACAAATTATGAATCTGTTTCTTCTCTATCTAAGAATGCGTATAATAATCATTTACGATATCCTTCTAATTCCTTCGGTATGGCAATCTCATACCGCTCTAATTGTGATATGATATATTGAGCTCTGTCGATTTTAGCAGTAAAACCATTAGGTTTGTGTATATAATTATACACGGCATTATTTGCCCGTTTTTTGACATCATAGTCTTTATTCAGCATGAAATTGCCGACTTTAACTAATAGGTCTGTATCTATTTTGCCATTTAGCATATAGTATAAAACCCCTATACGATTCTGAGCAGTCAAAGGTAAATCATCTGTTTTTACACTTTTTTGTGTGTTAAAGGGGGATAACGATTCTCCAATAAAATGCTTGCGGTATAAATTCTCATTATACTTTCCCGAAGGCTGTATATTGGTTATAAACGAAAGATTCTCAACCTCCAATTTCCTTCTCAACATTTCATCTGTTACAATATATACATCTTCCTTGCTAAACCCTTCCGCCATGCCATCTTTTACCATCATTATTAACCCTTCAAATGATTCCTCTATCGTTTGCAAAGGATAACCACACACATCCATTTCCAAAAATAGAGGTTCCATTTCGTCCAATTCTTCCAAATGATTAGCAATAATCTCTTCTAAAATAGTTATTAAAAAGGAAAACAGGTCTATAGTTGTATATATGTCATCTTCATACAGTTGAATAAAAGGAACACGTACGATAACATTGTCATATTGGTCACTTATCTTTTTCAATTTTTCTACAATAGAGTAAAGTTTTTCGAGATATTGTTTGATACGTATTTTTCTCCAGACTTTGTTTTTTAAAGTTTTACAAGTGTTGAGAACGTGATTGTATAGAGCTTCTTGATTGGTTGAATAGGGGAAATTGCAAAAGCCATAATAAAAAGGAGCATATACAATATTGTATATATCCTCCGAGCTATAAAGGCGTGGCTCTATAAAATCAGTATCAGTTATAAAATGCTTATTATTACCGTTTTGTATATTATTCATATTGTCTTTGCTCTTATGTTTATGTAATTTACCCGCAAAGATAGTACTTTTGAAGTAATTGGATTGGATTGTTGGATTGCGTTTGGATAATCCAACGCCCAAAATGCTTGTATGTCGAAAAAAATCATTATACTTTTGCATCGTCGAAAAGGACAAGGGTGAGCACCTTGAACGAAGTAGGCGGAGTTGCTTTATCCTAAAGAGCAGCTCTTCCAGTGGAGCATTTAGGATTCCATTAGCTCAAAGTGGAAGCTCCATTTTTCCAAGAATTTTAATTTCTGCGCATCTTTAAATGGATGGGGATGAGGAGCGCAAAGACCCCAAAATGGTATCGCAAGTTACCATAATGGAGAGAATACATCCAATAACTTTAAAATTAAAGAAAGATGAAATTCGGAAATAGAAATATAAATGAAGTAAAGTTTGCTTTTTTGCAAATCAACAGAGCAGTTGAGAATAATAAGGAATTGGAGGCTACTATTCGCGAGTTTGGTATCATTCAACCAATTTTGATAGCCCATGCAAGTGATTTAAAGGAAGAACGAATGTTCACTATTGGTATAAGTGGACCTGTCAGGGAATTAACAGATGAAGAGAAAAATGCAGAAAACTGTTACGTTGTTCTTGACGGGCAGCATAGACTGACAACTCTCTTTTGGATTCTTCAAGACAAAGAAAGGAAGTACAGTGAGAAGTGTACAGAAAGAGTTCGTTTCTGTATAGCTGAGCCCGAAGACTGGGGGGAAAGCGTGAATAAATACATCATAGCTCTGAATAGCAGCGCAAAAGTATGGAAAAGCAATGATTATATTGAGAATGCTGTTACAGTAAAGCCAACTGATGAATTAACAAAAACCATTAAAGGCTTTAAAAACTTAGGGCTCTCTATATCAACAGTAAGTAGATATATATGCCTAAATAATAGGAGCTTGAACCCCAATTCATTGGCATTATATACTTCAGAAGGTAAATCAATAACAAACGCTGACTGTAAGCGCGGTGTGAAAATATACAAATTATTGAAAAACAAAGGTATGTCAAAGAAACTGCTAAATACTCGCTATATGATTGATTTTGTCATAGAAAAGTCAGTTGGGAAATCTGTAAACTATGCCTTAAATTTCATCAATCACATTGACGATAGGGCCTTAGAAGAATTGAACAACCTAAGTGCTTCTGAACGAGATAATTATACTATCGCCAATATTATAGAAAAAAGTTTCAAGCGAAGTTTAGATAGAGCTGGTAGCGAAGCTGAACGAAATAGCATCAAAGATGGAAGAGATTATTTGATGGATATTTCGAATGAAGAAATATATGCGTTTATTAATGAAGCGATTAAACTAGGCACGGCTAAAAGGGAAAAATCCCCAAAGAGTAAACCCAAAAAATTACCTGTCATATCTAAGCCTAAAGATGTATCTGAAGAAGTAAATAATAATAATATTGCGTCTGAAGAAACGGAAAAGAATGAGGGATTAGAAGAAACTTTTGAAGTCAAAGAATGTGTTGCTGCTACTGCGTGATACAATATTAAATCTTCAAAAAGAAAAGACTTAATTCATCAAACGAACATTTTTCATTTTTGCCATTGTTTAAAACAATATCTTACGTTATTCTATTATAGGGAACGTGCATTGTATTAAACAATTTAAAACACAACAGACATAGAAACACGCGATTGGAATTAGGTGAATATTTATTATTACCTAATTCCTTTCTCTAGACATTTAATATAAAATAGAACAATATGAGAATTTGGATATTCAAAAATCTTTCGGTTGAAAAGATTATAGAAGAACATTGTGAGCGAATCACTCAACCCGTTGTAAATTTGCTCAACTGGGAAGAAGCATTGACATGCACAGGTACGCCAGCAGAACCCATATATGAAATAGTACGAGAAGGAAAACCAATGCCTCGTAAGACTATCTTATATCACAAATTTTTATTCCTCAACCATATCATTATTTCACGAGCGACTGGTTGTAAGGAGAAACATTTTCCACTCAATAGCGAAGTTCTTAGGAGAGTGATAGGTGATGCTATATATGATATGCTTGATACGCTTGAAGATATGCAGCTTATCCTTATCACCAGAGATTACATACCTGGAGTAACTGCCAGAAAAATCAAGTTATGCAATTGGGATATAACACATATAGATTTAGATGATAGAAAAATCACAAAATATGTGAGTGAAACAAAGGACTTATTGGAAGAAGCAACACGATTAAGGCTAGAAAAACGAACTATATATTCGCAAGAGTTTATAGATAGCTATAATAATTCATTGAGTTTTTTAGCTTTATCTGATGAAAGAGGTATGCTTGACTATATTTATCACAGGGAATATGAATCAATACATCAACAGCATTTCTATGAATCATGCCACATAAGATTTAAGGAGAGCAATCATCAAATAGTATCTGTAGATAAGAACGGCAGGATATACCACTATATGACAAATCTTCCTAGTAGTTTAAAACAATTCTTTAATGTAAGATATTATATAGATATAGCCAATTCCCATCCTCTTCTTTATTCTTCATTTTTAATAAGTCATTATACGATTAGCAAAGAAGAATTAGAGAATATTTTCTCAATACCTTATAAAGAAGAGTATAAGTTATTGAATTTGATTATTGTTTTATATAGCCTTATACAAATAATCAAAATTCTCTACATTTGTTCTATTTTTAAAAAAGACAAATCCATAAATTTCAAGATTAAAAGAGAGATAATAAGAGATAGGAAATATTTTCTGAAATACTATATCCATTATGTCTCTGAACAACTGATTAAACATTTAAAAGATAGAGGTTTAAAAAGAATCAAAGGACTTAATAATGACGTTCTTGTCTATCTTCATCGCGTAATGAAAGGCAAACTTTGGGATGAGTTCCAAATACTTTTCCACACAGAGGAGCGAGGCAAGGTTAAAGCAAGTCTATTCCGTGAAATCTTCTATTCCTATTCGAAACGGGTCAGTGAGAAATTCAAACCTTATGGTGCTTTATTCAGAGATATGTACCCGAATGTCTGGCATATACTACGGAACGAAAAAGGAAAAGAAGATTTGCTGCCTAATCAAATGATGAAACTTGAAAGTAAATTATTCTCTACCATTTTGGAGAAATGTTATGCGCAAGGATGGAAAGTATTCAACATACATGATGCTGTAGTTGTCTTAAATGTACCAGAAAATGATGGCTGTTCCCCTGAAAAAGTGCGTGCCATTATTGAAGAGACATATCACGCGCGGCTATTATATCCGACCGTAAGCATTGAGACTTACAATCAATGTACGGATGAAGTAGAGGCTTAAAATAACCTGAAATTTTTTCTGGAAAATTTTTCGGCAAACCGCTTTATAAAGAAAGGTGGCCTCCCTTCTTCTCAGGGAGGTTGAGTTCTCTATGGGAGACCTCCTTATTATATTTATAGCTTTCCGTCTTTCTCAAAAGATTCAGCTATAACTTCTGCATGTTCGTCAGCCGTCAGTTTTATGTATTTCATAAAATTGGCTTCCGTAGTATGTCCTGTGATTGCCATTATAGAAACTATAGGTACTCTTCTCAAATACATATTAGTAGCGAAACTTCTTCTCGCGGTATGGTTCATTATGAAATTATACTTAGGTTCTTGTCTTGTATGCTCCTTACCTCCTCTTACCTTACTTATTAAAGTAGGCTGGTCAATGCCTGCTAATTTACCGCATAGCCGAATATGGGCTAATGTACGAGTTTTATCTACTGCTTTAGGCAATTTCCTATCATATTTTTCCAAAATAGCTTTCACTAATGGATGGAAAGGAATCTTTACTGTTTTATGGGTCTTATGCGTGGCAATCGTAAGAAATCTGTCTCCTAAGCTGGCCTTTGATAAATCTTTCCAATCACCATAACGTAAGCCTGTCCAACAAGCTACAACAAACAAATCTCTTGATTCCTCAATTTTACTTTGAGGGTCTATTTGTTTTTTTATTTCCTCTGAGCTAAAATCAATCTCATAGATGCGTTGTATTTCATCCTCTGTCAAATAGATATTATCCACCTCATGTGTCGCTGTTGGGTAAGAGTGAAAAGACTTATCCGTTATCAACCCTTCTTTCTCCGCTTCCGTAAGCCATACCTTTATTATACTATATTGCGAAGCGATTGTATTGACTGCAAAATCTTCTTCATTCATCCAAGCTGTAAAATTTTCCTCAAATCTAGCATTGAACAAATCCCATACTAAATGAAAATGTTTGCTCTTACAAAATTCTTCCAAACGCGCTAATGCGTTTTTGTGATTATAAATAGTACCTTTGTTTATAGTACGGCCTGTATTCTTATTTACTTGTTTAGACTTTCTATCTATATAATCAAGAATGAAACTTTTTGGTTCTTTTCGTATTTTGACCTCTTCTCCTCTGATTTTATGTCCTATAAAATCCTCAAAAGAATCCTTATTATGTGGCAAAGGATTCGTTAGTAGATTCGTTTGAGAAACAGCAATCCCGTATTCATGGCAATATCCTAAGATTTTGCGCAACTCATCATTAACTTTTTTGTTCGTGAGATTTTGAAGATGGCCGAAATCTTCACTTTCCCTTACCCTTTCTCCAACTTCTGTTCTAGACGTTTTAATCCAGTACCTTTCTTCTATCCGTTGCCCCGTATATACTTGCGCACGTTCACCGTCAATAGTGGTAGTAAGCCATATTTGCGATTTGACGCTATCCTTTTTCCTTCGCAGATTGAAATGCACTTTCATCGCGAACTTCCCATTAATGCTAATTTCGTTTTCTATCATAAACCTAGCCTTTTTGTTTCTACAAAAATAGTAGGAAAAGCCAACTCCTGCAAATCAAGCCCAAATAAGGTGGTATCAAAAAGTGGTATCAAAATACATTTATTAACTCGACCTTTAACAGATGTAAAACATATCTAAAAACCAGCGTATTATCTGAGAATAAATGAAATAGCCCCAACTTTTTAAGAGCTGAGGCTAATGAAAATAGGTCTAAAATTGAATGATTTTACTCCCATTCGATCGTTGCGGGTGGTTTCGAGCTGATGTCGTACACGACGCGGTTCACGCCTTTCACCTTGTTGATGATTTCGTTGGACACTTTGGCCAGGAACTCATAAGGCAGGTGCGCCCAATCGGCGGTCATGGCATCGGAAGATGTCACGGCGCGGAGGGCTACGGTATTCTCGTACGTGCGTTCGTCGCCCATGACGCCTACCGAACGGATCGGGAGTAGGATGGCGCCGGCTTGCCAGATCTTGTCGTAGAGGCCCCATTCGCGCATGAGGGACATGTAGATGTCGTCGGCATCTTGCAGGATGCGTACCTTCTCTTCAGTGATATCGCCCAAGATGCGGATGCCCAGGCCGGGACCGGGGAACGGATGGCGCTTGATGAGGTGCTCTTGCATTCCCAGTTCGAGACCTACGCGGCGCACTTCGTCTTTAAACAAGAGGCGGAGCGGCTCTACGAGCTTGAGGTTCATCTCCTTGGGCAGACCGCCTACGTTGTGGTGGCTCTTGATGGTCGTACCGGTGATGGAGAGCGACTCGATGACGTCCGGGTAGATGGTACCTTGTCCCAACCATTTGATGTCTTTCAGCTTGCGGGCCTCTTCGTCGAATACGTCGATGAAGCCTTTGCCGATGATTTTGCGTTTCTTCTCAGGGTCGGTCACGCCCGCCAGTTCGCTATAGAACTTGGCTTTGGCATTGACGCCAATCACGTTTAAGCCCAGGTGCTCGTAGTCCCGCAATACGTTTTCGAACTCGTTCTTGCGAAGGAGCCCATGGTCTACGAAGATACAAGTCAGGTTCTTGCCAATCGCTTTATTGAGCAATACGGCCGTTACCGATGAGTCTACGCCACCCGAGAGGGCGAGGATCACTTTGTCGTCTCCCAACTTCTCTTTCAGCTCGGCCACGGTCGATTCGATGAACGAAGCCGGGGTCCAGTCTTTGGCGCATCCGCAGATGTTCAGGAAGTTGTCGAGCAGTTTCGTACCATCTACGGTGTGGAATACTTCCGGATGGAATTGTACGCCCCATGTCTGTTCGCCCTCTACGCGGTAGGCGGCGTTCTGCACGTCGTCTGTGCTGGCGATGATATGGAAGTTGTCCGGGAGTTGCGTAATGGTATCGCCGTGCGACATCCAAATCTGGGAACCTGGCTGGATACCACGGAAGAGCGGGTCGTTCGCGTCGATAGTCGTCAGGTTGGCACGTCCGTATTCGCGGGAGTTGGCCGGTTCGACCTTGCCGCCCGACGTATAAGCGATGAATTGCGCCCCGTAGCAGATGCCCAACACGGGATACTTGCCGCGTATCTGGCTCAAGTCCGCTTTGAAGGCATTCTCGTCGTAGACGGAATAGGGACTTCCTGAAAGGATGACGCCTTTCACGTCGGTCGCCTCGTGCGGGAACTTGTTGTAGGGCACGATTTCGCAGTACATGTTCAACTCGCGGACACGGCGTCCGATGAGCTGGGTGGTCTGCGAACCGAAATCAAGGATAATAAGTCTTTCGTGCATGCAATTACTAATTATGATTATTGAAGTGAGGCAAAGGTACGGAAAATATTCCAGATATTCAGCGTATCGCCTCCAGAAGTTTATCGATAGCTTGCCCGGCGCCCGTTTCGCTCTTCAATAATTGGACGAACCGGCTCCCGATGATACCGCCCGACGAATGGCGGGCAGCTGCCTCGTAAGTAGCTTTGTTGCTGATACCGAATCCGACGAGGCGCGGGTTCGTGAGGTGCAGGGCATCTATCTTTTGGAAGTAGGCTTGCTTTTGTGCGTCGAAGCTCTGCTGGGCTCCCGTCGTGGCGGCGCTCGATACCATATAGATGAACCCGGAGGTGTGCTGGTCTATTTGGCGGATGCGGGCTTCGGAGGTCTCGGGCGTGATGAGCATGACCATCTTCAAGCCGTAGCGGTCGGCCAGGGGTTTGTAGTCGGCCAAGTAGTCGGCGAAGGGCAGGTCGGGGATGATGACGCCATCCACACCCACTTCGACGCACGATTGGCAGAAGCGTTCGAACCCGTATTGCATCACCGGATTGAGATAACCCATAAGCAGGACGGGCATCGTGATGCCTTCCGCACGCATCGGGCGCAGTTGCTCGAAGATGCGCTTCAGGGTGATGCCATTTCGGAGGGCTTGGGTGGAGGCTTCCTGTATGACCGGCCCGTCGGCCATCGGGTCGGAGAAGGGGATGCCGATTTCAACCATATTGATGCCCTTGTCTTGCAAGGTATGGAGGATGGGAAGCGTATCTTCTAAGTTCGGATAGCCCGCCGGGTAGTAGATGGATAAGATATTGTTTTGTTTTGTTTCGAATAAAGATGTAATGCGGTTCATTGTCTTTGTCTTTTAAATGCGTGAATAAAATGTTGTAAAGAAGCGGCGTCTTTCTCTCCGGGCCGGAGCTCGAAGCCGCTGTTCAGGTCGATGCCGACCCACTTCGGGTGGCGCAAGGCTTGAAGGGCTTCGAGGCTTTCCGGCTTCAACCCGCCGCTCAGAAGGAAAGGCACTTCGCTTGGGTAGGCTTGGAGGATGGACCAATCGAAGCTTTGCCCTGAACCTCCATAGCCCGCGCAACGGGTATCGAACAGGAAATAGTCCACGCTCGCTTCGTATCGGGGCGTTTGCTCCATGTCGGCTTCGCTGGATACGGCTATGGCCTTGACGGTCTGATACCCTTCTTCCTGTAGCTGGGCGCATGTCTCGGGGCTTTCCGTTCCGTGGAGTTGGATAAGGTCGAGGGCGAACCGGCGGGCTATCGGGCGGATTTCTTCCACCGTATTGTTTACGAATACGCCGACCCGTTTGATTTCCTTCGGGAGGTTTATCGCTTCTCCCCGGAACCGCCTCGGCGATTTATCGTAGAAGATAAAGCCCATCCAGTCCGCACCGCATCGGGCCACTTCTTGGATATTCCCCGCCTCGCACATGCCGCATACCTTAACGAGCTTCATCGCTTTCCAAGGCTTGAATCAGTTCGTGCAAAGTCTCGGCGGGCGAGACTTGCCGCATGAAATATTCTCCAATCAGGAATCCCTCGTAGCCCATCTGGCGAAGGCGGCGGATGGTGTGCGCGTCCTTGAGTCCGCTTTCCGAGATGAGGACGGGCTTTTGTGCCATCCCTGCCAACCGGTCCTGGATTTCCTTTGCCATCCGTTCCGCCTCGGCAAGTCCGGTCGTGAAGGTATGCAAGTCCCGGTTGTTGACTCCCAATACTTGCACATGCGGATTCAGGTACTCCAATTCGTCGAGGCTATGCACTTCGAGCAACACTTCCAGCCCCAAGCTATTGGCTAACTTCGCCCACTCCCGGCAATCTTCGGGCGAGAGGAGGGCGGCGATAAGCAGGATCGCATCCGCTCCAATCATCCGGGCTTCGTACACTTGGTATGCATTCACGAGGAACTCCTTATATAATATAGGTACGTGCGAGGTAGCTTGCCTTGCCCGCCGTACATCTTCCATCGAACCTCCAAAGAAATGCTTGTCTCCCAGCACGGAGCAAGCCGAAGCGCCGGCGTGTTCGTACTTCGGGACGATGTCTCCCACCAGCGCGTCGGGCGCGATCCATCCCTTCGAAGGGCTTTTCCGTTTGAACTCGGCGATGATGCCCGTGCGGGATGCCCGGAGCGAATGGCTGAGCGAGCGCACATCCCTTCTCGGTTTCTTGGCCAGCGCGTGGTGCATGGCTTCTACTGGCAATTCCATTTTCCTTCTCGAGACTTCTGCCAGCTTCTCGTCTCGTATCCAATCTAATATGTCTTTCATTTTGTTTTGAGTTTATCAGTTTATGAGTTTATCAGTTTATGTGTTTATGAACATCTCCATGTCGTCTCGGGCTTCCTTACATGTCCTCTCGAGCTTGTCGAGAGATCCCTCCACTTCGGTCGGGATGACGGGAAGAGAGGGTCGGGATGACGAGCAGAGAAGGCCGGGATGACGGAAAGGAATGGCTGGGAGAAAAACTTGCATTCGCCCCAGGGAAAGTTCCTTACGTCCGTCGGAAAAGTTCGAAACATCCGAGGAAAACTCTATCTTTAGCTTAAAGATATATATCTTTAGGCTGCAGATATGTATCTTTAGGTTGCAGATATGTATCTTTAGCCTAAAGATAGAGAATTTCTCCGACCTTTCAACTTTTTGGTCGGACCTTTTCACTTTTTCTTGGGATGTTTTCCCTTTTTCTCCCGGCTTTTCCGATAGGACCATTGCGGATGTTTGTCTTTTTATGCGTTATAAATCTGTATGCTCTTCTGCAACACTTCGCGGGCGCGCCCACCCAAGAGGGATGCCTTCGCCTCGTCCAAGCATTCCGACACGCTCTTTTCCGGACAAACGACCCGGATGGCAAAGGCGGCATTCGCCAGGACGCAGTTCAGTTGCGCCTCGGTGGCTTCCCCTTGCAAGACGCGGTCGAACAGGCGGGCGGCCTCTTCCGGCGTCGATCCTCCGTCCAATTCCGCTTCCGCGCAATGGGGAAGGCCGAGCATCTCGGGCGTGTAGAGTTTCTCCCGGTCTTTCATGATGACTTTAAATTCGCCCGTGAGCGAGATTTCATCGTACCCGTCGAGGCTATGGACAATCGCATAACGTGTCGAGCTGTCTTGGTACGTGTAATTGTAAAGGCGCATGAGCGGAAGGTTATACACCCCCAGGAGCTGGTACGCCGGGAGCACCGGATTGACCAACGGCCCCAACATATTGAAGAAGGTGCGCACGCCGAGGTTCTTCCTGACCGAAGCCACGGCTTTGAGCGCGGGGTTGAAGAGGGGCGCATGGAGGTAAGCGAAGCGGCACGCGTCGAGCGAACGACGATGACGGTCCACGTTCGTAGTGAACTTTAAGCCGTGTTGCTCCATCACGTTGCTCGCGCCGCTGACTGATGTCGCACCATAATTCCCGTGCTTTACGACCGGATATCCGGCACCTGCCACGACCAAGCAGGCCGCCGTGCTGATATTAAACGTATTCTTCCCGTCTCCTCCGGTACCGACGATGTCGAGAGGCGCATATTCCGAAAGGTCGATGGGCACACGCATATCAAGCAGGGCATCGCGGAAACCCGCCAGCTCCTCCGGACTGATGTTGCGCATGAGGAATACGGTAATGAGGCTGGCCACCTGCGCCTCGGTATATTGGCCTGCCGTAATGGACTGGAGGATGCGCCGTGCCTCGTCCCGTCCCAAGTATTGATGCTCGAAGAGCCTGTATAATATATCTTTCATCTCTTGTTTATTTTCATTTATCATGTATATTTATGGCACACAGATTACACAGATCAAGACAGATTTGCACAGATTTTTATTCTTAATTTCAGACTTAACCCTTTATCTGTGGTCATCTGTCGCATCTGTGTTATCTGTGTGCGAATGATTGTCTCATTAGATTTCCAACCAATGTTGAATCATCTCCTTTCCTTCAGGCGTCAAGACCGATTCGGGATGGAACTGGATGCCATAGAGCGGATAGGTGCGATGACGGAGCGCCATGATGAGGCCGTCCTCGTTATCCCGCGCCAAGACTTCAAGGCAAGGGGGAAACGCCTCGTCGGAAACTACCCACGAATGGTATCGCCCGACGCGGTACGTGCGCCCTGCCTCACCCAGCAAAGGATTGTCGATAGTCACGCGGACATCCGATTGCACGCCATGGAAGACCGACGGGAGATTCCGAAGTTTCGCCCCGAACGCCTGTCCGATGGCTTGCTCGCCCAGGCAGACGCCCAGCATAGGTTTCGAGGAGGCATACGTCTTGATCAAAGGTAAAAGGATGCCTGCCTCTTCGGGAATGCCGGGACCGGGCGAGAGGATAATCTTATCGTAAGGAGCTACCTCGTCGAGGGTGATTTGGTCGTTCCGGCGCACTTCGGCATCTGCTCCCAATTCGCGGAGCAGGTGAAGGATATTGTAGGTAAAAGAGTCGTAATTGTCAAATAAAAGGATTCGCATCGTTGTAGGTATTAATTAGTTCTTCAAAGATTCCGCCAAGAGGACCGCCCGCTTGAGCGCTCCCAGCTTGTTGTTTACTTCCTGTAATTCCCGCTCGACGTCGCTCTTCGCCACAATGCCGCCGCCCGCCTGGTAGTAAAGGACATTGCCCCGGCTTACGAACGTACGGATGGTGATGGCTTGGTTGAGGTCGCCGTTCAGCCCGATAAAGCCGATGCAACCGCCATACGCTCCGCGGTTCATTCCCTCTATCTCGGTAATGAGCTGCATGGCGCGTACTTTCGGTGCGCCGCTCAATGTCCCGGCCGGGAACGTGTCGATGAATGCTTGGATGGGTGAAGCGTCGGGAAGCAGGTCGCCCGATACGCGGGAGACCAAATGGATCACGTGGCTGTAGTATTGTATCTCTTTGTAGAAGTCTACCTGCACGTGGGTGGCATTGCGGGAGAGGTCGTTGCGTGCCAAGTCGACCAACATGACATGCTCGGCGTTCTCTTTCGGGTCTTGCCGGAGCGCTTCGGTCCGGCGTTTGTCTTCTTCGACGTCGCCCGTGCGGAAGGCCGTGCCTGCAATCGGGTCGATAGTCGCATGCCGTCCTACGATCTTGCAATGCGTCTCGGGCGAAGAACCGAAGATGCGGAAACCTCCGAAGTCGAAATAGAAGAGATAAGGCGAAGGATTGATGCTCCGCAGGGCGCGGTAGACCTTGAAGTCGTCTCCCGAGAAAGCCTGTTCGAAGCGGCGGCTCAGGACAATCTGGAAAACATCGCCCCGGAGGCAATGGCGGATGCCGGCACGGATGTGTTCGCGGTGTTCATCGTCTGTGATAGGAGAGTGTTCTTCGCCCTCGCGCCGGAAATTGTAGGAGGCGTAGTTCCGGTTCTGGATAGCCGCCTCTACCTCGTCCAGCGATGAAGATTCGCCCGGAGCCAAGAGCTCGACAAGGGTCAGCTCGTTTCGGAAATGGTCGAAGATGATGAGGTATTTATACATTATATAATATAGGTCGGGCGCGTCGTTCTCTTCGTGGTGCGACTCGGGGACGGGAATCGGTTCGAAATAGCGGACCGCATCGAATGCCGTGTAGCCGAAGAGCCCGCATCGTTCGCTTTGTTCGCCTTCTACTTGGAAGCGGGAGAGAAAGCGATTTAAGGCCTCCTCGACCCGGAAAGTCGGCGTAAGAGGTACATGCTCTTCTTGCCCGTCGGGGAAACGCATCTGGCAAGCTCCCCGGTTGACGCCCACCGAAGCAATCGGACGAAGGGCAATAAAGGAGAGGCTGTTCTCATGTCCATGGAAGTCGGAACTCTCCAACAGGGCCGATTCCGGATAGATATCCCGCACTTTCAGGTAAATGCCGACGGGCGTCTGGAGGTCTCCTAACACCCGGCGGGTGACGGTCTGATACGTGTACATGTTCATATTGTTGGGTTTATTGAGGTTGATATTCTTTGATGACTTTGAGGTAAGTGTCCATGTCTTTATCGCCTCGTCCGGAAACGGTCAAGACCACTACCTCTTCTGGCTTGAAGCGAAGCTTCGGAAGAGCTCCCAGCGCGTGGGCACTTTCCAATGCCGGGATAATACCTTCGAGGCGCGTCAGGAGAAAGGCGGCTTGGAGGGCTTCGTCGTCGTTGATGGCCAGGATTTGTGCCCGATGTTGGGCTGCCAGATTGGCGTGCAAAGGCCCGATGCCCGGATAATCCAATCCTGCGGAGATAGAATAGGGCTCTTCGATTTGCCCGTCTTCGTTCTGCATGACCAGGGTACGCGCTCCGTGGATAATGCCTTTCTTCCCTAAATGGATAGTCGCCGCGCTCTTTCCCGAGGTGATACCCAGACCGCCCGCCTCGGCCAGGACGATCTGTACCCGTTGGTCATCTAAGTAATGATAAATGGTCCCCGCCGCATTGCTCCCTCCGCCGACGCAGGCGATGAGGTAATCGGGATAGTCCCGTCCTTCGTGCTCTTGGAGTTGTTCCTTTATCTCTTGACTGATGACCGACTGCAAGCGGGCCACCATGTCGGGATAAGGATGCGGTCCCACGGTCGAGCCTATGACATAATACGTATCCGAGGGATGGCAGCACCAGTCGCGGATGGCTTCGTTCGTCGCATCTTTGAGCGTCATATTGCCCGATGTAACTGGGACGACCCGCGCACCGAGCATTTGCATCTTCTCTACGTTCGCCCGCTGGCGTTCCACGTCGGTCTTGCCCATATACACGACGCACTCCATATTCATCAATGCGCATGCTGTGGCCGTCGCGACGCCATGTTGCCCGGCGCCCGTCTCGGCAATGATGCGTTGTTTGCCCATCCTCCGGGCGAGGAGGACTTGCCCCAAAGCATTATTTATCTTATGAGCACCCGTATGGTTCAAGTCTTCGCGCTTGAGGTAAATCTTACATCCATATTGCGCGCTGAGCCGACGTGCCAGATAGAGAGGAGAGGGACGCCCGACATAATCCCGAAGGAGCCGTTGATATTCTGCTTGGAAGTCCTCGTCCTCCAGGATAGCACGGTAATTCTCCCGCAAGTTCTCTACGCACCGATAGAGGATTTCCGGGATATACGCCCCGCCAAACTCACCATAATAACCATTCTCGTTTACTTGATATGTTTCCATTTTTCGTTATAATTTATATTCAACCTTAGCCAGCCGGGTATAAAAGGAAAGCGGCCCGCCGCAAGTGCGACAGACCGCTTTATCCTGTTTTATGTATCCAGCTATATACACGCGTCTTCGTCCCTCACGACCTTTTGAGTTGTAAGCGGCGCCACCAATAATAATATTGTACCTTAGAGGTGGAATACGTATGTATATTGTTTGTCTTCATTTCTTTTTTCTGTTATTCTGGCAGCAAATGTACGCATTATTTTGCAATGTGCAAATAATTCGTCTATTTTTTTGAGATAATTTTTTGCTTCAAGACATGCCACAATTTAGGCTTCTCTCTCATATACTAATATTTTATCTCGTTCGGCTGAATCGCGGGCAAAATCTTTGAGTTGTCCTTCTTCTACTAAATCGACATCCCGATGCAACAGCTTTCGCAAGGCATCGACCATGCCTGCATATTTAAAAAGCGTCATCTGGGCTTGGGAATCGAAACGTACCAGGATATCAATGTCACTGGCGTGTGTCTCTTCCCCTCGCGAGTAAGAACCAAACACCCATGCTTTTTCTACGGGCTGCAAGGCAAAGAATGACTTTAATTTATTGATAATACCCTGTTTCATGTCATTGTATAGCTTGCACAGGTTATGTAATATCGTTAGATAATTCTTTAATAAAGAAATGGGTTGCTTGCAATAATGGATCCAAATCGTTTTTGACCGTATTAAATACAACTTCCGCATCAATGTTGAAATATCCATGTGCAATTTGGTCTCTCATTCCTTTTACAGCCTTCCAAGGAATTGATGGCCATAAAGATAATAGCTGAGAGTTTGTATCCTTGTCTATTTTTTTGAATCCTTCTCCAATAGATTCAATTAACATGCAACTTGCTGCTAGATTTTTCATCCCATCAGGAGATAGCAAGTAATCATCTACTTTGGTGACTTCCTGATTCCACTTTTGCAACAAAAAAATAGCCTCTTTTATTTGATGCAAAGTTTCAAGTATTCTCTTTTGCTTAGGATATAACATAAATACCATCCTTATCTATTTCGCTTTTCAAAAAAGAATTCATGTTCTGATTCATCCGTATGACATCTACGGAACATGCGAGCAATGTTTCTAACCATTGTTTTAATGAAACCAATTGATACAGACTGGGTGCCATCTCTACGCACACATCTACATCGCTTCCTTCTTGGTGCTCTCCTCTCGCCACAGACCCAAAAAGCCGTAACGAACGGATGCCGAAGCGGGTTTTCAGTTCCTCTGCGTGATTCCGCAATATGGCCAAATATTCTTCCCTCGTTTTCATGTCTTGCAGGTATAATTGATTTCTTGGGCAAATATAGCTAATTTCCTTGGTTTCTTCAAATATATTTTCTGTACTTTTTCTATTATACGCTTAACTATAGAAAAGCCCCGGGCATTTTTCATCCCGGGGCATCCATTCACTAATAAAACATATTGAATCGGGCGATTCGCATCGGCCTTAGTTCTTTATCTTAAATACCTTATCGCCTATGCGGACAATATAGATGCCGCGGCTTACGGAGTAGGATTGCATGCCTTCCTGCTCGGCGTTCTTCACGAGGGCGCCGTTCATACTAACAATCATGACCCGCTCGCGGTTCGGCGTATAGACATAAATGTTTCCGTCTTGTGCATAGACCTTCGCGCCTTTCACGTCTTCGATACCCGTCGGTTCCTCCTCCGGCATGGTTGCATCCAAGGCACGGATATAGATATCGTGGTAGATCAGTTTGATGATATATTCACCCGGTTGCACGCCTTCGAGCGGCTTCAGGTCTTCCCAACGTCCGAAGAGGTCTTTCTTGTATTCGAAGCGGAAGTCCGTCGTGTCGCACTTCGCGTCAATCGTCAGGTAAACGCTTACCTGTCCGCCTTCGGGTACTACATCTTTGCTGACTTCTACTTTAAGACCCGGACATACGGTGTCGATGTAGATATTGTAGTACTTCTTTGGGCGGTCGATGTGGATGTTGTCTCCGGTGTTGTCCTCTTCTTTAGGCGAAATCGGAACAGTCAAAGTAATTGTCAATTGATCTGTATATGCATCGTCATTTACTTCAATCTCATAATTACTTTCTTTGAAATTGCTACTACTTGCTGCTACAATTTGAATATTGGAGACCGTAATCGTAGCTTCCGTGCCTTCTTCATTTAATGTATAGGCTACGTCACCAGAAACATTGATGTCTTCACCATCCACCAAACCACGATTGTTATTATTAGGCTTTTCGATATCCACCTTCAGGTCTGCCCATGTAGGCGTTTTCCCTTCTTCCAATTTAGGAAGAGATATATCAATATTCATGGGGCGTTGGGAAACGGTTATAATCGCATTTCCTAAATTCTTCGTTCCTTCTGCAATAGGCAGATAATTTTCATCTGTCAATACGGCATCTCCTATTGCTTGGATGGTAATGTTACTATAAGTTCCTGCATCCTTTATTGGTAAAGACTCTGTCGTACCTGAGGCCGTTTGCTCAGCTCCTCCTTCAAAGCTATATTTATAAATACGATAATGAACACCCTCGCTTAAAGATGTTTCAGTAGCTAACGGATTACCTGTTATATCATGTGTCATCTTCACATCTAAGACATGGTCCGCGTTGATATCTCGTGTTCCATTATGGAGCTGTCCGTTATAAACATGATTTATAGTCGCAACATTTATAGAGTTAATCATGATTTCATCTACAATCGTGATGGTAATCTTGATTTCTTTCGTAGCTCCATTATTAAATGATACGGTAGCTTTTACTTCGCATTCTTTATACGTTTTATTATTTTGTAAAGTAATTGGAGTTGTTGTTATCAATTGGTTCTCATTGAATGTAAGCCCGGATAGTTCATCTGGAAGTGAATTAGTAGAAAAAGCAAACTCCAATTTTTCTAAAACATCTGAAGAACCATCAGGAGAATATGTAATCCGAGGCGTCTTTGTTTCATCTTTAACCCATGAAGTTCCTGTTTTAACTGTGATTTCATACTCATTATTAACCCAAACTGGGGCATAAGAATGATTCACTGGACTAGTTGGCGTTGTTTCCGGCATAGTAAAAGTTGCGTTGCCATTACTTGAAACAACCATATTTGATGTATTTTCAAACCAACCCAAGAACAGATGGTTTTCATTACAAGATAAATCATTTACTGTGAAAGATTGGCCTGCACCGTAATAATAATTAGCAATTTTCTTTGTCGCATCTGTACCTATTACAGTATGACTTTCGTCGCCCAATATACCATTTAATAATTCTACATGGTATACATTAAATTGATCATTTTGTTGACTGGGTATAATTGGAGCATTAGGAACATATATTTGTGTCCCTTCAGGCATCGTTACATTCCCTGTAACAGAAGGATAATCACCACGACCATCCACATAATTCGTTTGGTTAATATCAGAAACGTTTACGGTTGGTGCTGTAGTATTTTCATCCCATTGTCCAATGATAATGCCGTTAGTAATTCCATCGCCATAATCTTCACCTACGCCGATAACATCAGCATCATCTCCGGTTGCCGTATCGTCATTTATGGTTCCGCCTAAGATCGCAATGTTAGTACAAGTTCCGTTATAACCACCACCAATAGCGGCGCTTCTGCCGGTCGTACTGAATGTGTTATTGGGGTGCGTATAGTTGGCTGTACCCTTTACGTTTCCTCCTTTAATAATAATAGTGCCTTCTGTGGAACCTGTTCCTGAATCTTTATCATCACCTGCTGCTTTTTCAAATCCACCACCAATCCCGGCACCGTATGCATACCAACCATCATATTGTGCCCAGCAACGTCCTACAACCGTTCCGCTTTCTATAATAATAGTACCGAAGTCGGCATCTTCACTATCGCCTCCAATTCCGGCTCCTGTGGTATAAATGCCGTTTTGGTTATTCCAGCAAGTTCCATATAAGGTGCTTTCATGTGTACCTTTCAATACTAAAGTGGCACCTGGTTTTACATTAATTCCGGCACGATCGCCTCCGCTTGATAATTCAACACGTGTATTTGCATCGCCTTCCCAATCTAACGTAACGTGTGCACCCGATGCAATCTCCATAGCGCAACGGTTAGACCAAATACTACTTCCTCCATTTTCTGGATCTTTCACTGAATTATCCAAAGAAGCATCTACATGAAGACCGGAAGCTAATGTGATATATACAGGAGCATCAGTAGCCGATACGGTTATTTGGATATTACTTTCTGTTCCCGTCAATTTGTAATATCCGCCCGAAGTAATTTCCAACGTATTTGAATACGCATCATCTCCGCTTGTTTCCGTTCCTTTGTTTGCCGTAAATCCATTTCCTGTTGGAACTTCGCTGCCTTCTCCATACATAAAGGAAACATTGATATCCGT
This sequence comes from uncultured Parabacteroides sp., assembly GCA_944325335.1. GTDB lineage: Bacteria > Bacteroidota > Bacteroidia > Bacteroidales > Tannerellaceae > Parabacteroides. The sequence continues at coordinate 18,875 of CALUZR010000023.1, read as the reverse complement.
GACATCTTCCTGCCCCCAAACAGCATTCCCAGCTATCGCCAGAAATGCAAACAATAAAGTAAAAATTCTACATTTCATAAGTGTATATAAATTTAATTGTTTAATAAATAGCTATTCGTAGGCATTTACTCACAATCTTTTCCGCTTATGAAATGAAAAAAGTGCGGGCAAAGTTGTTTATTATTTGTAACTAAGGCATCGGCAAACGCCTACAAGACCAATAATGAAACAACAGCCCGCACTCTATGCCATTAGATATACCTTTCCCTCATAGAAAAAAGCTTATAGCATGAGTGCAAGCATTTTTTGTTTATTATCCCGGCCTTGTAAAAATTTTGCCGATTTTTAGTTACAGGAATAATATCGTAAATGCTTTAACTCAGTATGTTTCCGATAAAAGATTCCGCCGAATCCCACCCGGATGCCGCAAAGTTAAAAAGGATATTTGGAATAACCTCAAAAAAATGAAAGAAAAATAAGAATTTTTGTAGGGACATAATGGAAAATGGATAAGGACAAAAAGGGGAATAGGTACCTATGAATTCTTGCGGAGGTAACTATGTTTTCTTCACGCATCGTCGATATTTCTGTATCTTTAGGCTAAAGATATACAAATATCGACGATATTTGTACAAACATCGTCGATGCGCGGAGAAAAGGCCGTAGTGTATGAAAGTTTTTGCGGCGTGCGTCCGACTTTATGCCCGGCTCTTTTCTTTTTTTCTTACCTTTGCAAGGAATAAAAAATTAAGTATGAAGAACATGAATGGAATGAAGTTTTGGCTGGGCGGCTTGCTGGTGGCGGCCTGTCCGGCGTTTATGGAGGCGCAAAAGGCAATGACGGTGCAGGACTTGGCGGCTTGGGAGCGCATCACGGGGCGGCATGTCTCGGACGATGGGGCGTATGTGGCCGCGCAGGTATCGCCTTGGGTGGGAGATGCTTCGGTGGTGATTTACCGGACGGATGGCGCGGTGTGCACTACGTATAAACCGGCTTCGTCGGTGGAGTTCTCGGCTTCGTCGGGTTGGGCCGTAGTCGTGGGGACGCCTTCGAAGCACACCTTGGATTCGCTCCACGTAAAGAAGGCGAAAGAGGAGGAGATGCCGATGAACCGCCTCTACGTGCGCGACTTGCGGGGCGGCACGGAGGAGGTGGTCGATTCGCTTCGGAGCTATAAGCTGTCCGACGAGGCGGATTGGCTGGCTTACCAATGCGGGCGGAAAGATTCGACGCTTTATGTCGTATCGTTGGATGGAAAAGTGAAGCAAACCTATGGAAAGGTAACGGATTATGGCTTTGCCGAGAAGGCGGCGCAGCTCTATTTCGTCTCGGCCGAGAAGGGGAAAGCGGGCTTGTATAGAATGGATTTAAAGGCGAAGCAGGCGACGCAGGTCAAGGCCGGCGAGGGTGATTTCCGGCAAATCGTGTTCGACGAGAGCGGTACGCGCCTGGCGTTCCTCTATGCCGGGAAGGATTCGATCGAGAAGCAAGCCAGCCTTTGGTTGGCCGAAGGCGGGAAGGCACGGGAAGTGGTGGCACGCGGCGCGGAGGCGTTGCCCGAGGCGTGGATTGTGAGTCCACACGGGGCTCTTTCGTTCTCGCCGAACGGGGAACGGCTTTTCTTCGGCACGGCGCCTTGTCCCGTGGAACGCGATTCGACGATATTGGACACGGACTTCCCAAACGTGCAGGTATGGAGTTGGGACGAGCCGGTGCAACATACCGTGCAGAACTACAATCGCGAGAAAGACTTGAAGCGTTCTTACCTCGCGGTCTATAACCTCCGGGCGGGAAGTTGCTACCAATTAGCCGATACTTTGCTGGAAGATATCGAACTGGGCGACGAAGGGAATGCGCGGTGGGCGTTGCTCTCGGCTTCGAAACCCTATTCCGTCTCTTTGATGTGGGAAGGACGGACGCGCCAAGATACCTATCGGGTGTCGCTCGATACGGGCGAGAAGACCTTGTTGGCCGAGGCGGATTACCGTGGGTTCCAACTCTCTCCGAAGGCAAACTACGCGCTGGCCTATTCCGAAGCAGATAGTAGCTGGTATAGCGTCTCGCTGGACGAGATGCAAATGCATCGCCTCTCGACACCGCAGACCTTCCGCTCTTGGTACGAAGAGATGGATGTGCCCGCCTATCCTTATCCGTACGGCGTAGCAGGATGGAGCGAGGACGACGAAACCCTTTTGCTTTACGACCGGTACGATATCTGGCAATTCGACCCGAAGGGAAAGGCATCGCCCCGGAACTTGACCCAGAACGGACGCACCCAGCGGCTTTCCTATCGCTTGCCACGTTTGGACAAAGAGGCGCGTTCGGTGGATATGGACGAACCGCAACTCCTCTTGGCGTTCGACGAACAAACGAAAGGCTCTTCCGTCTATCGTTGGGAGATAGGAAAGGAGCCGGTGAAGCTGATGGGCGGCGCGTACAAGATAGACAATCTCCAAAAAGCGAAAGAGGCGGATGTGCTGCTCTTCTCGAAAGAGAGCTTTACGGAATATCCGGACATCCGGTGCACCGATTCCTCATTTAAGAAAGAGACCTGTATTACGCATTTAGGCGAACAACAGAAAGCCTATAAATGGGGCAGCGCGGAGTTGGTCTCGTGGACCTCGATGGATGGCGACACGCTCGAAGGCGTCTTGTATAAACCTGCCGGATTCGACCCTGCGAAGAAGTATCCGATGCTGGTGAACTTCTACGAACGGAACGCGGAGACGCTTTACGAGTACCACGTCCCCGAGCCGCACCGTTCGACCATCGATTACCACCTCTATTTAAGCAACGATTACGTGATATTCAATCCCGACATCCGCTATACGGACAACGGTCTTCCGGGCGAGGATTGCTACAAATGCCTGATGCCGGGCGTCATGAAGCTCATCGAACAGGGCTTTGTAGATCCGAAAGCGATCGGGGCGCAAGGACATAGCTGGGGCGGATACCAAGTAGCTTACCTGGCGGCACGCACGAAACTCTTTGCCGCCATCGAATCGGGCGCGCCGGTGGTGAATATGTTCAGCGCGTATGGCGGTATCCGTTGGGGCTCTGGCCTGAACCGCTCTTTCCAATACGAGCACGGACAGAGCCGCGTGGGCGGAACGCCGTGGGACGCCCAACCGCGTTACTACGAGAACTCGCCGCTCTTCCGCATGGATTTGGTCGAGACGCCCATCCTCATCATGCACAACGATGCCGACGGACATGTGCCCTGGTATCAAGGCATTGAATACTTCATCGCCCTGAAGCGCCTCCAGAAGCCAGTCTGGATGCTCAACTATACGGGCGAGCCGCATTGGCCCTTGAAGCTCCCGAACCGCATCGACTTCCAAACCCGCATGTTCCAATTCTTCAACCATTACCTGAAAGGCGAGGAGATGCCCCGGTGGATGAAGGAAGGCGTGCCGGCGGTGCGGCAGACGTATGATTTGGGATATTGAAAAGGGTCGGTTAGCCTCTGAATGAGGTATGCCGCCGGCCGGGAAATGCCGTTTAGACTCTAAATTTCCCTTTCTATGTAAAAGAAAGTTGAATTCAGGGTCTAAATCACCTATTCCTTGTAAAGAAAAATGAAATTTAGACCCTGAATTCCCTTCTCTTTGTAAAAGAAAGCCAAATTTAGAGTCTAAATTCCATTTTCCTTCAGGTGGAGAGCCCAATTTAGACTCTAAACGGCATTTCCCGTCAGGAGGAAAGCCGAATTCAGCATCTAAATGCTATTTTTCTTTCATTTTATTTGTCAATCTGATATAGAATACCGAAATTTGCCCTTATTCTAAACTAAAAAACGTATTTGATATGAAAAACATGTACTTGATTGCATTAGTCGCTTATGGATTGAGCGCTTTGCCCGCCGTCGCACAGACGCAAGAGAAAGACCCCGCGCTTCGCAACCTGCCGGAGTCGATGTATTGGAAAGCAAAGAGTCAGCAGATGCTGAAGGAACTGCCGCCGATGCCTTCGCCTGAAGATGTCGCGCGGAAAAATAACTTGAAGAAGCCATTCACCGCACCCCAGCTCCGCGCCGCTACGGCGATGAAGCTGGATAGCACGATTACGATGTATGCCAGCGGCGGATCTCCCAACAAAATAGTTTATACCTACAACGAACAGGGACAAATGACTGCCCAACTGGATTACTATAAATATAATAATGTGTGGGAACTGAACGGGCGCATAGAATACCTCTATGATGCTGCGGGAAACAGGACGAGCCAGCGGCGCTATTTGTCGGATGGAGAATTATGGATTGAAACGCTATATACTTACAATTCGGCGAACCAGCGGATAAAAGAGGAAGACCGCTATTATGAAGAGGGGAAAGTCCATCAAACAGGTACACAAGAATATGATGCTTCGGGATACCAGATTTTGAACCAATACGACCGGATCGGGGACGATGGGGAATGGTATACCGATTATAAATATGTATATGATTACAATGAAGATGGATATCAGACCCTGTATGAATATTGGGATTGGGATGAAAGCCGAAAAGAATTATTACTGACAAGCGCGCAGTACCGGGATTACGATGCGGAAGGCTGGGTAATATATGACGAGCGGCGTAATTGGAACGGCACCTATTTAACTACGAACCGGAATGAATATGCGTATGACACGCAAAGACGGCAGACGAAATTTGACTACCAGTATGACGATGAGATGTCTCAAGGCCGTCAGATTCAGACTTGGGAATACAATAACGACAATACAGGAGTTTATGTCTCGCTGGATTCGATCTTGTGGAAAGATGGAAGTCCTTGGAACGTTTCAGCTTATAGCTCGGATTGCACATATGATGAGGATGGCCGTACATTGACAGAGGAGAGGTATGTAATGAATCCGGCTACAGGTGACCGAGGCGCAATGGTAGAATCGAGAAATTATACTTATAACGCGCAAGGGAACATGATTGCATCAGACAATACCTCTTACTCGAACGGGCTTCCCACTTCGCGTAGCCAAGCAGAATACGAATATGCCGAAAACGGGCGCAGCTACGAGATGTTCCGCTATGATGTGGATTTGAATACGGAAGAGCGCACGCTTGAGTATGGTGAAAAATACGACTATACGCAAATTGATGTGAATAATTACTCTTACGTTTATTATATATGGGATTTAGAAAATCAAGAATGGGATAGTTGGTATGGTTATAAGTATGAATATACCGGCGATAGATATAATTATGAATGCTTCAATTCGGATTGGAATACTGAAACGGATACATGGGTTGTTACCAGTGGAAGCAAATATATCAATGAATCGGATGGAGCAGGAAATCAACTCTATTACGATGCATACTGGGATACAGCAACCGATGCGTGGGTGTTGAATTATGGATACAAGACGGAGACAAGCGGCGACAATCCACAAATAAGGACCTATTATGATTGTGTAGGCGGACCGGAAGATTTTGCGCTTTATAGCACAACCTATTCCTACTATTCCGAGCTCCTGACAGCCAACGAAACCCTTACGCCGATAGCCGCGATGAAGGTATATCCGGCAAACGGCAGTCTCCGCATCGAGACTACGCAAGCAGGCACGCTTTCGGTTTATAATATCTCTGGAGGTTGCGTCTATAATGCCCCAGCGGATGGAACGGCAGAAGTAAATAACCTGAGCAGCGGTATTTACATCGTAAGACTGCAAACGGCAGCAGGCGTAGAGACTGTGAAAGTACGGGTAAAGTAATCTGCGAGAAATAAAAGCAAAGTTTAACGCGATGCAAACATTCCTGGCATGTATTTTGATACCCTTCAGGCAGTATAAACTAACTAAAAGGAGTTAAAAACAATGGGTGCAGCAGGAAACAAAAAGCCGAAGAAACCGGGAAAGAAACATGGACCTTCCTATCTGCAGGAAGAACATGAGGTACCGGTAAAGAATCCTTACCAGAAGAAACAGAACGGTAAATAGGATTCCGTATTTACAAAACAAAGGCACGGAGCAATTAATAATTAACAAGTAAAAATTAAAAGCTTCGTGCCTTTTTCTTTTTGTGGCATTTATTTTACCTCTTCCTTGAAGAAATATTCAATCAGGAATTGCCAGTTGTCTTGGATGATGGCTTTCCCACGTTCTTTGCCGAGGACGCTCTTCGTCTGCGCGTCTGCCAACATGCCACGTTTCTGCATTTCAAGCAATACGCTGAGGCTGCAATGCTTTACGATAAAGAAACCTAAGGCGGCACGGGCTGCCCGTTCGGGGTTGTAGAAGGGGTTCTTCTCGTCTTTGATGCAATCGACGTCCAAGTTCAGAAGTTGGATACCGTCTTCCGGAGATGCATAGACTGCCAAGGGGCGCTGCGCCGTGCTGGGGCGACGTCCGGGGAACATTTTGCCCATGCGCTGCGCCAAGAAATCGTAAAACTCGGCTTCGGAGTGCAGGTACAGGAAGAGGTCGTCGGGAAGGTATTTCTTGAACTTTTCATAATCCGTAGCCACCTCTTCGCGCCGCTTCGTCTCTTCCGGGTTCACGAATGCAAGCGATTGGTCTGCCTGTTCTTTGAAAAGGGCATAGTCTGGATGCGTATCGCTGACCAACTTCGAGAGCCAATACGGAGAAGTATATGCCAAGAATGGCAGACGACTGACATGCGCCAGGAGGTTATGTATCAGCATGACGTCCCCTTCGTTGTTTTGGATGCCTTTTTTCTGCCAATAATCCTTTGTCGTATCGGTCAGTTCGGCTTCCGTGTCTGTCAGGAGGTACATGTGGTAGTGGAACCAATGCAGGAGCTCGTTGTATTGGTCGATCGTCTCGTAGCGCGTTTCCGTACTGAAGAGTTGCTGCATGCGCGGGTTCTCGGGAGCGGTAGTCCATTCGTCGCAGAAGAGTTGGTAAATCATGTTCGAAGCCGCTTGCGTGGTGAGGTTGTCCGGGTTTACAAACGTTCCTTTCCGCCAACCATGATATTGCTGGATGTAGTGCCAGAGGAGGAAACGTACATCTTCCGCGTTCGCCTCGTCTTCGTAGTAATGGTCGCTCGTGGTAAAGAACGGCAAGTAATGGCCATACCGTTCCTTATATCCCATGATAAACGTACGCCAGATGTTCGTCTGCGAGATGACGTCTTCGAAATAAGCCGCCAAGCGGAGCGCCGTCTGTTGCGCCTCGTTGCCTTCAAACGAGTTAACCAATTCCGTAGCCACCAAGATGTCATAAATCTTATTGGCTATCTGCGTATAATAAGCATCGACCGCCGAACTTTCCACATAGGGATGCAACGTCAACCAGTCTTTTGAGTAAATTTTGCTGTTTTTCATTCTCTATAATTCTAAATTTCGACAAAGATATAACGAATGTTTTGTTTTATCCCTCCTCTTCCGAATCAAAATCGAAATCGAAGTCAAAATCGTCGGGGGCATCGTAGAAATCGGCACCGGTGAATTGCTCCAACTCGCGCCGGTCTTTCTTCGTGGGGCGTCCCAATCCTTTGGACCGGTTCACGAATCCAGAAATGCGGTTCATTTCCAAGATCTCGTACTGGTCGGGCGGCGTCACGTTCTCCATAAAATTAGGAACCAGTTTGGCACCCATGCGGTTCTCGCTTAGGGCCAGGACTTTGAAAGAGAACGTCACGGGCGGTTTCCGTACTTGGATGACGTCGCCCACCTTCACCATGCGCGAAGGTTTGACGTTTACGCCACCTATCATCACACGTCCTTTCTTGCAAGCGTCTGCCGCGATGCTACGCGTCTTGAAGATGCGCACCGCCCACATCCATTTGTCTATCCGAACTTCGTTCATGTCTTTTTTTCTTTCGTTTTTGAAGCGAGCCTATGTCCCTACCTTCGTATAATCGGGTAGGTACCTATGTCCTTCCGGGTAGGTACGTAGCGGCTGGCTGTTTTATTTATTGTTATACTGGTTCATGGCAAACTGTACGCCTGCGAGGCAGAATGCCTTGATGATCTCGACCGCGCGGTCCAGCTTTTCGGGCATGGCCTCCAGTTCTTCGGGCAGGAATTTGCCTAATACGAAGTCTATTTGGGCGCCCTTTGGGAAGTCGTTGCCCAGTCCGAAGCGCAGGCGGGCGTAGTTTTGCGTATTCAGCATTTGGGCGATGTTCTTCAGCCCGTTGTGTCCTGCGTCGCTCCCTTTTGGTTTCAGGCGCAAAGTCCCGAATGGAAGGGCTAAATCGTCTACTACGACCAGCAAATTCTCTACCGGGATATTCTCTTTTTGCAACCAATAACGGACGGCATTACCGCTCAGGTTCATGAACGTATTCGGTTTCAATACTACCAGTTCGCAGTTCTTGACGCGCACGCGCGCAATCGCTCCATATCGTTCTTCGCTAAACGAACCTCCGGTTTCTTCGACCAGGCGGTTGACTACGCGGAAACCGATATTATGGCGTGTGCCTAAGTATTCCGGTCCGATGTTTCCCAATCCGGCAATCAAATATTTCATCTTTCTATCAAATGTCTTTCTTTTCGTGATAAAAAAAGGGGCTTATTCTGGCGAATAAACCCCAATCCTTTTCACAACTAAACTTTATAAATTGAATCTCTTATGATTTCTCTTTATTAAGCTTTAGCTTGAGCACCACGAGCGGCACGCGTCAACTGAACGGCGCAAACGACTGCGTTCTTCGCATTCATGATTTCCAATCCTTCGAAGTGGATGTCGCCTACTTGCATCGTCTTGCCCAAACCTAAGTGGTCTACGTTGATAACCAATCTTTCGGGGATATCCGTATAAGTTGCTTTTACTTTCAATTTGCGCATTTGGAGCTGCAACTTACCACCGGCTTTCACACCCTCTGCGTGACCTTCCAATACGACCGGAACTTCCATTACGATAGGCTTTTCGGGGAATACTTCCAAGAAGTCGATGTGCAGGATGGCATCTGTTACGGGGTGGAACTGGATTTCTTTCATCACGGCTGTTTTCTGTACGCCGTCGATCGTCAAGTCGATCGCGAAGATATCCGGAGTATAAACCAATTTACGTACATCGCTCTGCGTTACTGTGAAGTGAGTTACTTGATCTCCACCATACAATACGGCTGGGATTTCGCTCTGGTTACGCATAGCTTTCAAAGCTCTTTTCTGGTCTGCCGGACGTGCGGCAATTTCTCTTGTCTTGCCTGTTAATTGAAATGTTTTCATTCTTACTTTGTTTAATGTGTTACTCAAAATTAGAGTTACTCAGTTTGTTAATCAATTCTAATTTTCCCATCACACGCGAGAAAACGGCGCAAAAGTAGTTCTTTTTTTCGCACGTGCCAAATTTTTTAGCCTTTTTCTTCCGCAAGTTTCTTATCTTTTCTGTATGTTTGTGCCCTTCGAACGGTATATTTTAAAGATTGGATAGGTATGATAGAATTGCCCATTATCGAGTTTGAGCGGTTAAAACTGCTTTTGCCTGGGAGCACGGTTTTCCAGAACGACTTGTTGTTGACGGATGTAGACGCAACCCTTACGCATACGTCGGAGTTTATCCGCGCCAATGCGCTCCAGGTGTTGTTGCTGCGCGAAGGTTCGCTTAAAATCAATATCGACTATACGGCTTATACGATACTGCCGGATATGATGGTTGTCATCATGCCTACGCATATCGTGCAGGTACAAGAGATTAGTCCGGATTTTAAGGGACGGTTGCTCATCATCTCGCACTCGTTCCTCCAGCAGACCACGCACCCTGTCAACTCGTCGCCCACCATCCAATATATGACCATCCGTAAGAACCCCTGCGTGCAGCTCTTGCCACACGAGACGGAGGTGCTCTATGACAACCTCGCCGTGCTTCGTGCCAAAATGGAACTGCGGCACCATAACTTGCACCGCGCTTTGCTGCAAAACGTCATCTTGGGCTTTTTTATCGAAATCGGGAATATCTTTTACGACCGCAAAGAGTTTACCACCCCGCCGGCTTTGACCCGTAAAGAGGAGCTCTTTGAATCTTTCCTCAAGCTCTTGTACATCCACTGCCGCGAGGAGCATGGGGTCTCGTTTTATGCGGATAGCTTGCTAATCACGCCCCAGTACCTATCGCTCGTGCTAAAAGAGCTTAGCGGGCAGTCGGCTAATAAATGGATAGACGACGCGCTCCTGCAGGAATCCAAGCTCCTTCTCAAGGCGCCGCAGGTTTCTATCCAAGAGGTGGCCGATGCGCTCCACTTCTCCGACCAAAGCACCTTCGGGAAGTTCTTCAAGCGGCGCACCGGCATGTCGCCTATGGAATACCGTAAGTCGTCCAGTTAATCCAGCTGGATGTATTTGTATTTCCGGAATTTAAACCAGTTTACCAGCTCGTTCGCACCATATACCAGGATGGCGATGCCAAAGAGCATCAGCGTGTTGGCGATGACGCCCATCGGGTAGACCAAAATAAGGATGCCCGTCAGCAAGATAAGCGAGGGGAGGATGTAGAACGTGATACCCACCGTCCGCCACTTACGCGCCGAGATGAGCCACACCATCTGTTGCAACCCCGCAATCACCAAGATAGCTCCCAAAACATACATCAGGATGTTGACAAAAAACTCTGGCATGAAGAGCAGCCAAAGCCCCAGCAAGATGCTGCCCAGCCCGTCGAAGGGGAAAAACACGGGTGCCATCTCGTCGTCCCGCTTCCGCAGAAAATAGCTGACCACCGAGAAAATGCCCGGAAGCAAAAAGCCAGCCCCTATCACCATAATCATATAAATCACAGCCACCTCGGGCCATAACACAAGTGCCAGTCCCACCAGGACGGCAAAAATACCCCGCCAAACCGCGTTGTTCAAACCTTTCATCTTCGTTTCCTTTCTATCGTTTCTTTGGATATAACAACGAGGGTGGGGGAAAGGTTTTGGGATTTTGGCATATATAGTATATAGGTGGAGACCCCCCGTAGGGAAGATGTTGAAGTACATCATCTTGTGTATTATATATTTTACAGGGGTTTCAGCACGAAGAATGAAGAGGTTTGCATATATTAACCAGTGATCCACCACATAATAAGTGTTAGGAAGCCCCATAAAATCAATGTCCAAAATACAAGTAGGAACATAAAAGTACTCTTATCTTTTTTGATATCATCAAAGCCATTAAAAGATAAGACAAAGGCACATATAAAACTGATAAGAAACAAATACATGATGGTGTTCTATATTTAGTTTATGTAAAAAATTGCAATATTTAGCCATATAGGTTTTATCGGTTCATTCTGTTATCCATTCAAAAAATAATTCGATACCATAAAAAATCCCAAAAACAAACCAATAAGCCCAAATGGCTGTAATGATAAAAAGAAATATATAAGGAAATATACTTTCATTATCATTATCTTTTTCTGCAAGCTGATGAACAGTTATAGAGGCAATAACAATAGCTGTAATGCCGCTGGCAATTTCACTAAAACTCATACTGTTTTTTATCATGTGTCCTTCACAGCTCCCCAAAAAGACTTTGTTTAAAAGGTTATATAAACACGAAGCGTGGAACTGTAATGCCCCACGTCGTCGCCTGAAGGTCCTGAGAAAACCCGTATATACAGATATGGAACAGCAGCCCCACGCGTATAGCGTGAGAACCGCTATGCAAATCTCTTGTATATACTTTTGAAAATTTCTCAGGTTTTCAAGCAACAAGATAAGCATAACGCTTCGTTTATTTTCAACTATCTATGAGTTCCTAACGGGACACTTCCCTCGCTCATACTGCAAAGGTATAAAATATCCCCGACAAACTTCCAACTTTTTTGGAAATATTTTGCCGGGGATAAATCCAGTGGGGGAGATCCCCCGTAGGAGAAGGTCGGTGGTCGGTCAGGTCGCAGTAGATTCTTCTACCTCTTGCTTTACTTTGCGCCACTTCCCATTATCCAGTTTTTCGATAAGTCCTTGCTCTGTCCATGCTTTTTTCGCATTTTCAAAGACTGTCTTCTTACGTTGAAACTTTGTGCGACATAACTCTAAAGCTTCTTTATGGCTGAACTCATCGGGTAGGGCTTTAAGCAGTTCGTCACGCCAAGCTGTTCTGGACTTCATAGGTGGCACATACACCATATCTGTCAGTAGACTTTGTAACGCTATGTTATGCTCCAACGTAATCACACCTATGATATAAGCGGCACGAAAACTATCATCATCTACTATATACGAACCTTCTGCGTTCCTTTCGGGTTGGAACGGGGTGGGTTCGTCTGGGTCAAGATGACGAACCGAAGCTAAGATACAAGCGAAACGGGCTATTTTAGCACGTGTACGCCGAAGTGTGTCTCTTTCGTTTTCGTTCTCAAAGTTTTCTTGCATGCGACGGCTCTTTATGTTCAAATAGCGTAATTGCCGAGGCGATAGCTCCCAACAAATCGTTTCGGATGCGTTTTGCTGTTTGTGGCACATCTCGCTGAAACGTTCGATAAGCCTTTGTTCCATCTCTTGGCATCCTTTCGGCATCTCCGCTTTGCTGCGCATCTTTTTATACTCAGTATCTTTCGTAAAGACATAACAAGTCAGGCGAGACGTAAATCCGTTTTGATTGCTCAAAAAGAAACTGATAAACTGGTCAGGAGTACCTGTTAAGATGAACGAAAGTTTCGGATTATTACTCTGTATGGTTCCTGCCGTTTTGTTGTCTCTACCGATCGCTTCTATTCCATACGCTTTCCGATACACATCGATGAACGCACCTGTATCGCGTTGTTTGCTGGCTACCCCTACGGTATCTATCTCCGATTCGATTTGCAAGAGTGGAAGCGAACCGTTGTCTGCCAGTTGTTCAACCAAACGGGCCTTAGTCGTATCTGCCGACATACAGATCATAGGCGTATGGACAACTCCATTTAGCGAAACGCGTTGGTTATAGCTCGCTTCCAGTTCCAGCTCTTCTTCACGTCCGGAAATAAGCTGACGCAACTGTATCACGCAACTTTTACCTGAAGCAGGAGGGCCTACTACAACTACATATACAGACGGAAAGTGGGCTGGATCTTCCCACATCTCCGTCTTGCTTAAAGCTGCCGAACAGATAGCTAACAACGATACCGTAACGGCATCCACTTCGTGTGGCAACCGATGGCGAAGCGCTAACGTATCTTTCCAGAACTGCGGTAACAGCTTAAACAGTTTTTCTGGGAAGAAAGGTAACTTCACCTCCTCTGGGGTAATATCTAAAGCGACCTGTTCGACCATCCGACCTATTTCGGTTGCGTTAGGGCCGTTTTTTTTTATTATACCCAGTTGTCCCGGATGTGTCCGATAAATGAACGAGAATGCGTTTCGAAACTCTCTCTCAGTTAGTTTCGATTGTTTTCCAAATACTTCCCAACATTCCTCTAAAGCTTCATCTTCCGGATATCCATATCCCAAACACATGCCTGCCAAAGCACAAGCTGGATAAGCTGTACTTCCTCCTACTTTCCCCGCTACCTTCTTTTCATACCAAGGAAGTAGTCCACGTACGAAATAAGCGGTTGAACCGATTTGTCCTACGCCCCTTCTGAACTTCCTTTCTCTACGGGGGGTCTGCCCAGCTTCCGGAGTTTCGGTTGGCTCTACCGTGATAACCATCGGCGTGGCATCTCCGTTGCCATACGCGTTCTCGTCCGAATTCAAAAAGCAACAACGGGCGATATCGCATGTACTTCCATCCAGTGTAAAACCATCTATATTCAAATCAGCGATCAACTGCTTTTGAACCAAAGGATAATTCTTTTTCCCTGAATAACCTTCTGGTGCATAAACAACGATATGCAGACCTTCGCCTGATATGCTCGTATAAGCCATCACGACATAAGGAATGAACGGAACTTTCTGCATGACGGCATCCATCACATCTTTGGGAAGATGATCAGCATCCATAAGAATCAACCTCGTAAACGTGTGCGGAGAACTCACACTACGATAGGACTCAAAGAGAGCAGACCAACAAACTGCTGGCATATTTGCTTTTATCCTCGAATCTTTAGTTCTTCGATACTCAGTCGTATTGATCTCTAACTGTTGTGCGAATTCATTAAAGTTCGGATTCTTAATATACTGATAAACATACCTCACTGAGATAGGGGAAACCTTATCCGGCTGTTTTACGTTAAGACAATACGTAATCGTAATGTCTCTAGCTTTTATTACTTCTTTCATATTCGAAGAATTTTTAAATTAAACAATAAATCCAGCACCTACTTCAGCATCAAGAGCAGCTTCATAACCGGTTATAAAACCACTAAGAAGTTAAAGACTACTAAGAGCTCTACTTTCATCTTTTCCTTCAGCATGAGCTTAAGCATCTACTATATCATTATAACTATCAAATAGTTATCTGACGATGCAAACTTATGAATATGGATTTTATAAAGCAAGTATGTGGACTCTTATTTGTATTTATTTAACATATAAAACATATATACTTGCTAAAAACAGGTAGGTACTTATTTATATATAGGTAAGGACTTATCACGGCTCCCCCAGGTACTCCACCACCCGCTGCACCTGAAGCGGTGTAAGTACCCGTTGCCCGCGCCGCCAACCCGCTTGCCGTAGGGCTTCGCTGAGGTGGGGATTCTGCTTCACCCACATCGTGAGGCGTTTGCCAGCCGACTCGGGCGTAAGGTTCGGGGCATAAAGGATGGCCAGCTCTTGCCATCCATAGGCTCGTATCTTAAACTCGTTTATCGTCATAACTCATTCGTTTATACGTCTCTAAGATACGAAAAAGCGGGGAGATATGCAAACGTATGCGCGGCTATCTTCGGCTATCTTCACGTTCCTTCACAGGGGGTCTGCCGCGTGTCGTACCTTTGCTATGTGAACCAAAAGATAGGAGGAAACAGATTATGTCACTGATGTATCATTTAGTCCAACGTCCCGACAAGTCGGAAGGGGCAGGACCAGACGCTAAGTTGTATTACGGACAGATACGCGTAAGGCAACAGATCACGTTCGACCAACTCTGCGAGACGATAGCCGACCGCTCGACGGCCTCGAAAGGCGATGTGCAAGTCGTGCTCGATGGATTGATCCACGTGCTCAACCAGCAGCTTCAGAACGGTAACTCCGTCCAGATGGGCGACTTCGGCAGTTTCCGCATGAGCTGTGGATCCAAAGGGGTGATCACGAAAGAGGAGTTCGATACCTCGCTCTTCAAGAAGGGCAAGATCATCTTTACGCCCGGCGCGAAACTGAAGAGCATGGCCGCCCAGCCCAAGTTCGAACGCATCGAAGTGGTAAAGCCTACGGAGGATGAGGAGGAGACGGTCTAAACTCGTTCATCCCCTCTGCTAAGTGTCAAAAAATTGGACAGTGGTGTCAAATTTTTTGACACTTTTCTGTTTGTTAATGTGTGTTACCTTACTGGTAATTATTGATTTAACCTGTTTGGCACGATATTTGCATGTTTTTAGGCAGGAAATAATAAAAACGATAAGGAACATGAATCCGATTGTACGAAACTTTGTGAGCGTCTTTAGGCGTTTTCGGCTGGCGATGTCGCTGAACATCCTCGGCCTGGCAGCTGCTTTTGCGGCTTTTGTGGTGATTATGATGCAGATTAGTTATGAACGGGGCTTCGAAGATTGCCATCCGAATGCGGATCGAATTTACCGCGTGGAGTTCGGGACGGAGCAGTGGGAAAGCTTCATCCTGGCGCGTCCGTTCGTCTATTCTTTCGTCCATTCTTCACCCCAGATCGAGGCAGGGACGATTCTATGCCCCTATATGGACAAGAGTTATATTACGGTGGAACGGAACGGTGCGAAGGCGGGTTTCAACGAGATGATCACAACTTGCTATCCGGAGATCACGCGGATGTTCGACTTCCAAATCCTCGAAGGCTCGGCCGATTGCTTGCAGGAGGGCGATAAAGTCTTGGTTCCGGAAAGCACGGCGCGGAAGCTCTTCGGCGAAGGTCCGGCCGTCGGAAAACAAATCAACCTCGAAACGGGTACACTCAGGACGAAGGGAGACTATAAGTTCCTTGTCGTGGGCGGCGTCTACAAGGATTTCCCTGGGAATACGCAAATCAATAACTTTATTTATACGGGGATGGGAGATGATTTTACGAAAGACGATTGGCGGAGCCAGAATTACTTTTGCTACGTCATGCTTCGACCAGGTGCGGATCCGCAATCTGTTGCCGACAATTTCTCGCGTACTTTCGATTTCAACCTGTTGCAACGGAATGATGAGGGCGAGTACCACATCTCTTTGACACCGATTAAAGATATTTACTACCTAAACGAATCGCAAGACGGGCAGGTGCTGAAAAGCGGAGACCCTGATATGGCGCGCCTCCTTATCTTCATTGCGTTCTTGGTTATCCTCATCGCGTGTATCAACTATACCAATATATATACCGCGCTGGCGCCGATCCGCATTCGGAGTATCAACACGCAGAAGGTACTTGGGAGCACAGACGGGGCGTTGCGCCGTTCGCTTGTCGGCGAAGCGATGCTGGTATCTTTCTTTTCCTATTTGTTGGGTCTGGTGATTGTCTTTTACCTGCGCGAGTTTGGTTTGCTGGACTTTGTAAAAGCCGATATCGACTTTGGATCGAACCTGGGTTTGTTGGCTTTGGCTGCTGGATTCTCACTGGTGATTGGTGCCGTAGCAGGGTTGTATCCATCCTATTATGTGACTTCTTTCCCACCAGCTTTGGTGTTGAAGGGCTCGTTTGGGCTTTCTCCTACGGGGCGCAGGCTTCGGACCGTGTTGGTCTGATTCCAGTTTGTCGTCTCGCTCTTGCTTATCATTTGTGCCAGCTTCGTCTATATCCAGACGCACTACATGCGTAAAATCAACTTAGGATTCGATAAAGACCAAGTGGCTATTGTCGAATTAAGTCCGGATTTGATCGAAAAGTCCAAAGACGCATATATAAACAAGCTCAAATCGAACCCGGGCATCGAAGATGTCGCCTTTTCAGCCCAAAAACTGGGTGCCAGCGATGGCTACATGACTTGGTCGCTCCAATACAAGAATATCTTGTTCGGCGCATACGTCTTCCCGGTAAGTTGGAACTTTTTCGAGACGATGGGCATCCAGGTAATCGATGGGCGCAAACCGACCGAATCCGACGAAAGAGGAAATAAATTGGTTTTCTATGGCTATAAAACGATGAGAGACCAACTGCAAGCCGTTCCGGGCGACCGGTTGGAAGTGGGTTGGATGAATGATTCGATCCAGATGAATTTCGCCGGATTTACAGACGATATCCAATTCTCTTCTGCCCGCCAGAAGCTGGGATTCGGGGTTTTCGTATTGAATAACCATAATAATCTACAGCCCGTTTCCTATATCCGCATCAAGGCAGGGGCGGATATCGACCAAATAATTTCGCACATTCGCGCAACCGTTCGCGAATTGGATGCGTCTTATCCTATAGACATTGAGTTTTACGACACGATATTCAATCAGCTTTACCAGCGGGAAGAGAACCTGAAGCAGATGATTACGCTCTTCAGCTCGCTGGCGATCCTGATTTCATTGGCAGGTGTGTTTAGTTTGGTTATGTTCGAAGCCATCTACCGGCGGAAGGAAGTGGCCATCCGCCGCGTAATGGGTTCGACGGTCGGGGAGATTCTCCGGATGTTTGGCAAGGGCTACGTTTATACCGTGGGCATTTGCTTCGTAGTGGCGGCTCCGGCAGCCTATTGGGCAGTGAGTTTGTGGTTGGAACACTTTGCCTACAAGACGCCGCTCCATATCTGGGTCTTTTTCATCGCCTTCGCCATCGTATTGTTCATAACGTTGGCTACGGTAGTGTACCAGAGCTGGCAGGCAGCCACAATGAATCCAGTAAACAACCTGCGCAACGAGTAAAATGAAGAATGAAGAATGAGGAATTAGAAAGTATTACGGCACGCAGATAACGCAGATTGAGCAGATGAACGCAGATTTATTTATCTGTTTGAAACGCGTCAGCCAACAAAAAATCTGCGTAAATCCGCGCTTTAGTCTGCGTTATCTGCGTGCCCTAATACATGATTATAAAGCATATAAGTAATAACATTATAAATACATTGAAATTATGATTAAGATTGAAGGACTTTGTAAGTCATTCCGTACGGAAGAAGTAGAAACGATTGCATTGAACCAGGTTTCGCTCGAGGTGAACGACGGCGAATTTGTAGCGATTATGGGGCCGTCTGGGTGCGGCAAGTCTACGCTGTTGAACATTCTCGGCTTGCTCGACAACCCTTCTGCGGGGAATTATTACCTCGGCTCGCAAGAAGTGGGGCATTTGAAGGAGAAAGAACGTACGCAAGTGCGCAAGGGCAATATCGGTTTTGTGTTCCAGAGTTTCAATTTGATTGACGAGTTGAACGTTTTCGAAAATATCGAGCTCCCGCTTACCTATTTGAACGTAAAATCGCCCGAACGCAAAGCCCGCGTGAAGGAAATACTCGAACGAATGGGAATCGGGCACCGCGCGCTGCACTACCCACAGCAATTGTCCGGCGGACAGCAACAGCGCGTCGCCATTGCACGTGCCGTCGTCTCGAACCCGAAGATCATCCTCGCCGACGAGCCTACCGGTAATTTGGATTCAAAGAACGGAGCCGAGGTGATGCAACTCCTGACCGAATTGAACCACGATGGGACTACGGTAGTCATGGTGACGCACTCGAAGCATGACGCCGGGTTCGCGCACCGCGTCATCAACCTCTTCGACGGACAGATTGTGAACTCGGTGTCCGAGTTTATCTGAAAAACCGGGAGCCCTGGGGGCGACAAAGCCCAAGCGACGCAGTCTCCAGGGCTTTGTCGGCTGACAAGAAGCCAGCGACGCAGTCTCCAGGGCTTTGTCGGGCGACAAGAAGCCAGCGACGCAGTCTCCAGGGCTTTGTCGGTCGACAAGAAGCCAGCGACGCAGTCTCCAGGGCTTTGTCGGGCGACAAGAAGCCAGCGACGCAGTCTCCAGGGCTTTGT
>CALUZR010000022.1 GCA_944325335.1 uncultured Parabacteroides sp. | reverse complement strand
ATGTACCCCTAAAGGTTATGCCCATATTTCTGACTTATAACTCACAAAATATTGAGTAATAACTGGTTGCAAATACTGTCGTTGGAAGTGCGATGGGCGCCAAGGCAGCTCGGTAAGCAGCTCGAACATCACCGGGTTATTTTCGATTCCCTCCGGCGTCATGCCCACACCGCGTAAGGTTTCTCCAAAGCGGCTCGATTTCGCTTGGTAAAAGCCGTCGATGACATGTTGCATTTTCCCGTGCAATCCCACGTTCCCGCCGTAATTAAGCAACATGCAATACAGCCAACCATGCTGCCCGAACCCCTCCTGGCGGTACCACGAGGAAGAGGGATCGCCCCATTGTGGACGACTCTCTGAGAAAAGGTCGAGCACCAGCATATCGCCCGCCTTCCGATTTTCAATCATCGCGGGGTAGGGGCAACGTTGCCAAGCCTGCGCCACCCAGACGGCTTTCGGATTATGCTTCTTCATGGCTTGCATAATCGCCTGACCGGCCGCGTCGAGGTCGACACCCGCCACGTTCCCGCCCTCGTGGAAGGGATCCATGCTATAAAAGTTCGCCTTGCCGTAGAGACGCTCCATCTCCTTATAATACAAAGCTGCAATCTCGGCAAAGCGTGCATCGGTCGGGAGGAGAAACGCCGGGCGCGGGTAGCCGTTCCACTGTCCCGGGTCGGAGACATCCAGGCCCAGCTTCGCCTTCGCATCGTGCGGCACCATGCCCGAATAGCCGGGCAAGACGGGGTGGATGCCGTATTCCCGCATCCGCTTCAGGATTTTCTGTTGCAAATTTCGCCGCTGGTCGTACCAGCTTTCCGGATTCGGCCCGCCCCACCCTTCGAGGTTGTTCATCAGCCACCAGGCTTGGAACGCAGGGCCGGCAATGAATGCGCCGATCTCCTCCTCCGTATAGCCTAACTTCTGCAAGACGCGGTACCAGACTACGTCCGTCCCTACCATGGCCAAAGGGAGGTTGATCCCATGCAACGCCATCCAGTCGATCTCTTGCTCCCAGCGTTCCCAATCCCAGAAAGCCATCGTATAGGAATAGGTGCAATAATTGAAATCGTAGCGATAGGGTAAATCCGTCTCGTGGCGTTCTGGCTTTGTGACCGGAGGCAATGACGAGAGGTCCGCCTTCATGCCATTCCACGAAAGGTGGATGCCCGCATGGTATTTCAAATACCAATTCAAGCCCGTCGCAATACTGACGTAGTTATTGCCCCGGATTACGACTTTATCGCCCCGTTGGTCCAGTTCGAAGAAATCCTTCGGAGCCTCCTCTTTTTCAATAATGAAACGCTTCGATGCCCCCTTGTCGATACGCTCTAACAGGCCGGTAATAGGCGAGGAAGCATGAAGCACACAAGAAACTAACCACAAACAAACGGAATAAACAATCTTCATATGCTATCTCTATCGTTTTATAAAAGGATTCAGATTACTCTATGATCTGCAAATGCGTTAAAGGATACCAACCCTCCCAAGCTGATTCCTCCAATGCCAATGCAATTCCCGGACGATTTCCTTTCGAGCGATCAATGATCGACACCGCCCAAGTGTAAATCCCCGCCGGCACCCCCTCCAAAGAGACCGGGAATGAATACGCATGCTCTGAATCACGAAGCCATGCAGAAGGCTCGGCATGCAAATCCACGAACAGCTTGACCACCTCATGCTTCTCGTTTAGCAAAGCGAAAGCAGGTTTGTATTTATAATCCCAATTCTTCACATTGTTCGGCAAATAGCCCGTGGCCAGGTTTTTCCATACGTGCTCGATAAGGAGAGTGCTCTCCGCTTGAGCCTCCACCGGAAGAGTTACCTCCTTGGGGTAAAGACGATAGCCTCCTTTCGCAATGAACTTATGCACCAAATCTGCCGCACGCGTTGTCCAGCCTTTCGTTTCAGGAAGCTCCCGCAAATCCAACGTATTGAATCCATAACTTAAAGCCTGCTGGCTGGTTAGCTCATATACATCACGCCAATTTTCCAACTTATATTTCGTGTCCGTCGCATACGGACGAACGGAATCCGAACAACTTTTCCACCAACAAGATTCCCCAATAAAAAGAGTCCGCCCATACATATTCTGCGTAATATCCATCTCCGCATCCGAAAACCACATGCTCCCCAAACCATCGCGCCGCATCACATAGCCTTTCGGTTCAATCGCAATCCTCTTTTCTGCCTCAAACCCGACTTGACTTCCAAACGGTAAAGCTAATAAAACATGCTTGAAAGCGGAAGAATATATAGTTGTAATCCGATCGAAAACCAACTCTAAATTTTCAGGATGTTGCAAGCGAATGTTATGGCATTCGCCCCACCAACCGATATTGTATCCATCTACAAAATCCACCCTATCCGGATCATCATATTCCTTGGCAAAAGCCTTCACAAAGGTTTCCAATTTGGATAAGAAGATGGGATCATCCGGATAAGGAGTCCAAAGTTTCTCTTCTCCGTTCGACGCCATATAACCCTTCGCCCCAGCCTTCCGCACATAATCCGGCGTGCTTTGGCGGATATTATCTTGGCTATTTACATAGATACGAAAACACAATTTCAAACCTCTATCCAAAGCTCCTTGTATCAACTTCTTATAATTCTCATCATAAAGCCAAGCATATCGTCCTTCTTCCGGTTCCATATCCGACCAACGCCATCGCACATAGAAAAAAGAGCCATACGCACGAGCCGCCGCATCCTGTGCTTTCCAATACGCATCCGCATTTTGTACTTCATCGTTAGCATCGTCATAAAGTCCCCAGCCCATACACGGGTTCCGTATCAAAGAGACCGTATCCGCTTCCGGATAAATCGCCTTATACTTCGTCTGGGCAAAACCCAATTGGGTTCCAAGCCATAAGCATATCAAATAAACTATTCTTTTCATAAGACTTCTATTATTGCTAATATGATTAGGCAAAGTTACATTTTTTCTCCAAAATTATAGCATAGAGAAACAAAAAGGTTGCTGGCCTTGTGCTTTTCGCCACATCAGACCAACAACCTTATCTCCTGACTTCCTTATTTACCGGAAACAAGTCTATTACCTACGGTATCTTCTCAAAAACCTTCCACATCTTCGGCACTACCTCCTGCAACTGTCGGCCATCCTGGATTCTGATATAAAGGTGATGTATTGTAATCAATACCATTATCCGTTCCAGATGTAATATTAAACTGACTCATCCCAATAGGAGATAAATAATTTGCAGCCGTCCAACTATAACCTTCATACAAATTATTATTAGCCGAGATAATTTGATAAGGCCTCAAGTATTCACTTATTGATGGACTTGATACATTTGCATCGCTCGAGGAACCCGAACCTTCATAAATCAATAACGAATTGCCATTGCTATCTTTATACCAATCCTGCATTTCGCCCCATAGTTTGAACCCTTCGACAATGTATTTATTCCCGATTAATTGATCCATCGAACGCCAACGGCGAAGGTCGTCCCAACGCAATCCTTCCGACATCATTTCGCAAGCACGTTCGCGACGGATATTATACATTGTAGCATCTACCAATTTACCAGCTGTATAAGCTGACAATAAACCAGCTTCTTTAGACATATCCGTTGCCTGTATTGTTTTATTAAAATCAGTATCGACTCCTGCTCTTTCTCGCAATGCTTTCCAGAACTTTTCTGCGTAAGCATCAATCGAATTATCTTTCAAATAACAAGCTTCAATATAATTCAAATAAGCCTCAGCTGCTCGATATTCAATAATACCAGATTCTTGAACAGGGCCTGTTTTATCATCAACTGACATAGTCAAGCCCTTCTTTAAATCATATCCTGTCGCCGACTTATATTCAGCTGTTGTCAAAATGACTGGTGCAGGGAAATAAGCATAGGAGCCATCAGAAAGCACAGACATGACATCATCTTTTATCTTTAAGAATTGTACTAACCGATTATCTCTTTCTGATTTCACATTCAGTAAATTATCATCTCCTTTATACAAATTAGAAACATAAATTGGCAAACCATCTTTACAAAGAAAACTGTTCACAAATTCTTTTGTATAACCCGAACCAGAACCACCTTTACTATGAGCAAATCCATAGCCTAAAGCACCAGTAATAGTACTATTTGCACGCCAAAAAAGAACTTCTTGATAAGGAGATAAATCCTGATCTGTATACATCAATACATAAGGATTATTCTCTTCCTCATAATTAGATTGTGTATTTTGTTCCAATGGAATATTCTCAGCTATTTCTTTAGCAGCGTTCATAGCTTCAGATAAAAAGAAATCAGCTTCTGTTTGGACATCTAACTGGAATCCGTTATTATAATCTTTCTGAGCACCAGGCCAACCTTTTCCGCCTGGGACAAACGGCGTCCCTTCAAAATTAATTAACCAAGACCCGATATACAATGCGACTCTTGATTTCAACAATAGAGCAGCATTGCGCGTTAAACGATTTCTCTTTGTATCATCCGGAGCCGGTGATTCCATTAAAACTGCAGCAGAATCCAAATCGCTCAGAATAAATCGACCTACTTCGTTCATTGGATAACGACGATTAGCTTGAATCAAAGCTTCTTTATCTGATAAAGAAATTGTATTCCGAATGATAGGGAAATCTCCAAATGTCTTTACCTTATCAAAATAAAGCTTTGCCCTTAACATATACATTTCTCCGATATAATGCTGAATATCGCCTTCACTACCGGAAATTTCACCAGCTTTCCACTTGGGAAGCACACGATCGAAGAAATAATTTGTTTTATATATTTCTTCGAATTCCCAATCGCCGTCACCATCACTTACCTTCAATATTCCAGGAACCCAACGCTCTTGATCGCCTTCTGTTGATACTTGTACATCTGTGTTATTATCAACTTTAAATACTCCTAAATCATAACCTCCGGCATTTGTACTTGCTATAAAATTATTTTCATAACATCCTATAGCATAAGAGCCTAATTGGTCAGATGTGGAAAAATATATTTCGGGTGTAATCTCATCCAATGGTTGTCTATCTAAGAAATCATTACATGACATAAAAGACAAACCAACTAAAATATATAATGCAATCTTTTTCATCTTATTCTTTATTTATAATGTAATATTTAATCCACAAGAAATTGTTGTTTTTAATGGGGCTGCTTTTCCAGAGCCAGCGGCATAACCATCTAAAACCTCTGGATCAAAAGCATCAGCTTTAAGTCCACTAATCGTAAACAAATTATCCACTGACATAAAAAGCCTCAAATTTGTTACATTTACTTTGTCTAACCATTGACGCGGAAAAGTATAACCTATCTGCAAATTCTTTAAACGCATATATGCTGCATTTTGCAAATACATCGTACTTTCTTCTTTGTTTTTAGCATCACCACTTAACAAAGGACGAGGCAAATAACCGTCTACATTCGGACCAAAATAGCTATCTGTGTCAGCTGGACGGAAATAATCCATAGTCTCCTTTAACGCAGTAGATTGCCAATAACCATTATCGGCGCCCCAGAAATAAAGACCCGTTAGCCAAACATCTCTTTTCATAGTACCTTGGAAGAATAAACTGATATCAAAGCCCTTATAAGCGGCATTCAATGTCAAACCAAAATTATAGCGAGGTGTATTATTCCCGATAACCTTTCTATCTCCTGAATTACCAACTACGCCTTGTCCGCCATCGATTTTTCCATCATTATTAATATCCGCATACATCACATCACCTGCAGCCCAGTTAGAACCTAACGCATCTTGACCTCCATTAGGTAAACTAGCTAAATGATTTTGCATCTGTTCTTCCGTACGAGCAAGGTCAATCACCTCAAATCCCCAAATGTCACCCAGCATAGCACCTTCATAATAACGGACATTTCCATCAGCATCAAAAATAGTCTTAGTAGCATTAGGATACTCCAATATTTTGGATTTATTGTCAGAAAGGACAAGATTAACCCCATAATTAAAGCCAGAATCTAACGCATCTCTCCAACCAATACTTAAATCCCAACCGGTAGTTCGCATTCTCGCGTTATTTGTATAAGGAGAAGCAACGCCAGCTGTATTAGGTATTTCTTCACCAGGAGCAACCATATCATTCGTATAACGCCAAAAGTATTCATACGAACCCGTTAAACGATTGTTGAAGAAACCGAAATCCAATCCCAAATCATAAGAAGTAACGGTTTCCCATGTTAGTAATGGAGAAATAGGTTCCGCCGGTTTAGCAATATTCGGTTTAGCTCCGTTCAATAACCATGTACCTGTTCCCATTCCTAAATCCATTGCGGAATAGAAAGGATAAATATCATCTGTTGCTTGATTACCTAAACTACCGTAAGAAGCACGTACTTTCAGATTATTGATAATATCCTGTACATCTTCCATAAATGGTTCTCTTGCCATATTCCACGCAGCCGACACTGAAGGGAAACTATTCCACCTTTGTTCCCTATTAAAACGGGAACTTCCATCGTAACGATAGTTCACTTCTGCTAAATATTTCCCTTTGTAATCATAATTTACTCGTCCAAAAAATCCCACAGTAGCCCATTCATACAATTCGCTTCCCATTTCATAAGCAGTTGTAGAAGTAGTATTTCCTAGAGTTGGTATTTCGGGAGAAATAATACCATCACGTTGAGCATATATTTGTTTATATTTATTTACCTCAGCCTGAAAACCAGCCATTACAGAAAAAGAATGTCCGCTATCAAAACTTCTATTCCATTGCGTATAAACATTTGGATTAATATAGTTTGTTCTTGCGGTTTCTTCTTTTACAAAGGAACGGCCTCCATAACCGTCATCTCTATCCATCGCAAAATAAGAACCATCTTCCTTTCTTTCCAATATCAATTGAACATCCGTATGTTTCTCTATCCGATCTACTCTAAAATTACTTTCCACATAAATTTTCCACGTATCAATCGGATTCAAAACCAACTGAACCTGTTGATACAATACATCCATATCTTCGGTATACATACCGCCATGGTCCATTTCATTTAACTGGGATTCTTTATTAAACTGACCATCCGGTGTATATACAGGATTGGATGGACGACGACGAGGCATACTATGATAATAAACAAGATTCGTTTGATATGATGGAGCCTGATAATCTTTTCGAGAGAATTTAACATTCGCATTTATATCCATCCATTTGAAAGGTTTTGCATTGATCTTGGCATTAAAAGTATAACGCTTGAAATCTTCATTTCCATAATTTTGATCGCTACCCAAGTCTTGAATATTACTGGATAGATAATAATTTATTTTTTCTGTTCCACCACTTATACTTAAATTGTGTTCTTGGGAGAATGACCAATCTTTATAATATACACCAAACCATTCTGTATTACCCCAAGACTCCATGTTCTTTTTCCAAATTCCATTTTCATCATACTCCGTTGCATATTGAAGCTTTCCTTCTATAAACTGCTTTGTCTTTTCCATTACTTCCGGAGTATACTGTGCACCTAAACCTGCATTTGCCGCAGCCTCATTAAAATATTGATTAAATGAGTAACCATCCAAGAAAGAAGGAAGATTGGTCGGAGTAGACCAACGGAAATTATTATTATAGTTCACGGTCGTTTTACCCGCTTTTCCTTTTTTCGTAGTAATCAAAATAACGCCAAATGCAGCTCTTGAACCATAAATAGCAGATGCTCCTGCATCTTTCAACACAGAAATACTTTCTATATCTTGCGTATTAATCAAGTTCATATCACCTTCAATCCCATCAATTAATACTAACGGTGCTGAACTTGAACCTTCGCCAATACTACCAGTCCCACGAATATTTATAGAAGGTGTACTATTCAAAGCTCCTCCCTCATTGGAAGCTAATACATTCAAACCTGGAGATATACCTTGCAACGCTTGCGATACATTGGCAACGGGCCTATTCATTAAAGCTTCCGTATCAACTGTTGCAACAGAAGCCGTCAAGTTCGATTTCTTTTGTGTACCAAAAGCAACTACGACGACCTCATCTAATGATTGATGGTCTTCTCTAAGAGTAACATTTAATGATTGTTGTTCCCCCACCTTAACCTCCTGCGTAGTATATCCAATATAAGAAATCTCCAATACGTCATTCGGGGTTACTTCGAGGGAGAATTTACCATCCAGGTCGGTGACGGTCCCGTTAGTGGTTCCTTTCACAATCACGTTCGCACCAATCACAGGTACACCTGTATTATCCAAGATAACACCCGTTACCTTGCGAGTCGAAGGTGTTTGATTCACGTTATCAGATGTTGCCCTGGAATTATCCGACAACACCACCTGATGATTGTCCTTAATCGTATAAGCAATATTAGCTTGTTTCTTAATCTTGGCCAGCACCACGTCGATGTCTGCATCGTTCACGGTAATCGTGATGCGTTTGTCCAAGCCATCCAGGTCATCATTGTAGAAGAAGCGGTAATCGCTCACTTTCTCAATGGATTTAATAACTTCACGAACGGATTTGTTCTGTTCGTTCAACGTGATTTGCGCCCAAATGCCCAATCCGGAGGATAGGAACATTCCTAAGCCGAGGCCGCTTCTCACCAATACATGTCTTAAATTACTCATTTTTCTTGGTATTTGATAATTACTATTATGTGTATTATTTCCTTGCACTTAATATAATCGTATCGCCTTTGGCCCGGTAAGCGATCGGGGCGGTCAGGCTAATCAATTCGATGACATTCTCCAGGCTATTGTTCTTGATCACGCCCGAGAAGCGGCACGACTTGATGTTTTCCGTTTCAAACTCTACTTCGACATTATACATCCGCTTGAAGAGGGAGGCGATCTCCTCGAGCGTCTCACCCGAAAAGGCCAATTCCCCCTCGCGCCACATGCAAGCGTAAGCGGCATCTTCGGTGTACGAAACCTGTAGCTTGCCTTTCGCCTTATCGTAGGCCGCTTGCTGGTCGGGGCAAAGGATGGCGCTTTGTCCATCGATGCTTGTCCGTACTTTTCCTTCCAACAAGGTAGCCACCAAATCCTTATCTTCGGAATAGGCTTTTACGTTAAAGCTCGTCCCGAGGGCTTCTACTTCCATTTCGCCCGCCCGCACCACAAAGCGCCTCCGGGCGTCTTTTGCCACTTCGAAATAGGCTTCGCCATCCAATTCCACCACGCGGTCCTGCTCCCCATAGCGGGTACCATAGCGGAGTTGGGTATGCGAATTGAGCCACACAAGCGTCCCGTCGGGAAGCGTGATGTTCGCCCGTTGCCCCCGGTCGGCCGATACCACAAATAGCTGCTCTTCTTCCGGCCAAGCCTCGAAGGCGAAATAAACCGACCAGCCGGCAATCAAACCCACGCACACCGCCACGGCATACCGCATCCAGTGTGCAAAGGGGCGAAGCGTAGCCCTCATCGGCTTGCTTTCAACCAGTTGCGATTCGCCGATTTGCGCTTTCAAACGCATGAACATACGGCATTGGATTTCCGCTTCCAGTGCTTCATGGCGGCTTGCTTCCCACTTTTGTTGGTAATATACCTCCAATGCCTCTTTCGAAGCGGGTTCGCGAAGCCACGCCAAAAGCGCTTGTTCTTCCTCGCTCGTCGTAGCGCCTTGCATAAAGCGCGTCAATATCTCAATATGTCTATCCTGTTTTTCCATATTTTATAATGTATATCTAGAAAGAAAACAAATCCCTTACAACGCCCTTCCTTTTTAAAACACTTTAACACGGATACCATACAAACGAAAATACCTCCCGGGAAAAACGTCTTTGCATAGGCATGGAAAGTTCCTTTCCTCCCTGTCTATTCTTCACGTATCGACGATGTTTGTACAAATATCGTCGATATTTGTGTATCTTTAGGCTAAAGATAAAGAAATATCGTCGATACGTAAAGAATAGATAGGCATCTCGGGAAGTTTTCATGCCTATGAAAGGAAGTATTTCCAGGCATCTTTTTCGGTTTATCTCCCTGCTTTGAGGAAACAACGCACCAAATATTCGCGAAAAACCTGTCGAAATGCCATCTTGTTTTGTACATTTGCAAGCATGAAACATAAAATAAACGGAGAATGGTAGAACTAATGGATGAAGATGTCGTCCAAGAGTTGGACGAGCGTTGGCGTCAACGGTTCGAGACGTACAAACGGGCTTTCAATCGGCTAACCGAAGCCACCGAAATCGTACGCAACGAGCCAGACCATTTCTTGCTACGTGCCGGGCTGATCCAAACGTTCGAATATACGTTTGAATTGGCGTGGAATACGTTAAAAGATTACATGGAAAGCGAAGGAATCCATACGCCTACGCCGAAATATACGCTCCGGAAGGCGTTCCAATGCGGATACCTTCAAGACGGAAAGCTATGGCTCAAGGCGTTGAACGACCGCAACATGATGTCCCACTCTTATTACGAAGAAATTGCTAATACTGTAGTAACTAACATTTTGGACAAATACTATTCACTATTTAAACAACTAACAGAATGGCTGGACGAAGAAAAAGAAAACTCAGCGACACCGGACTGACCCAAGACATCATCGAAGAGATCCGCCGCCTCCTGGGATGTTTTCTCCACATCGAAGAGGCGTTTGTTTTTGGTTCGCGGGCGAAAGGAACTTTTTATACCGGATCGGATATTGATATTGCCGTGCGAGGGAAAGAGATAAACGACAATGACGTGGCGGCACTTTGGGCGGTGTTCGACGGTTCGCTGATCCCCTATTTCGTAGACATTGTAGATTATGAACACATCTTGGATTGCAGTTTGAAACAACACATCGACCGCGTGGCGATTCCCATTTACAAGAAAGATAAGGCGAAAGCGGGAAAAGTCCGGCGAAACTAAAGATTATTGCTTCGCCGGACTCCTTTGCTTGGCTTAGGATGCAGGGTTATTCCCAAGCGAACGTAACCAACAAGCCTTTATGGTCGGTCGGCCAAACGCCCAGCGGGAGGAGGAACTTGTCTTGCGTCTCGTTGGGCACGCGCTTGCTATAGGCGATGCTACCTTCATGTCCGAAGAGGATGGCATCCTTCAGGCGAAGGCCTTCGTGGGGGGCATAGAAGATGTAATCGATGCGTTCACGCTCGTCGGATTTGGGTGTCCATGTGAGGCGTTCGATCTCCTTGGCGGGATTGTCATCGGGGAACGTGATGCCCGGATGCGTCACGGGGTTGGGGTAAAGCGTGCGGTAGGTATCGATGAAACCCGCCTCCTCGAGGAGTGTCGTGACCGTCCAAGGAATCACCAATCCGGCATGCGCATAGAGGTCTTTCGTCTCTTCAATCCAATCCAGGTGCGAAGGTTCATTGAAATCACCCCCCAAGATGACGGCATAACCCGCCTCGCGGTCCTTTTGTGCGGCTTCGATAAAGAGGCGGATGGCATCATCGCGGAGCGAAGCGTCGTTCACCTTCAGCACCTCTTCGACGCTCGTCGGGATGGGAATCTCTTCCCACGTCGAGCCATCATAGCCACGTACATTATAATAGGCATCATTTAGGTAATCAAGATGCGCGGTATAGACCGCCACTTTCCGCCCGTGCACTTCGGTCAGCATCCGGTAAATGCTCCCGTGGTCATCTTTCTCGGGGAAAACGGTGGTGGAGTCGGTAATAGGATAGCGGCTCAAGAGACCTGAATCGTACGAATAGAAAGAATAGTACGTCTCGCCCCGTTCGCGGAGCGAAGCCGTCAAGCGGGCCGTGAAATTGGTGTTATGGTAATTGCGCACTTCGCTAAAGGTGACGAAGTCCGGCTTGAGGCGGACAATTTCCTCCACAATCGCATCATAGCCTCCGGGTACCATCGTCCCCTCTTGCCAGATGTTCCATTGCAATACAGTAAACTCTTTCTCTCCTTCTGCTTTCGCCCCAAACATACAAGCGACGAAGCACAACAACATTAAAATCCTTTTCATTTCTATTTTTACTTTATAGTTTAACAAATATGTCTTTTCAATTCCATTCCCCCATCGCGCCACACCACAAGAGAAGCGCCAAGAACGACCCTTTGTGCAATTCTTCCCGCAAGAAACGGAGGGCACGGTAGAGTTGCGTCTCGACCGTCTTCTCCGAAATATGTAACCGCTCGGCGATTTCCTTGTGCGAGAGATGCGCTTCGCGGCTCAGGCGGAAGATTTCCCGGCGTGCGGCTGGCATGCGGTCGACCAACCGACGGATGTACTCGCGCAACGAATCGGCCTCCAGCTTCTCCTCCAGCACGGCCTCATCTGCAAACGAAGACGCCTCTGCCAAATCCGCCAGCGATGAAGCCAGCATCCGTTCGCTCTCCTTATATGCCAAATGCCGGGCGATGGTGAAAAGGTACGCCTCGAAAGGTTGCGACGGGTCGATCCACTCACGCCGCTCCCAAATCTTGAGGAAGACCGTCTGCGTCAAATCTTCCGCCAGGAGTTTGTCGAAAAGCAACGAATAAACGAAGTGGTACACCCGCGGATTGTATTCCCAGAATATCACCTCGAACGCGCGGACATCGCCCTGCTTCAAGCGAGCCAACGTCTCGGAATCTATCTTTGCCGAAGTTACAAAATTCGCCATAAACCGTCCCTTTATCTACTAAAACGCCGTAAAGATGGCAAAAAAGAGAACAACGAACAAATTTTCATCGAAATTAAATAGCAAAAAAGAAGAATATTCCCTATTTTTGCCGCCGGTAAGGAATCTTACCATGTGAGAAGAATAACGTTTTCGTTTATTTTAATCGTGTCAATTATGAATGTACAGAGCATTAAAGATAGCGCAGATAAAATCTGGAAGCTCCTCCACGGGGAGAACCGGAAATGGGAATACCAAGAGATCAAAGAGGCGTGCAAACTTTCAGACCGCGAACTGAATGCCGCCATGGGATGGCTCGCCAGCGAAGGGAAGATCCAATTCGAATCCACTCGCATAGGAGACCATGAAATCTTATATGTCGAACTTAACTTTTATATCGGATAACGCGTATGAACAAGCAAATAATCGGCACGAACGCCGGCATCCTTTGGAACCTGCTCAGCCAACAAGAACGCTGGGAATACAACGAGTTGAAAGCACGCTCCGGATTGCATGACCGCGACCTGAACGCCGCGATCGGGTGGCTCGCCCGCGAAGATAAAATCCAATTCGAAACGGATGAAACGAACCACCACGAATACCTTTACTTGGCTATTAATTATTTCATAGGATAAAATAAAAACACGGAGAGGGACGCGCGGCGTGGAGTTTTTGTTTTTTTTCTCCACACCGGCTGAAATCTCCGTGTTTCTTTTTTACATCAGAAGCAGACACCCAGGCGGAAACCGAGGTTATGCCGCCCGTTCTCCTCGTATTGCAAAAGGTCCGTCTGGTTCGTGGCATAACTATAATAGACGGCCACGTGGAACCCATAGCGATGGAAACGTTTCGGGTTGATGTTCATGCCCAGCTCGGGCGAGACGTAAAATCCCCACGGGCGTTCGTAATAACCCGTCGAATTGAGGTACGTCGTATTTTGTTCGTACATCGCACCTACTTTCCCGCCCACATACGGACGGACATATCCATTATCATATACATAATAACGGCCAAACGCCCCAAAGGGTACCTGGAAGGCGGAATGCTGCTGGTCGGTCGTGAGCGCCTCGGTCGGCGAGAGCTGGATCGTCTCACGCCCCACGTAGCGGTGGTTCGTATGGAACGAGGCAAACACACCGGCCGTCCATTCCGGCGTAATCTCATAACCCGCATCAAGGTTCATGCCCCAGCCGCTTATCTGGTTGGCGAAATCTGTCCCGATGGGTGCATTCATCTGCCAATCGAGGCTAAAGCTCAAGTCATCTGCAAACGAGCGTGCTTCGCCCTTCACGGCAATCCCCAGGAAGCACGCCATCATCAACCCACTATATACTATCTTTTTCATACCGTCATCCTCCTTTATTTATGGTTAATATAAGGCGATTGCACAAACGATTGCGCGATGGCACGTTGCACCAACGCCATGTCGATGCGCGCATTCCCGGCAATCATCCCCTCGCTGCTGGCAATCCACACGACCGGCAAACGTGAACCGTCCGCCCCGGCCGTGCGCAAATCGACCATCTCGAGGACGATATTCCCCGTATTGTATTGGTACGTAACCGGGAAGGGATAATACCATCCGCCGCCCCAATAGGGTCCCCAATAATAAGGATCCCACCAGCCATCCCAATAGCCGCCCGTGAAACCAACCATATTCACCGTATTCTCCAAGTAAGTCACCTGGATACCCAAATCGGCATCCGCTTTCTCCGTGCTGCGCGCATAGCCCCGGTCGTCCATCGTGCGTTCCACTTGTGCGAGGAGCGCGTCGGCGTTCTCGTCAGACCAATACACGGCTTGCATCCCTTGTCCGGCCGTCAAGATACTGTCTGGCAGATAGTAAGTCGATGCGCCGGCAAAGTCCGTCTCCGGGTCGTATTGCGTATAGACCGTGAAATCACCGTCCATCTCGCCCAAGTCCGGATCCTTCTCGCAACTACCCAGCAGGACCGTCCCTGCGAGCAATCCATACATCCAAATCTTTTTCATTGTCATACCCTTTTAAATATAAACTTCATTCCATTAGATGCCTATAAGACAAAATAGCTGCCACAATGTTCATCTTTCCCGCAAGATATATGCATAATTAACGCGCGATGCCAGGTTTTAAGTTAAAAGGGGAGGTTTGCACGCAGATGCCTTCGGGGGATTAGGGCACGCAGATAAACGCAGACTAAAGCGCAGATGACCGCAGATTTTCTAAAAAATACGAAGCTGATGCATTTTTCACCTGAATAGGAAGAATCCCCAAAGGAGCATCAGATAATCTCCTAAATGCTCCCGAAGGATGGCGAGGGCGCGCTTGATGTGGTATTTCACGGTATTGACGGAGATGCCCAATTCTTGCGCGATCTCGTCATTCTTTTTCCGTTCGAAGCGGCTTTTCCGGAAAACTTGGCGGGATTCGGGCGGAATGCTTTCTACGGCACGGATGATCTTTTCCTCCAGTTCTTTCTCGAGGAGACGGCCCAATGGATGTTCATCACTCGCACGAAAGAAAAGCGAAGCATCGAGCGATTCGAGCGGAAGTTCCGAGAAGCTCGTCTCGCACCGTTCTTGTTTGGAGGAAAGATGGTTCAAGCACCGGTTGCGCACCGCCCGCACCAGATAGGCACGCAAGGAGGTTTGGATTTCGACCGTATCGCGCATCTCCCAGAAACGGAAAATCACGTCTTCCACCATGCTCTCGGCCAGAAACGGGTCGCACAGATAATCGTCCGCCATGCGGCAAAGCACCTCGTAATGGTGCGCATAGAGCCAACGCCATGCCTTCGCGTCGCCCGCCTTCAGGAGTCCGACGATAATCCGTTCGCTCGCTTCCATCCCTATATTTTAATGTATATATGCCGTTTGTAAAGGAAATGCCCTGGCACCCAATTGGCCAGCACGAACAATAACGCCCAAGCCAACGAGGCGGGATAATCCCCCAATAGAGGTGTCAATACTTCGCGCATCACCACATCGCCCCATCCGAAATAAGCCACCAGGCGTGCCAAGAGTTCGGCCTGCACATAGAGGTAGAGCGGATTGACACCAAACGTCTCGAAGAAGCGCGTCCACCCTGTCCGCTTGCGGATATCGATGCCATACATCAAAAGCGCCAGGAGGAGCGAACCGAATCCGCACGTCACGAGCACGAACGTACTGCTCCAAATCTTCTTGTTGATAGGCACCGCATAGCTCAACAACAGGCCACAAAACAATAAAATACAACCGTAAACGAACAGGTTTATAACGATCTTCCCAGGGTTTTTCCGTTGGGAAATAATCATCTTCCCCGCCCACATGCCGATCAACACATGCGCCACGCTGCTCACGATGCCTAAGAGTCCCTCGGGGTCGAAGGCGATCCGCGTCCCGTCCGCCATCACGTCCCGATACAAATGGCTCTCGCCCAGCACGGCACGGTCTATGACCGCCACAAGGCTATCCGGCGTAAGTTCCAAGCTATGCGTCCCTAAGAGCAAAGCCGAATGAAGTATCAAAAGGGAAATAGCCGTATGCAACAGGTATTTATGGGGAATAGATATCGCTATGAACGAGGCCACCCCGTACGCCAATGCTAATCGTTGCAAGACACCCAAGATACGCCATCGCTCCCATTCCAAGCCACCAAACATGGCCAAGCTCAATCCGTTTAAAGCCAAGCCGATGAAGAAAATCACCACCGTCCGTTTCACGATTTTCCACACGCATGCATTGTTCCACGTGAAATCATATTTCCGGAGCGAGAAATAGGCGGAAACCCCCATCATGAACATGAAGAAGGGGAACACCATGTCGGTCGGCGTGAACCCATTCCAATGCGCATGTGCGAGCGGGGCGTAGACGTGCGCCCAATCACCCGGATTGTTCACCAATATCATGCCGGCTATCGTGATGCCCCGCATGACGTCCAACGAAAGAAGCCTGTTGTTATTTCCCATTGATTATCTTTTTTATCTCGTTCAATTTGTTCAACGCCTCGAGGGGCGTGAGGTTGTTTACATCCAAGTTCTTGATCTCATCGCGCACCTGGCTCAATATCGGGTCGTCCAATTGGAAGAAGCTCAATTGGTAAGCCCCTTGCTTCCTTTCGGTTTTCTTCAAGGCTTGCCCGGCGATGCCCTCTTCTTGGCGCTTCTCCTTCTCCAATACTTTCAGGATTTCGGATGCCCTCTCCACGATGCTTTTGGGCATGCCCGCCATACGCGCCACGTGGATGCCGAAACTATGCTCGCTTCCCCCGGGCACCAGCTTGCGCAAGAAGATGACCTTGTTGCCCACCTCCTTGACCGATACGTTATAGTTCTTGATGCGCGGGAAGGAGCGTTCCATCTCGTTCAGCTCATGGTAATGCGTGGCAAAGAGCGTCTTGGCATGTGAACGCGGATGCTCATGGATGTATTCCACAATGGCCCATGCGATCGAGATGCCATCATACGTGCTCGTCCCCCGCCCCAACTCGTCGAAGAGCACGAGGCTACGCGAGGTCATGTTGTTCAAGATATCGGCGGCTTCATTCATCTCGACCATAAACGTGGATTCGCCCACCGAGATGTTATCCGAAGCCCCCACGCGGGTAAAGATCTTGTCTACCACGCCAATATGCGCACTTTCCGCGGGTACGAAGCTCCCGATTTGCGCCATGAGCGTGATGAGGGCCGTTTGGCGGAGCAGGGCGGATTTCCCGGCCATGTTCGGACCGGTGATGATGATGATTTGTTGCTTGTCTTCATCCAGGTAGACATCGTTCGCCACATAATGTTCGCCCGGGGGCATTTGCTTTTCGATGACGGGATGCCGCCCGGCGTGGATATCGATCACCTCCGATTCGTCGACCTGCGGACGGATGTACTTGTTCTCCTTGGCCACCTTGGCGAAAGAGAGCAAGCAATCCAGCTGGCCGACCAAGTTCGCATTGCATTGGATAGGAGCTATGTATTCCGCCAGACACAATACCAAATCATTGAATAAGCGGGCTTCGAGCGAGAGGATTTTCTCTTCCGCCCCTAATATCTTCTCTTCGTATTCCTTGAGCTCTTCGGTGATGTAACGCTCGGCATTCACCAAGGTCTGCTTCCGGATCCACCCGGCCGGCACCTTGTCCTTGTGCGCATTCCGCACCTCGATATAATACCCGAACACATTGTTGAACGCCACCTTCAGGCTGGGGATGCCCGTCCGTTCGCTCTCCCGTTGTTGGATTTGGAGCAAATAATCTTTTCCCGAATAGGCAATGGCACGCAATTCGTCCAGTTCGGCACTGACCCCCGGGGCGATGACCCCTCCTTTGTTCACTTGCGAGGGGGGATCGGGTTGGATTTCCCGCTCGATGCGGTCCCGTATCAAGGCGCATACGTTCAATTGCTCCCCGATGCGGGCCAGCGCCGGTTCGCCGCTCTCCAAGCAAGCCTCTTTGACCGGTCCGATGGCATGCAGGGCGATTTTGAGTTGGACCACCTCGCGCGGGGAGACACGCCCGACCGCCACCTTCGAGATGATGCGTTCCACATCCCCCACCTGCTCCAATTGCTCGTCTAATAACTCCTTCACCTCCGGGTGTTTGAAGAAATATTCCACCCCGTTCTGGCGTTCTTCGATCGGCTTGATGTCTTTCAAGGGGAAAAGGAGCCACCGGCGGAGCATGCGTGAACCCATGGGCGAAATCGTCTGGTCGAGCACATCCAAGAGGCTCTTCCCGTCTTCGCACATCGCGCATACCAATTCGAGGCTCCGGACGGTGAACTTATCCAAGCGGACAAACCGCTCCTCTTCGATACGTGCCAGCGAGGTAATGTGCGAGATATGCGTATGTTGCGTCTGGTCCAAATAATAAAGGATGGCCCCTGAGGAGACGATGCCCCGCTTCAGGTGCTGCACGCCGAACCCCTTCAGGTTCTTCGTCTCGAAATGCTTCAAGAGGCGTTCGGTGGCGGCTTCCAGGGTAAATATCCAATCGTCCATCTCGTAGACGAAGAAACGCGACCCGAAGAGGGACT
The DNA here is from genome assembly GCA_944325335.1 of uncultured Parabacteroides sp. Classification (GTDB taxonomy): domain Bacteria; phylum Bacteroidota; class Bacteroidia; order Bacteroidales; family Tannerellaceae; genus Parabacteroides. Next base: position 29,072 of record CALUZR010000022.1, on the reverse strand, counting down.
CGAACTGCTTCTTATGATCCCGTTCGACCAGCACCTCCTTGGGCGAGAAGTTATTGAGGAGCTTGTCAATGTAATCCGTCGAACCCTCTGCGGTCAGGAATTCGCCCGTGGAGATATCCAAGAAGGCGATACCGCACACCTCTTTCTCGAAATAGACCGCCGAGAGGAAATTGTTCTCCTTATGGTTCAATATATTGTCGTTGATGGAGACGCCGGGTGTCACCAATTCCGTAATGCCCCGCTTCACCAGCCTTTTGGCCAGCTTAGGGTCTTCCAGCTGGTCGCATATCGCCACCCGCTTGCCCGCCCGCACCAGCTTGGGGAGGTACGTGTCGAGCGCATGGTAGGGGAAGCCGGCCATCTCGATGGATTGCCCCGTGCCGTTCGCCCGCTTGGTTTGGACGATGCCCAATAGCTCGGCACCCGTCACGGCATCTTCGCCATACATTTCGTAAAAGTCCCCCACGCGGAATAGCAAGACGGCATCCGGGTGTTTCGCCTTTATCTCGAAATATTGCTTCATCAACGGTGTTTCTACTATTTTTCCCACACTATGCTCTTTATTTTGTCCTTATAAAAATACTATTTTCTCGTTATGTTTCCTGCCGGATATAACCATGAAATGCGCCGGAGCTCGTTAGGAAGAGGCGCTATCCTGGTGCCGGATGAGGGTGGCCGATTGGCATTCCTCGCGGAGGAAGGTTTCGATGTGCCGCTTCTTCTTTTCTTCCAGTATCTCGTTGATGTCGATGAGGATACCGGTCTCTTCCACTTCCCCGAACTCATGGTTGACGGCCGTCCCGAAGACACGCATCTTGGGCGAGAGGCTCATGTAGGCGTTCACCAAGGGAGGGACGTTGATGCCGAACTTGCGCACCTCTTGGTTCAGCACCTTGTAATTGTCTTTGAAATTGCCATACGGGAAAAGGGCGCGCAGCTTCGCCTCGTCGGCCTGCGTCTGGAGGGGGTGGATGGGGGTCACCAGCTGCTCTTTATCCGCGAAATGGAGCTTGAGGAAATAGAGGATCATATCGCGCGCTTCGGTGTTGTAGGTATTGTACATGGTCACTTTCCCGAAATAGTATTGCAAATCCGGGTCGACCACCGAGAGGGCACCCAGCCCGTCCCAAAGGTTATCCAATACGAACAACCCGCGTGCGCTCCCGCTCCGGGTGGCTTGGTATTCGAGGGCGACGAACGAGCGGCCTAACTCGACCGTGCGGGGCAGGTAATCCCTTAGGAACTTGTCCGAGAAATGGAACAAATGCGAGGTGGCCAAGAGGGGGTTGCCCGCCTCGTCCATCCGCACGTCTGAACCGCAAAGGAAACGGTATCCGCCCAGGATGGCCTCCTCGCCGGGGTCCCACACGATGAGCTGGCGGTAGGCACCGGGCATCGTGTCGAAGGCGTCGATATCGGTAGATAACCCCGTCCCGCCTCCATAGAAGCGGAAAGCCAGTTCGCGCAAGCGTCCGATTTCGCGCATGACGTGGGGCGAATCCTCGGCCGTGGTGATATAAATCTCGTTGTTCGATTTGTTCGTCCGTCTGAGCATCTTGTCTTTCGTGAGCTCTGCCTTCAATAGCCGGCGTTCTACGGGTGGGATAACCTCTTGCATCATGTTTATTGTTGTTTTAGGTGATATACGGTTTGTTTGACTTTTTCCGCCCATTCCGCCGGTTTGCCCCCCTTTGCGAAGGTTTGCCAAGGGATGGGTTCGCCCAGGTGGACGGTAAAGGTTTTATGCTTGGCGCGGAACATCTCGTCGGGCAAGTACACCATCTCGTAGTTCATCCGGATGCCCAACGCCTTGCGGAGGTTGGCCAGCCGGTAGAAGCGGGCGGAGTTTTCGCCTTCGAAAAAGACCGGCACGACATCCCGCCTGTATTGGATGGCCTTTTGGATGAAGGATTTCTTCCATTCCAAATCGACGACTTTCCCCCCGATGCGCCTCGAGCAAAGCCCTGCGGGGAAGGTGATGACTTGGTTTTCGGACATATAGGCTTCTTCGATCAGCCGGGCGTTCTCCTTGCCTTGCGCGCCATGCTTGTTGATAGGGACGAAGATGGACTTCAGGTTCTCGAGGTAGAGCAGGAGGTCGTTTACGAGGTAGCGTATCTTCCCCCCGTAAGCCTCCCCGATGAGGGCCGAGAGGCAAATCCCGTCCAGCCCGCCCAGCGGATGGTTGGAGGCAAAGATGAAGCGCCCCTCCCCCGGCATCTCCCCGCGCACGTCGAGCGTGAGGTCGAAATAGCCGATGAGCGCTTGCATGAAGTCCACGCCCTCCAGCCCGTGGTACCGCGTGAGGATGTCGTTTATCTCCTCCTGGTGCACCGTGCGGATGAGGTAATCTACCACGAAACCAGGTATCTTCCGTGCCGCCCGGGGGGCTTTCTGCCGTAGCACTTGCTTGATGTCTATCCGTTTTACCTCGCCTTTGTCCATACGATCCTTCGTTTATGGCTACAAAGCTACATAAAAATTGAAAATTGAGAATTGAAAATTGAAAATGATTTGGCCGGATGGTTCATTTTCTTTCCAACTTTCAACTTTCAATTGTCAACTGTCAACTGTCAACTGTCAATTGTTTCGCCTTCTCTACCGCTTCGTTGATATTGCTACAGATATTCTCGGCACCGAGCAATTCGTAGAAGCCGGATTTCTTGAGGGCGGCATGCACCTTCTCGTTCACGCCCGAGAGGATGATGTGTATCTTCTCTTTTTGCGACATCTCGCAGAGGTGCGTGAGGTTGTGGATGCCCGTCGAGTCGATGAAGGGGACGCGCCTCATCCGGATGATGCGTATCTTCGGGCGGTCTCCCAATTGCGCCATCATCTCTTCAAACTTCGTGGCAATGCCAAAGAAGTAGGGGCCGTTGATTTCGTACACTTCCACGCCCTGGGGGAGCATGAGGTGCTCTTCGTGCACTTCGAGGTCGGATTCGAGGTTCGGGTCGATTTCGTTGCGGATGACGGAAATCTCGGTCGTCTCCATCACGCGCTTCAGGAAGAGGACGCAGGCGATCAGCAACCCTACCTCGATGGCGATGGTCAAATCGAAAATGACCGTAAGGAAGAAGGTGATGAGCAGCACCGTCACGTCCGACTTCGGATTCCGCAAAAGCGCCTTGAACGTCCGCCATCCGCTCATATTATACGAAACCACCACCAGCACGCCCGCCAGGCAAGCCATCGGGATGTACTTCGCGAGGGGCATCAGGAAGGCCAATATCAGCAGCAAGACGAGGGCATGGACGATACCCGAGACGGGCGTCCGTCCGCCATTGTTGATGTTCGTCATCGTGCGGGCAATTGCCCCGGTGGCCGGAATCCCCCCGAAGATGGGCGATACGATGTTGGCCACGCCCTGCGCGATCAGCTCGGTGTTCGAATTATGCCGGTCGCCTATCACGCCATCCGCCACCGTGGCCGAGAGGAGCGATTCGATCGCCCCCAAGACGGCTATCGTCACCGCCACGGGAAACAAATCCTGGATGGCCTCCCAATCCAACGCCGGCACCGACGCCCCGGGCAATTGGGATTGGATGCTAAAGCGGTCGCCTATCGTGTCGATCTCCGTCACCCCAGCGTACATCTTGAGGAAATACACGCCCACGGTCACCACGATAATCGCCACCAGCGAACCCGGCACCTTCTTCGAAAACAGCGGCGTGAGGGCAATGATCGCAATGCTCAACACGCTCACCCCCGCGTTCCACCAATTCACCGTATCGAAATGCCGCGCATAGAGCATCCATTTCCCGATGAAATCGCCCGGGATCGCCTCCCCCCCGAAGCGCAACCCGAAGACGTCGGCAATCTGCGTGGTGAAGATCGTCACCGCAATACCGCTCGTAAACCCCACGATGATGGGATAGGGGATGAACTTGATGACCGTCCCCAGCCGGAAGACGCCCAACGCGATAAGCATCACGCCCGCCAGGAGCGTCGCCACCATCAACCCCTCGACGCCATACTCCTGGATAATCCCGTAAATAATCACGATAAACGCACCCGTCGGCCCGCCTATCTGCACCTTGCTCCCGCCCAAAAGCGAGATGAGAAAACCCGCCACAATGGCCGTAATGATACCCTTCTCCGGACTCACGCCCGAGGCGATGCCAAAGGCGATGGCCAAGGGCAACGCCACAATCCCCACGATGATCCCCGCCATCAGGTCCGTCATAAAGTCTGCTCTCGTATAAGCCTTTAGCGAGGAAAACAACTTGGGATGAAAATCTAACTTGCTCTTCATTTATCCGTCTATTTTGTATTGAGGGCGCAAAAGTACGCAAATTAAATGAAGAATGAAGAATTATTTGAATGAAGAATTTCCATCCGGGGGGGATATGGCACACAGATAACACAGATCTGACAGATGACCACAGATTTTTATTTTAGCTGACGCGACCTGAAGCATTCTCTCGTCATCCCGACCTCTATCTTACGTCCTCCTGACTGAATACTATCACGTCATCCCGACCGAAGTGGAGGGATCTCTCGACAAGCTCGAGATGACGGGGAGGCATTCAGAGACCCTTCGACTTCGCTCAGGGTGACGTGGAAGGCTGCGTAGCCCCCAAAAAATCTGTGGTCATCTGTCAGATCTGTGTCATCTGTGTGCCATTTTACACGCCTCAAGCTAAATACTTGCGCAACTCATTACCCCCAATGCCGTCCCAATAGACGTTAAAATCGTGATCAACGTCTGGATCACAATCTTCCAAATCTCCTTCTTGTTTGCCATGTTGTTCAATTAAAAATTAAGAATTAAAAGTTAAAAACGAAATTAAGTAACATGGCACACAGATGACACAGATGCGACAGATTTTCACAGATTTCTTTTTTCTGATTTTAACTATTGACCGCGTAGCCCAAATAAAAGATCTGTGGTCATCTGTTAAATCTGTGTCATCTGTGTGCCATAATACACACAAGGCGTCGCGTTACACCGTGCCCGCTTCTTCCTCCTCCGTCTCCGCGCCGATACGTTCGAACTTCGTCTCGGTGCGCGCCGTCTGGATACGCTTGCCGGGGTAGAAGGTGACCTTCGGTTTGCGGATCAGGGAGGCGTCGAACTCCTCCTTGGTGATGGTTCCCCTCGAACCGATGGTCATTCTAAAGTTGCCAAGCTCACCGAGTTGGACGATACGTCCCGCCTGGAGGTTCTTGGCCAGCGCCCAGGTCATGCGGTCGAGGCACGCCTTCACGTCGGCCGAGGTCAGCGTACAGGTCTCGGCGATGTCGTCACACAGTTCCTCGAACGTCATTTCGCCCGAGCTGACCGCCTGCGCGTAATAGAGTTTCGCGTCGGGACCCGCCCCTTCGCTCATGTCTTTCCGTTGTACCAACATATATCCCAAAGCCATAATTCCAAAAGTTTTAAAGTGATCAATTCCGTTGTTTCTGCCTATCTCTTTCGAAATCCATGCCTACGTTTGCGCGCGATGGTAGGCTTAAATTTCATAGTGCAAAGTTAAGGCACGTTTCCCTATCCTCCAAATTTCGGGAGGGGCTAAGGGGTGAAAATCTGTTAAAAAAATCTGTGGTCATCTGTTAAGGAGTTAAGGGGAGTTAGGAGGGAGTTAGGAGGAGTTAAGCCAATAGCTTTTGTTCGCATCTGATGCATTCGGCTATAACTCCTTTTAACTCCTATAACTCCTTTTAACTCCTTATAAATTACACCGCCCGGAGGCATTCTTCATTCTTAATTCTTCATTTAAAAAGCGACAATACGACATACGACAAGCGAAATGGGAAGATGGGGGGTGTGCGGGGAGAGTAAGTATAGTATGTATATACTATATATTATATATATATTATATATATTATATATATTATCTTAAATCATTATCTACATTTTTCTCCCTTCCTCCTTAGTGTGCCTAAAAAAACAGATTGTCGTCGTGTCGTTTGTCGGTCGGAAGGATGAAATAATAGGTGAATAATTTGGTGATATTGAAAAGATTATGTATATTTGTGGTAGATATAAATAACGACATATATGGTGAATTTGAGTAATTACAAAGAACTGTTTTATCGGGATCGGACGCTGGATGAGTTTCGAAACGACCCTAAGTGGGGGGCTTTTTATTATAAAGAGTTGCATTGGCTAACGCTTCAAGACATCGATTTTGCCCGCAATGCAGAAACGATTCTTAACAAAACAGCGTTTTGCTGTACGTGGTTTTTAAGTCCTGTTTCGATCACGGAAGTGGAGGATTTTTGCCGGAAAATAGATTTGGAGCATCCTTCGCCTGCTTATTCGGATGGTTTTGTACTGTTTTTAGTGAATAGTATTATAAAAAGTTTTCCGTATCCGACGCCGCGGGCGGAAATCGTATTTAGTTTGGTGGGCAATATCCTTTCGGGGAGCCGGAAGCGGAGTCCGGAACCTCCCAAAACAGAGACGCTATTCGACCTGGCGGATTTTACACCTCATCCGGATTTGGAAGTTTTACGGAGGAGAAAGCCGGAGTGGTGGGCGGAAGTGACGAATGGCTTCAAAGCCCAGCAGGCGCGTGCCCTTTCGCGGCTTTATACAGTGCCAGAAGAGAACCAGGCGATGAAGCGGCTCGTGACGAAGGCGTATCGGGAGCTACCGCGCGGGAAGGAGATCGAAGTGATCCCCCGGGGCATGGTGGACGAGAAGGGCGTATACATCTCTTTCCCGGAGTGGGAGGATGCGCTCCTGCCTGCCGACTCTCCCCAGCCGCAGGAGCCCGCCGCGGAGGAGGAAAAGGCGGAAGACGGCCGCCTCAACATCCAGCAGCTGATCTTGCTGTTTATGGAGATGCTCGACCTCACGCTCGACCCCACGTTTACGAACCAAAGCGAATTGGCGAGGGTGATTGCGGCCGTCTCGGGGTTTAAATTCGAGTCGATCCGGCCGAAGATAGCCAAAGGCATTTCGTATGATAAAAAACAGGTGAAGCAAGACGCCCAGCGGGTGGCCAGCCTCTTGGAGAAGGTAAAACCTGAGCTGGCTGAGCGGATTCGATGCAATATCAATGAAGAATGAAGAATGCCTCCGGGGAATTAGGGCACGCAGATAAACGCTCGTCTGTTAAGGAGTTAAGGGGAGTTAGGAGGGAGTTAGGAGGAGTTAAGCCAATAGCTTTTGTTTGCATCTGATGCATTCGGCTATAACTCCTTTTAACTCCTTATAAATTACACCCCCCCGAAGGCATTCTTAATTCTTCATTCTTCATTCACTTTGTGCCACCACACCCCCGACACACCCCCTCTATCTTTGCCCATAGATAACAAAGCGGTTATCTGTGGGCATTTTGTTTATAGACGACCGCCAAATTTCTAAATCGTATTATATAATAAATAGTAGAAGAAAAATGGAGACAAACGTAAAAATTATGGAGCAAATGCCGAACGTCGCTCGTACGTACACGGCGCAAGATGGAAGTGCACAAGTGTTTAATTCGCGCGGATTCCGCCTCTCGACGGGCATCGACGAGTTTTATGCCGAGATGGTGGGCGAGGCAGCCGTGAAGTGCCCGGAGTATGACCTGGGGTCGATACACCGCATGCAAGGCCAAATGCGTACGCGCAGCTATCGCGACAAGCATGGCGAGACGAGGTATGTAAACGAAATCATTATTTCAAAATTAATTTAAAAGGAGATTTTACAATGGAAAAAGAGACAAGAAACCTGCCGTATGAGACGGCAAACCACCCGACGATGGTCATCGAAAGCGCGTATCTGACGCCCGCCCAGCTGCGGCGTTTGGAAAATGGGAAGTGCATTAAAGGTTCTATCCGCCTGAACCCTGAAACGAAAGTGATTGAATTTCGGGCTTACAACCTGACGCCCGCCTATCGCAAGCGAAACGAATTACGGCAGACGCACAGCCGCACGCAGGTAGGCCGCCGCGGCATGAGCTTCCGCTTCTATTATCTCTTGTCCGAGGGGGCACTCTCTGATGTGTTGCACGAAGAGAGCCAGAAGGCGGCACAGTTCGCGGAGTGGTGTAATTTATAAGAAGTTAAAAGGAGTTAGAGGAGTTAAAAGGAGTTATAGCCGATACTCTCTTAGACACAAACCAAAAGGTATTGGCTTAACTCCTCCTAACTCCCTCCTAACTCCCTTTAACTCCTTAACAGATGACCGCAGATTTTTTAATAAGTTTTTAACTTTTAAATTTAAAATCAAAATAATGAATAATTCCTCTTTACTTTTCAGCTATGCAGCTGGTTTTTGGCAAACGACTTGCCCTTGTACGAAAACACTATTTTATGACACCATCCGTTCGCCGAAGGTAAACGAAGCAGCCGAGAAGCTTGTCCGCCTGCAGGCCGATGCCGACGCCGGACGCCTATCGGCCGAAGCCTTCAAGGAGGCCAAAGAGAAGGTGAAGAAAGGATTGCCCGGCTTCCTCTTCCAAGCCAAAACGTTTCAAGACGGACGGCGGAAGGCTGAAAACGCGGTAGACAATGGCTTGGCGATGCACGACTACGACCACCTCCCTTCGCCCGACGCGGTGTATCATACGCACATCGAAGGACACGAAGCCGAGTTGGGGATCCTTTACGTGGCCAAATCGATCGGCGGACAAGGGCTTCGCCTCGTCAGCAAACGCCCGAAAGGGTGGAATATCGAAGAGACGCAACGCTGGATGGCCGCCCGCCTAGGCTTGGAGGCCGACCCTGCCATCAAAGATCCCTCGCGCTATTCGTTCGCTTCGCCCGAAAGCTATACGTATTACCTCCACGACGAGCTGTTTGCCGCCGACATGAACGACCATCTTCGCCCTGTGGTATCGCCCGAAGAGCTTGCGCACATCCGGAAAACGGACACATCTACGCCCCCGAAAACCATCCACCCGGCCGTGCCCCCGATGCCCACAGGCGGATATGACCCCAATAACGGGTTGCTGTACAAGGAATTCATACCCTACAATCTCATCATCTCCAAATGGTGGGAGTTGCACGGAGGAGAACCCCGTGAAGGCGAACGGCATACGAAGCTGACGGCCCTCGCCGCGCATCTGGCTGGCATTTGCGACAACGACAATACGACAATGCAAAAAATCCTCCCCTCGTATGGCCTCCCGCCCGAAGAAGTATGGGGTATCGTCTGCGCATGTACGAACAACCCCCGCACGTACATCTCCAAGTCCATGCAAAGAGCTGTCGATATGGCCCTCGCCGAATTGCAAGGGACGGAAGGAGGATATCCGATACCCTCTTTGCCTCGCCGTCTTCCTTCGTTGCTGAAGCTGCTTACCTCGTGTACGCCTGCGAAATACAAGGAGACGGTATTGAACGCCGTATTCCCCGCATTGGCCACCTATCTGTACGACATTTCCTTCGAGTTGTTCAACGGCGAACGGAAGGAAGCCACGCTGATGTGCCTCTGCATCGCCCCCCAAAGCGCAGGTAAAAGCTGCTATAAGGAGGTGAACGACGCCATCCTAAGCCGTATCGACCAGCAAGACGAAGGGGGCATCGAAGAGGTGGCCCGGTGGAAAGAAGCGGAAAGCTGCAAAAGCGCCAACCAAAAGCACCAACCCCGCCCCCGGCCGCTTAAGCAACATATCTCGTCGAATACCACCAATGCCGCCCTGGTCAATTCGCTGCTCAACGCGCAAGGGCATTTCCTCTACGTAGACGTCAACGAATTTGAAAACATGAAAATGTTGGCCGGCAGCTGGACGGAGCTTTTTAATATCTTGAAACTGAGTTGGGATACGGCTTATTATGGCCAAGAACGCGTGAGCCGGGAGGCCGTCGAGGGAAGGGCCAAACTTAGGTTGAACTGGAATGCCTCCACGACACCCGCCAAGGCGCTCCACTTCTTGCGCAACAACCTGACGGACGGTGTACTGACACGCCTCCTCATCTGCTCGCTCCCCGCCCGCGAAATTGGCGAAAAGAGACCTGCCTACAAGCACCTCGACGCGGATTTCCATCAGCAGCTCGCCCCTTATATCGAACACCTCGCCCAAGCGCAAGGCGACGACGAGCGGGTGATTCGTTGCCCACAGATCAAACGGAAGGCAGAAGCGCTCGAAGAGTGGGCCAAGGCAGAAGCCGTCGCCCGGCAAGATAGCCTGTTCGAGACGTTTGCCATCCGGGCAAATACATTGGTCACACTCCAGGGATACGTCCTCTATGCGGCCAACGGCTGCCGATGGGAAAAGGCTATCGGCGATTTCATGGAATGGAGTTTCAGATACGACCTGGCCATCAAGATCCATCTCTTTGGCAAAGCCATCGAAGAGGCCATGCAGCTCGAAAACTCCCTCGCCCAACCCTCGCCCAAGCCAAACATGCTCTTGAAACTTCCCAACGCTTTCACCCGCCAACACCTGGTGCAAGTCTACGTCCAGTTGGGTAAAAATCCCTCGCCCAAGCAACTCAATGATTTGCTTTACCAGTGGATAAAACGGGGGCATATCCAGCAAACAGGGGAAGAAAATTACGAGAAACTTCGATTTAAAACCAATGAAAATACAGAAAAAACAACTGAAAATGGAAATGATATTAACCAGAAAAGTGAAGCATGACGCCTATACTTTGGGCGAGCTTTCGATAGACGACGTGAAACTGTGTGACACCCTTGAACCTACCTGGCGGGACATCCGCCGGGGCGGGAAGGGGCGGAAGGTGAAGGGGCGGACGGCCATCCCCGAGGGGCGGTACCCCGTGGTGATCACCTTCTCCGAACGATTCCAAAAGTGGCTCCCCTTGCTGCTGCATGTGCCTAAGTTCACCGGCGTGCGCATCCATGCGGGCAACCGGCCGGAGGATACCGAAGGGTGCATCCTCGTGGGCGAAAACCTGGTGGAGGGCATGGTGCTCAACTCCGCCACCTGGGTGCACCGCGTGAAGAAGCGCATCGTGGAGGCGAAAGAACGGGGCGAAGGGGTTTGGATTACGATTAAATGAAGAATGCCTTCGGGGGGAGTAGGTTTGTGTGTATTACGGCACGCAGATAAACGCAGATGAGCGCAGATTTACGCAGATTTTTTTATTTTTTTGATGATAACACCGCGTAGCCCAATAAAAAATCTGCGGTCATCTGCCTAATCTGCGTTTATCTGCGTGCCCTAAAATGCACAAATAAAATGCACAAATAGATACCGCACACGGTATAATTATCCCAACGCTTCCTTGATGATTTCGCCCACGGTCGGGTGTGGGAAAACGAACGAGGTGATTTCCTCCGCCTTCAGCCCCTTTTCGATGGCGATACCAGCAATTACGATGAGTTCCGATGCTGGATTCCCGAAGAGATGCGCCCCGATCAATGTCCCATCTTCGGCCAGTATCAATTTGCACACGCCATTGCCCATTTCATTCTCGGCCACGAAACGCCCCGAGAAGGCCATCGGGATCTTCTTCACCGTATAAGGCGTACCGCTGGCTTGGAGTTCTTCTTCGGTCTTACCCACACCGGCGATTTCCGGATTCGTATACACCACGCCCGGAATCGCGCGATAGCTCATCGGATGCGCATGGCCTAAGATATGGTCGATCGCCACCTCGGCTTCGCTTACCGCCGTATGCGCCAAAAGCGAGAAGGCCGTGATATCACCACAAGCATAGACATTGGGCAGGGAGGTTTGCATGTATTCGTTTACTTTCACGCCATTACGGAACGGCTCGACGGGGAGGTTTTCCAGTCCGAAACCCTTCGTCACCGGCCGACGCCCTACGCTCAGGAGGATCTTTTCTCCTTCGAGCGTCAAGGTCTCGCCCTCTTTCTCGACCGATACTTCCGTCCCATGTATGGCCGTGACTTTATGTCCTAAATAGAACTTCACACCCCGTTTGGCATACTCGGCTTGGAGCAGGTCGGAAAGTTCCTTATCCATCGCACCCAAGATCTTATCGAGCATTTCCACCACGATGACTTCCGTCCCCATGCTATTAAAGAACGAAGCAAACTCCATGCCAATCACGCCACCTCCGATGATGACCAGCGATTTCGGGAGCTCTTTGCATTGCAACGCCTCGCGGCTCGTCCAGTATTCCGTCTCGGCTAATCCTGGGATGGGGGGGATGACCGTCTCCGAACCGGTGCAGATCAGGAGATGCTTCGCTTCGTAGGTTTGCCCTCCCGAGGTGATCGTAAGGGTTCCGTCCTCGGCACGTCCTTGGATGAAGGCTTCGCCCGAGATGACCTCCACGCCGTTTTCCTTCATCTTCAGGCGGATGCCGGCGGTCAGTTTCTTCACCACCTTGTTCTTTCGGGCGATGATTTTCGCGTAATCGAACGTGGCGTTCTCGGCACTTACCGCATATTTCGGTGCGTGCTTGATCGTATCATACACTTTGGCCGAATAAAGGAGCGTCTTCGTGGGTACGCATCCTTCGTTCAAGCAAACGCCTCCCAAGGCATTCTTCTCAAACAAAATGGTGGACAATCCACCTTTCCCCGCTTTCTCTGCGGCGGTATAACCAGCGGGACCTCCGCCGATGATGGCAACATCGTATGTCATATTCTTTTGAATTTATAGGTTTATAGGGAGCACACAGATGACACTGATTGGACAGATTTTCACAGATTTATTTTTTGATTGGACGCGTAGCCAAAAATAAAAAGATCTGTGGTCATCTGTTAGATCTGTGTCATCTGTGTGCCATTAATTATCTTATTAATTCCGCACCTCTATCTCCGGATTAAACTTCCTGAGGCAACGCACAAATTCCTGCTGGTCGGTGGGCGAAACCAGAAGCCAGGGGTGCGATCCTTGGTATATAATCAACCGGTCGAGCGAGAGCGCATAGCTGGAGACCGGCATGGCACTACGTTCCACCGCCGTTATCTCTTCTATCTTGATCCGCTTTTCGGGGAAGATGCTGCAATGGGCCACGAGATAGCCGTCCGCCGTGATGCGGTACCACGTGTTGAGCAACATGTGGATGGCCAGCATCAAGCCCAAGAGCAGGGCGATCATCACAAATACGGGGCTATGTTGCACGAACGAACCTATCGTGCAAATGGCTATGATACCCAGCCCTACGTGGTATATCCAGCCTACTTTCGATTTGAATTCTCTATCTATTTCCATCTTTATTCCGATTTGGGGCGAAGTTACAAAAACTTATTCATCGATACGCTATATTGGGCGATAAAGATTTTATATTTGACACGCACGGCTTCGTTTCGTATCTTTGCCTTCAAATTATATAATAGGAGATTTAAACATGGGTGCAATTCATTTGAACAAAGAGGGCTTTACCGCCCGCGTGTCCGACGTATTGGAAAGCGGACAATGGAAATACTTGGGCGACAAACCGGCGATTATCGATTTCTTCGCCACCTGGTGCGGACCATGCCAGGCATTGGCACCGACGCTCGATGCCATGGCCGAACGTTTTTCCGACCAAATCTATGTCTATAAAATAGATGTAGACCAAGAACCGGAGTTAGCTTCGCTTTTCAACATCCGTTCCATCCCGACGCTGCTCTTCGTCCCGATGCAAGGAAAGCCGAAAATCAACGTAGGTTTGATGTCGAAATCAGACATAGATTTTGCGGTGAAGAACGTCTTGCTGGCAAAGTAAAGTATTTTTTTCATAGTTAATAATTGCTGGAAATCAAGGCATGAATTCCGGCAATTATAGTTATAAACGGAAACGATCATAGGCATGAATTCCGCTATATATGCATAGCATTAGGAGAAAGGAGAAAGTATAATAGGGTAATGGCACACAAGATGACACAGATTGGACAGATGACCACAGATCTTCTTTTTTAATTTAGTATGCGAAGCCAAATAAAAAATCTGCGGTCATCTGCCTAATCTGCGTTTATCTGCGTGCCATATTCCCCCCGGATGGAAATTCTTCATTCAAATAATTCTTCATTCTTCATTAAAAATGTGTACTTTTACACGCTCAAATGAAATAGACAGGATAGATGAAGAAGCAAACCAGGAAATACTCGGCGGCGCAACCGAACCACCCGCGCGTCCATAAAGTCACGTTCATGCTCAACGACGAGGAGCATAAGGCCGTGCAACGCTACCTCGCGCGGTATAAGATCGCGAACAAATCCCGCTGGTATCGCGAGACGATCCTCACGCACATCGTCCGCACGCTGGAGGAAGACTATCCTACCCTGTTCAACGAAAACGAAATGCGAAGATAATGATACAGCCCTACGACGATACTTATTTCATGAAGCAAGCGCTCCTCGAAGCGCAAATGGCCGCCGAAGAGGGGGAAGTGCCGGTAGGGGCGGTCGTGGTATGCCACGGACGCATCCTTTCCCGCGCGCACAACGAGACGGAACGCCTGAATGATGTGACCGCCCATGCGGAGATGCTGGCCATTACGGCCGCCACGAACGTATTAGGTGCCAAATACTTGACGGGGTGCACACTCTATGTGACGGTCGAACCCTGCGTGATGTGTGCGGGGGCCATCGGATGGTCGCAGCTCGAAGCCGTGGTGTATGGTGCACCGGATGCGAAACGAGGCTTCACGCGTTATGCACCCGAGGCGCTTCATCCAAAGACCATCGTCCGGAAAGGGGTATTGGAAGCGGAATGTGCCGACGAGATGCGGCGCTTCTTCCAGGGGCGGAGGTGATTCACTCTTTCACCTCTTCGTAATCTACATACTCCCCTTCATGGCGGTCATAGACTTTCTTACGCCGACGGACGCGCGGTTCGCCACCCTCCATCTCTTCCGCATACGAAGAGGAAGAGGAAGAAGCCGACGAGGTACGCCGCCCTTTCCGCCCACTATCGCCAAAGAACAAACGCTTCACGCCCCGCAGGATGGAAAATCCCAGCAAGAAGACAAGCACGAAGAAAAGAAATACAAAGAAGAAAAGAAACTTGATAATCATATATTATTTATTAAAAAGCGATAGGATAAAATAGAGTACCACCGTACCAGCCACGCCCAAGAAACCAAAGAAAGCGATGAACAGGAGTCCGCACACCAGCAATACATAGCGCACCTCATTCCCCCGCCAAGCCAATGTCTTTACCTTCATGGAGAACATCGGTATTTCCGACACCAGCAAATAAGAAGAAAGGAACGCCAACACCAGCCCTCCATACAACACCCACCCCGCCCCTACGGGCAATACCGGTTGCACATAACACACCAACGAACCCCAAAACAACGCATGGGCCGGTACGGGCATCCCGATGAACGAGCTGGTTTGCCGCTCATCCAGGTTGAATTTCGCCAACCTCAACCCGGAGAATACCGGAATCACGAACGCCAAATAGGGCAAATAAGCCAACCCTTCGCCTCCACCCATCGAAGCCACGGCTTGGCGGAGCAACACGTAAAGCGCCATGCCCGGGGCAACACCGAAGCTCACCACGTCGGAAAGCGAATCCAATTCCTTCCCCAAAGGCGAGTAAGCCTTCAGGAGGCGGGCCGTCAAGCCATCCATAAAGTCGAAGAAAGCGGCCATCATGATCCAGAGGATAGCCCCTTGCAAATGCCCTTCGAAAGCCATCACGATAGCCATGCACCCCGATGCCAGGTTCAGGCAAGTGATCGTATTGGGAATGTATTTCAGGATTTTCATTGTGATATCTCCTTTTTAAAGTTTCACTAAACGGGCGATGGGCGTCTGGTTTCCCGTCACCTTCTGGTCCATTTCGACCAATACCTCCGAACCGAGCGGGATATAGACATCCACCCGCGAACCGAACTTGATGAACCCCATCTGCTCGTCCACATGGCATTTATCACCCGGCTTGGCATACGTCACGATACGCCGCGCGAGGGCACCTGCTATCTGGCGTGCCATGACCTCCACCCCGCTTCGGGTGGTGATGATGATGGTCGAACGCTCATTCTCCGTACTGCTCTTCGGGAGATAGGCCGCCATGAAGCGTCCATTCTGGTGCGATACGTATTTCACCGTCCCATTCACGGGAAACCAATTGGCATGGACATTGAAAATAGACATGAAAATGGAAATCTGCAAGCAGGGGCGATGCAAGATTTCATGCTCCATCACCTCCTCGATAGCCACAATCGTCCCATCGGCCGGTGCGATCACCAGCCCCTCCGAATCATACGGGAAGCGGCGCGCAGGACTCCGGAAGAAGTTCAACACCAATAAGAAGAACACAGAAGTCAACAACAAAACCCCATAGAAAAGATGGTTCTTCCCTATGGTATGGTACAACGTCACGTTCACCACAAAGAAGAGGGTAAACAACGTCAATAAAAAGCCGGTTCCTTCTCGATGTACTTTCATTTTCGCTCGCGTTCGATATTAGTTTGCAAAAGTATCTATTTTTACGGATATCACAAAACATTCACCCGTTCTATCCGCCCTAATGTGACATACCACAAGTATCCCGATACCTGTTTATAACCCATCCGGGCGATCAATCCCATATAATCCCGCACCTGGCGTTGGTAACGCTTTTGGGGTTTTTCGCCAAATTTATAATCCAATACGACCACCTCATCCCCGTAGATCATCACCCGGTCGGGACGTCGGGAGGTGTTATCCGTCGAGAGGATATCCACCTCGTTCAGCACCCGCCCCGTCCCGTCATACCAACGCCGCACTTCGGGAAGCGCGAGGCAAGCCTCAATCCGTTCGACCAGCCGCATCTCCTCCTCCCGGTTGATAACTCCTTGCAAACGATACCCGTGCACCGCCTGGGGGACATCCTCCGGCACCCGGATGCCGCTCAATACCTCGTGCATCAACGTCCCGTACTTGCGCGCTTCGTTATCAAAGAAGAACCCTTTCCCTCTTAGGCGTAAATGCAAACGTTTCTCGTTAGGAACGGAAGGAAACGTAGTTATGAATATTTCTTCGGTAGGCATCATTTCCGCCTTTCGTGCCGGGATCCAATCCGCACCCAGCTCGAAATGGTTCGCTTCAGGCGTAAATGCTTGGGAGAGATCCAGGAGGGGTTCGCCCTCGGGAGTATCCTCCACGCGTTGTTGCAAGGCGCACCAGAGGAGGTCGGCCATGCCGGAGAGCTTCTCCAGCCCGCCCCCTTCCTTCACCTTCTTCGGACGGGGTGCGAAGAGTACCAGCTCCTCTTTCGCGCGCGTCAGGGCTACATACAAGGTGTTCAGGTTATCGATATACGCATGGAGCTTCTCTTCGAAATAATCCCGCGCGAAGAGGGTATCGCCCAACGCCATGCCATAACGCACCGGCACCAGGTGCATCTGGTTGAAAGGCTTCTCCTTCGGGTGGCACCAGAGGATGACCGGTTTCATGGGTTTATGGTCGATTTCCCAATCGCAGAAGGGAAGCAGGATGGCACGAAACCCCAATCCCTTCGATTTATGCACCGTCAGGATGCGGATGGCATCTTGCCCATCGGGCGTGGTAATGGTCTTCCGGCACCCCGACTCGTCCCACCACGCAAGGAAATTCCCCAAATCGGCATTTTCTTTCTGGGAAAACTCCAACGCCATATCCAAGAAGGCTTGCACGAATACAGGCTCATTCTCTGGGATATAGGGCGAAAAGAGGCGGAAAAGCTCCTCTACCATCTCGTAAAGCGGGAGCATGGCCAAGCGGGACAAGGCTTGCATCTCTTCCGGCGTATAATCTTCGCCCCGCGTGAGGATACGGTAGGCGAAACGGGCCATCTCGGCATACGTCCGCTCTTCGGGGTTCTTCAGGTGGCGCATCAAGAGGACGAGGAAACGGACCGACGAGGCGCTATTCACGTACAACGCATCATCGGATATGATATCGTACCGGAAACCATCCCCCGGATGCACCTCCTTATAGCGCAATAAGTAATCCGCCACGAGGGCGCCCTCCTGGTTCGTCCGCACGAGGATGGCGATATCCTTCAACGCATATCCCTTCGTCTGGAGGCGTTGCAATGCCTCGGGCAAGCGGGATAAGGATTCCTCTTTCCAATCGGTATCCTCTTGCGGGATGAAATCGATTTGCACATGCCCCGCCTTCTTTTGGAAAGGTTTCGGGACACGTTGGTACACATGGTGGTAAGCCGACATGATACGGGTGGAGAACAACGCCCGTTCGGTTTCGCCCAACGAGGATTCCTCCAACGCCGCGTTATACATTTGTTGCAAGAGATAGGGGGCGAGGGTGAAGAGGGAGTTGTTGAACTCGACAATGTTCCGCGCACTTCGCCAGTTGTCCTTCAAGGTCTCTTCCCGCACCTCTTCTGGAGCAAAATCGCGCGGGAGCTGCTCGTCGAGCAATTTCCAATCCGAATTCCGGAAACGGTAGATGCTTTGCTTCACATCGCCCACCACGAGGTTCTCCCGGTCATGCGCCAAGCTCTCCTCCAAGAGGGGGCGGAAGTTCGCCCATTGCATGTTGCTCGTGTCTTGGAACTCGTCGATCATATAATGGTCAATGCGCGTACCGGTCTTTTCGTAGATGAAAGGGGCATCGCTCCCGGCTATTACGCGGTGCAAGAGTTCGGTGGTATCGGCTATGAGCATCAGGTTCTTTTCCTCGCGATAGGCCGCAATTTCGCGCGAAAGGTCGGTCAGGATGCCCAACGTATAATAATAACGGATGATCTCTTTGGCGGTCCGGTAGGCCGTCAAGTCCCCGAAGCGCGCGATGACCGCCTTGATGCAATCATTCAATCCATCTTCAAAGAGGGTGCCGATGATAGCCTTCACGCCGGGTTCGGTCTTCTTCGTGAAACACTTCTCCACATTATCGGCCAGATTGCAGAACGTGGCGGTCGGTTCCTTCATCTCGCCCTTCGCCCAACGCTGGAAATGGAACATCGGCGAACGGCTTCCTCCGCTAAAATCAGCCGGATCCAATCCGTAGGCCGCAAGCAACGCCATGCCCCGCTCGCCCAACGTGCGCACCTCTTTCTCGACACCCCGCACCACGCCCTGCAACCGTTCGCGGTATTGGGCCAACGCTTGCTTGTCTTGGATATCCTTCGCCACCTCCTCGCTAAAGAGCTTGTAGCTTTCCTTAAACACCTCGCGCCCCAGCCGGAGGATATCGCTCCGGAGGTGCCACTCGCCGCTATCCTCTATCTTGTCTTCGGCAAAACGGAGCAACCAGCCCAAGAGCTCGCGGTTCTCTGGTTTCTCCAAGTCGCCCAACATGCGGTCTACGGCCTCTTGCAGGACCAACTCCTGGTCCATTTCGATGCCATATCCGCCCTGAAGCCCGATTTCGCGCGTGAAGGCCCGCATCGTTTGTTGGAAAAAGCGGTCGATGGTCGAGATGTTGAAGGCGGAATAATCGTGCAAGATCGCAATCAATATCTTCCGTGCCTGGCTTCGTACTTGCGCCTCATCCAATCCATAACGCCCCGAGAGCAGCTCCACGTAATCCGACTTGTGCCCTGCCGAGAGGTTGAACAACTCCTCGACGATGCGCCCCTTCATCTCGTCCGTCGCTTTATTCGTAAAGGTCACGGCCAAGATACGCCGATATGCCCCCGGCTGGCTAAAGAGCAGGAGCAAATATTCGCCAGTCAAGCGGTGCGTCTTTCCCGCCCCGGCCGATGCCCTATAAATTGTCAACATCTTTCTTTCCTTTTAGTCATTTATTTGATACAATCTCCCGCCTGAATCCTCAGGCAACGTGGCGTCCGGGTACAATCTCCCGCCCGGATTCTCAGGCGACACTTTGTACCCCGATGCTTCTTTCCCTGAACTTCCGGGCAACACTTTGTACCCGAACGCTGTGTTGCCTGGGGATTCAGGCGGCATTTTGTACCCCTTCGCCCCGTTCCGCCCAACTCTATCCGACAACTTTCACCTGCGTATATCCCTCCTTGCGGAGCATATCCGCCACTTTTTCCCGCCAATCGCCCTGGACAATGATCTCGCCCTCCTTCGCCGAGCCGCCCACGCCGCACTTTACCTTGAGCATCTTGCCTAACGAGGCGAGATCGTCGGCCGTGCCCCGGAAACCGGTGACGAGCGTGACCATCTTCCCACCCCGGTTCCGCTTGTCGAGCGAGACGCGGAGGCGTTGTTGCGCCTTGGGGAGGGTTTCCTCCTCCGGCACTTCGTTTGTTTCGTATTGAAAGTCCGGGTTCGTCGAATACATCACGCCCAGACGGCTTTTCCAATCGTTATTCTTCATTTCTTTCCTATTTGATTAAAAGGGGAAAAGCAAAGGCAAGACAAATACCATCACGATTCCCATGATTATTTGCAAAGGCAAACCCACCTTCACGTAATCCATAAACGTATATTGCCCGGCCGGCATCACCAACGCATTGGGCGGCGTGGAGAATGGCGAAGCGAAACACATGCTCGCACCCACCGTCACCGCAAAGAGGAACGGGACGGGACTCACCCCAATCTGCTCCGCGCTTTGCAGGGCAATGGGCGCCAAGAGTACCGCCGTGGCCGTATTGCTAATGAACATCGTCATGAGCGACGTAGTGAAATAAATCCCCGCCATGAGCGCGAAGGGACCAAACGCCCCCAAACCCGCCACCAGCGAATTGGAGATATACGTCGAAGCGCCTGTCTTCTCCAACGCCAACGACATCGGGAGCATGGCGGCTATCAGGACGATGCTCTCCCAGTTGATAGTCTTATAGGCCGCCTCCACGTTGCGGAAACATCCCGTCAGGACCATCAAGAGGGCGGCAATGATGACGGCCGTCACCGGCGCAATGGGCACGAAGTCCGCCACCATGAGGAAAATCATCAAGATCATGATAAAAGCGGCGATGGGAGCTTTGTAATCGAGCGTCACCTTGGCGGCCTCCGTGAGGGGTTGCCCCAATACGACCCAATCGGGACCTTCATTGCTCAGGCGGGCGATGTTCGCCCACGTCCCTTGCACCAAGAGCACGTCGCCACTATGGACGCGCTCGTTCCCCAAATTCTGCAACAAATACTCCTTTCCCCGACGGATACCGAGGACGTTCACATTAAACTTATCGCGGAAACCGGCCTCCTTGACCGTACGGTTGATGATATTGGAGGTAGGCATCAGGACGATTTCGGCAATACCTATATCATAGAAGGCCAATGCATTGTTGGCGGCGCGCGTCTCTTCCGTCTCGTGCTCGTCGAGGATATCAGCGGCATAATCCGTGGCAAATTGGCGTACTTGCACAAAGTCGCCCGAGAGATAGAGGATATCATCTTCTTGCATCACCGTATCGGCCGAGGCCAATTGCTGGGTAATGGTCTTGAGGAAACGATGTTTCGAGGAATCGCCCCGACGCACTTCGAGGATATTCAGCCCATACTTGCGGCGGATATCCAAATCGAGGATGGTTTTGCCGTAAAGACCGGAATGTTCCGTCACCCGGATGCGGAACAAGTTGTTCGACAAGCCATATTCATTCACCAATTGCGTCAAGGATTTGCTCCTCCTCCGCGCGTCTTTCTTCTTTCCCCGGCCGGAAAGGAACCACTTGCTCAAAGGCATCAACACCACAATGCCCACGAGGACCGAAACCAATCCCACGGGCAAGAACGAGAAGAAGGACAAAGCCGGATAGCCCGCCGACGTAAGTGCGTCTTGAATCACCAAGTTGGGCGGTGTACCGATGAGCGTCATCATGCCCCCCATGCTACTGGCAAACGCCAAAGGCATCAAGAGGCGGCTGGAATTCATCCCCGAACTGGCGGCCAAGCTCACCACGATAGGAAGCATCAACGCCACCGTACCCGTGTTGCTCACAAAAGCACCGATGGCCGAGGTCACCAATATGACCAAAAGGAAAAGCCGCGTCTCGCTATTCCCCGCAAAACGCAAGATATAGGAACTGATCATCTTCGCCAAGCCGGTCTGGAAGATAGCTCCTCCCACAACAAATAGCCCTACCATCATGATCACCACCGAATTGGAGAAGCCTGATAACGCCTCTTCGGGGGTCAATATCTGGAAGATAAGCAAGGCCGTCAACGAACAAAGCGCGACGATGTCCGAACGTAATTTGCCATTCACAAAGAAGATGGCGGCAAGTATTAATATAACAATGGTAATCCACATAGGCGTATAATTTCATTTTGTTCGCAAATTTCGGGAAAATACACCACTTTTGCAAGCAATTCGCCTATCAAATCGCGCACAAATTTGCTCTAATCGCGCGAAATCAATACCGTGGCATACGCCGCGATGCCCTCTTCCCGGCCGGTGAAGCCTAAGCGTTCGGTGGTGGTGGCTTTAATCGAGATCGCGTCTTCGTCTACCTCCAGGACGGATGCCAAGGTGCGTTTCATCTCCGGGATATGTGGATTGAGTTTCGGACGCTCGGCCGCCACCGTGGCATCGATATTCCCCAGCTCATAGCCCGCCTCGCGGAGAAGCGCCATCGTCTTGCGGAGCAATATCTTACTATCTATATTCTCATATTCACCCGCCGTATCGGGGAAATGGTACCCGATGTCGCGCATATTGGCCGCCCCCAGCAAGGCATCGCATATCGCATGAATCAACACATCCGCGTCGCTATGCCCCAATAACCCTTCGGTATGCGCGATGCGGATGCCTCCCAACCAAAGCGCGCGGCCGGCCACGAGGCGATGCACATCATATCCAAAACCTACCCTTATCTTCATCTTTCCGTTTTTTGATAGTTATGTCCTTTTGCTTTTATAACTATGTTTGCGTTCAAACATAACTATGTTTCCTTTCATTTATAACTATGTTTTTCCGTTCTTTCCGACTTATCTGAACAGGTTCTTAATTCCGTCCATATCAAACGAGAGGGAGAAACGCAACGTCTGGTCGAGCGGATTGCTCGGGACGGTACTGAGCAAATAAGCGGCATCCAGCTGGAACACGCTCATGCGGAAGCCGGCACCAAACGAGAAATACTGGCGGTTTCCCATGTTCTGGTTCTCGTAATAATAACCTCCACGCACGAAGAATTGCTGGTTATAGCTATATTCCAAGCCGATGGAGGCCATGATTTCTTGCATTTCCCCCTTGAAACCGAGCGGAGAATCGCCAAACGACTTGAAGATACCCGTAATGGGCGACATGGTGTTATAATCATCCACGGCCTGGTTATAAGCTTCATCGTCCGCTTCGGTCGTACCCATGCGTTGCGGTTCGCTCGGTACTAAATATTTACTGATATCGACATAGAGGCCGATCTCGTTATAATCGTCGAGCGGGTAGAGGAGACCGGTTCCAAGCGAGAGCTTCGTCGGGAGAAATTGGTTCGTCGTCCCTTCATCGTATGAAATCTTCGTACCGATATTGGAGATATTGAATCCAAAGCTCCACAGGGCTTCGGCATTACCCAAGATGATGTATTTCTCCAAGTATCCGGCTATATCGGCCGAGAAAGCATTGCCCGGAACCATCTCGTCTTGTGCATCCGCCCCTTGGTCCGAACGGATATAGCGCAAGGCCACCGCCATCGAAAAAGACTCGGAGAGCATACGGCTATAACTTACGTCGATGGCCATTTCGTATGGATTCACGATATAGCCCTCGTCATTGCCCGTACCAAACGAGCTGGTCGCTTCACCCATCGTGAAATAACGGAGGGAAGCTCCAATGGCTTGCCGCTCGTCACTCCCCAATTTAAAGAAGCCGGAGAGGTTCATCAACGCCACGTCGTTCACCAATTTGCGCAACCAAGGCGTGTATGAGAAACCTACGCCAGCTTTACTATAATTGAACACGTATTTAGCAGGATTCCAATATTGCGAATAGACATCCGGCAAGGTCGAAACACCATTATCGCCCATACCACCGCCTCGCGCATCCGGCGCGATTGATAGCGAGGGCACCGCCGTGTTGATAGGGGCAAACTCGATTCCGTCTTTCGTCTGCGCCCATGTTGAACTGATAGAAATCCATCCGGCGACAAGCCAAACAAGCGCCTTTAAACTGCAATTCTTTATCATCTTCCTTCTTGTGTATGCTTATTATTGAAAATCATTATTAATAACAGAAGTTTCCGTTTTTTATTGTGCAAGGATAATCATTTTCTTCGCATCGGAAACGGTCTGGGATTTACCGGCTCGAAGCGAGGCGCGATAAATATAAACCCCCGGAAGCATCCGTCCGCTCCCGTTCCCCATCAAATTCCAAGTGACCTGGTATGATTCGAACGCCTCCGAAGCGCCATTCTCCTCGTGGCTCCAACGTAAGCGGCCTGCCATATCGAACACCTCGATGCGGACGTTCAGTTGGGACTCCGGGAGGTTGTGCTCCAGGTAGAACGTCACCTGCCCCCGTGCCGGAGTAGGCGAAGCATAAAGATTGATCAGTTTCGGGTCCAAATCCTCGACGGCCTCGAACGTGAAGGTCTGGGTGGTGGAATTATTCAATACGTCCCACACCTTGAACTCGGCCGTGTGCATGCCTGGCTTGAGCTCCGGAATCGAGAAAACGACACGCCCCGAACCGTCGTCGCCCGTCAGTTCATAATAATCGTTCAGGGTATAACTCTGTGCCACCTGGTTGTCTATAATAAGCATCATATCATGCCCAATACTGCTCCCCGTGATATTGATGCCACTCTGGTCCCAAAGCGAGGCCACAAAGAGCGGGGTCAAATTCACCTTCCCGCCATCGGTAAAGGTGGTATCATTCAGGTAGAAATAACGGATCTCAGGTCCGGCTGTGTCGTCCGTGCCCGTATCTGAGGTGCCACCCACCCGGAAGTCGAGGAACGAACCTTGCGCCTCGATGGAATCCTGTTCTGAAAAGGCATAGAAATTCATCTTCCCGAAATCGTTGGAATAGGTAATGTCTTTCGGCACGGTAAAGGTAAAACTGAACTCGCCGCCCCGTACCGAATCATTCCCCGTATAAAGTGTATTCGGATAATCGGTATATTCGAAATGCTCGCCCGTACCGAAGTTGTCCAAGGTGGTAATGGTCTGGCGGCTATCAAAAATGGTGGAGCGGAGCGTGCCGTTGAATTGCGTGTCCTTCGCCCCTTCCGGTGTGCGGATCTCGCCCGAGACCGTCACGCGCTCCAAGGCTTTGATGGTGGTCGGGTTCAAGACGTCGACCGGCTCGCCGTTTATCTCCGTGACGACAATCTCGTAATCCGGAAAACTGAGGCGCAACGCCGGGTCGCCAATCAGCATGAACTTCAACTTGTTGGAATCGCCTCCCAGACTGGATTTCGCCTCCTGCAAGACTTCGCCCAGCGTGCGGTGCCGCCCATCGCCGTTCCGGGTAAAAAGATTGTTGATGATAGCCCGGTTAATCTCCAAATTCGGTCCGGAATATACCGTACGCGTCGTGGTAAAGAGGGCAATGCCGCCGCTCTTCTCGTTCAGGAACACGGATTCGCCCGCCGAGGTGGCCAGGGCGTCGAAACGCGTAAAATCGCACGTCGCCGTAATCCAAAGCGGAAGATAGGGATAAGTGGCCTGCTGGATATCGGATTGCGTCATGACCGCCTCGTCGCTCCAACTGGTCGTATTGCCGTGCCCCACGTAATTCAATACCATCAAGCCGTTCTTCAATTGTTTCTGAAGATTGGCTTCTACATCTGGATAAGAGGCGTTTCCCCCGGTGCGGTCTTTCGTGTAAGCGTCAAAATAAAGTTTATTCACGCGGAATTCCGGATGATTCGTGTTTACCAGCTCGGCCAGCTCGTCGGCGTGCTCCATGTGTTGTTGCGGACCGTCGGAAGAGCTTAAATCGGCGTTGCTTCCATCGTCGGCCACGAAGGTGACGTTGTTTTTCCAATTTCCTGGCAATGAATTGTCCATATACGAGAGGATTTTGTCTACCGCCGCCCGCGCTTCGGCATTTGTCCGGATCGGAAGCCGCCCAATGCCAATACACAACCGGCTGCCCGCTATCGAGCCGCCGCTCCCGTCTTCCAAGAAGCCGAAATAGTCGTCCGTCGTATAGGAATTGATGTCGACAGAGTTTTCAGACTGGTACGTCAGCAGCATGTTCTCCAACAACGAACTGTTCTGGCTCCATTCCGAAGTAAGCCCCCGGTTGTCGTAGCACCCGTCACCAAAAAGTAATAAATAGCGCAAAG
Source organism: uncultured Parabacteroides sp. (assembly GCA_944325335.1). Lineage (GTDB taxonomy): Bacteria > Bacteroidota > Bacteroidia > Bacteroidales > Tannerellaceae > Parabacteroides. The sequence continues at coordinate 3,192 of CALUZR010000022.1, read as the reverse complement.
AGGCGGCCCCCTCCGTTCCCCGGTCGTAAAACATCTTCAGGAAGCGTCGATAAGCCGTCGCGTCGGGCGTCCCGCTGGAAAACTCGTTGTAGATGGATTCCGGGGTGACGACCACGACCGCCAGTCCGTCGCGCTCCCGGTGAGCTTCGGCCAACCGCTCCGCTTGCGTGGTGAAGGATTCCGGGGCGATGATGACCATATCCGGCGTCTCCAGCCCGTGTAAATCTTGTGGATTGATTTCGCCCACGATAGTCGGCTCGTTACTTATTTTAGTCTTGTCAAAAGCTACAAATTCACGTAGTTGCGAAGAAGCGGAAATGGAGAAGGAAAGCGTCGAACCGTCTAACGAGGTCTGGACTACACGCGGCGCCTGCGTATCGGTGATGTCCCACACGATGGTCGCCTCCGAAGCATTTCCCAACTGGAAGCGGGACACATTATTCAATGCCTCCACGCTTCGGAACGCCGTCTCGGCACCATAAAGCTGCAGCGCGCGTTTCACCTGCAGGCGGATGTAATCGAGATGGACATTTTGGTCGCCCGTCCCCTCGTACGAAACGGTCATCTCTACATCCTCCGTTTTCTCCCCGCTCCAGGTCATGGCGCCCTCTGCCGCAATGGCTTTGGTATAAGAAGAGTTCGCGCCATTGTTCGCCCGGATGTAGAGGCCCAATTCGGCATCGCCGACGGTAAGCGAAACGTTGCGCCCCGCCTTAGCATTGGCAATGAAACGCATCGAAACAATCGCGTCGTCCTGCGTAATACCTGGAACAGAAAAGGAAAAGTCGCGCGAAGAGGTCGAAATGAACGACTCGCCAAAAAGTTGCCTCCCCGACTCGTTCACGGCCACGGCCTCCCGTTCCCACACTTGGAAGTCGTCGAACGTCGTAATCTGCCGCACTGCACCCTCTACCGACGCCAGCTCCGTCATCGCCGAGGGTTCCGTGGCGTCGGTCACGAAGTAATAGCCCGCCGTCGCATACGGATTGTTCTCGTGCACGAACATGTCGCCCCGGATGTCGCCATTATACTCATAATCCCATTTCACAGGGCCTTTGGCATAGAAATAAATCGCATCGCCCTCGCGCCAGACCGGTACGGCCGGTACATCGTCCTGGTAGACAGCCTCCGAGAAATCTTCCTCCAGCATCCAGCCGCCATAACCGTGTACCGAAACCTGCGCGGGATTCTCGAAGCCCATTTCCCGGAGCGCAGAAGCTGTCAGCCGGTACACACCCGATTTATCCACGCGGATTTTCACCCAACGCCCCGACGAAAGCGCCGAATGCGAAGCATAATCCACGACCGTAGCCCAACCGGCGTCCAACGACAAAACAGCCGCGATAATGATAAATAATATTCGTTTCATACCTGTATTTCAAAAAAACACCTTCCCAACCTGATTCGCCAGCATTCCAGCTCCTGGATTTGGCCTAAACGACGTTCCGACACATTCCAGCTCCTGGATTTTACCCAAACGACATTCCCGCACTTTCCAGCTCCTGGATTTTACCTAAACGACGTTCCCGCACTTTCCAGCTCCTGGAATCCGCCAGAACGTCGTTCCGGAACTTTCCAGGAGCTGGAAAATTGGCGCAATAACATTTTGTATAGTTCCAGCTCCTGGAAACTATATAAAGATCGTTTTGGCATTTTCCAGCTTCTTTCTGCTACAAAACAATCGTTTTTGCTGACATATTGAAAATTTCTAAAAGATCGTACCCCTTAGCGGACGTGGAAATCCAATAATTTCCGGTCGCCCACGTAACCTTCCAGCCGGTCGCCGATATGCACGGGTCCCACGCCGGCCGGCGTCCCGGTATAAATCAAATCGCCGATCTTCAGGGTAAAGAAGCGGCTGACGTAAGCTATAATCCGGTCGACCGAGAAAAGCATCTCCCGCGTATGCCCTTCCTGCACCGTTTCCCCGTTCAGGTCCAAGCGAAACGACAGATCGTTCACATTCCCCGCTTCAGCCAAAGGAATGAATGTGCCAATGGCCGCCGAATTGTCGAACGACTTGCTAAGCTCCCACGGAAGCCCTTGGGCACGTAGGCGCCGTTGCCAATCCCGCGCCGTGAAGTCAATACCCACCGTCACCTCATGATAATACCGGTGCGCGAAACGCTCGGCAATGTTCTTCCCTAAACGGTCTACTTTGATTACGAGTTCCGTTTCGTAATGGATTTCTGATGAAAAATCCGGGATAAAGAACGGTTTTCCATCTTTCAACAGAGACGAATCGGATTTCATAAAAATCGTAGGCTCTGTTAATTCTAACGTATGATGCAACTCTTTATTGTGGGCTGCGTAATTCATCCCGACTGCGATTATTTTCATTTTTCACTGATTTATGGAATTCATCCGATTAAACATAACTGCCAGATGCGCATAAATGGAAGTATTCTGGATGACAATATGCTCAGGTACACGAATCCGGAAAGGCGTAAAGTTCCACAAACCCCGGATGCCCCCTTGAATGATCTCGTCGGCCACCTCCTGCGCTTTGTCTACCGGGACGGTAAGAATGCCAATCGTAGCATTCCATAGCTTCTGCTGTGCCTGAAAATGCCGGATATGATAAACAGGTATACCATTTATCTTCTTCCCATCCAGCTCTTCCCGCACGTCAAAACCCGCGACAATATCCAATCCATATTGCCGCAAACCTGTGTCCTGCAATAAAGCCGCGCCCAAACTACCTACACCAAATATAAACGCCTTATGTGGAGATGTAAAACCTAAAAAGTCATCCAATTCGTCGGCCAACGCATCGATTTCATATCCGACACGTGTTTTCCCCGTGACATTTACAAACGACAAATCCTTGGCTATTTGGCTCGCATCCACGTTAATCTCCTTTGATATTTGTGTAGAAGAGACCATCGTTTCGCCTTTTCCCCGCAGCAACTTCACAAAAGCAAGATACCACGGCAAACGACGCAACGTAGGTTCTGGCACCTTCTGTCCTATTTTATTTGCATCCCGATCCATTATCTCAACATCTTAGCAAGTCGCAAAAATACAATTTTATGACTATTCACCCAAGAAATTTCTAATCATTTCACCCCTCTCAAGCAGCCGTGCTCCGACATCTGCCGGAGATACCCTCTCCCAGGGTCAGCGGAAAATCAATGTGGGTAGGCATAAATCATAGAAAGCCTGTAGAGGAAGAATTTTTCGTCCACAATG
>CALUZR010000021.1 GCA_944325335.1 uncultured Parabacteroides sp. | reverse complement strand
GCGATGCGGGCGGCGCGTTTGAAGGTGGACGATGCGTACCGCAAACTGGTACAAGTGATTAATGCATTTATTCTGGTTGAAGGCGAGGCGGATTACAAATCGTTTGTCGACAAACAGAATGAATCTATCAAGCGTTACAAACAGCAGGTATTAGGCCAGACATCAGGAGGTAAGAAGCCGGACGAAGGGGGAGACGAACCTACACCCGTAACCCCCGAAATCACCAAATTCTACCCCAAAGAGAACGCGAACCCGGATAAACCGTTGGAATTTCCGCGGAATAAAACGGCGGTGCTCGAGGGCAAGGGTTTGAAGCTGGTCGACTCGCCAGAAGGCAAGAAGGCGCAGCTTGTGCTGATTAATTATGTAGAGCAACGAATGCCGCATGAAGATTCCGCCATTCTCCTGAATACGGACGAGAAAATCGAATTTACGATGATGTATGACGCGGCAGAAGGTCAATATAATTTCCAGATTGAAACCTATCCGAACGGGACGGAGGAAGTGGTAGTCATTAAATATCCGGAAACGATTACGCTTATTTAATGAAGAATTAAGAATAAAGGGTAGGCTCGAAAGTCTGCCCTTTTCTTTATTATTTCTACAAATTGGAAATCATTCGCTGGATAGGTACGCATCAAGAATATGATAAAATAGATTGTTCAAAAGCATAAAGAGTAGTATTATGGTAAAGATAAAAACAGAAAAGCAATATAAAGCGGCGTGTGCTCGGATTGAGGAGCTGCTAAAGGTGGTGAACAATGACACTCCGATGGATGATCCTAATTATTGGGAGTTGGATTTGATTTCGGATTTGGTGGCAGACTACGAAAATGAGCATTTCCCGGTAGAATCCCCTTCTTTGGTAGATGTGATTAAATTGCGTATGTATGAAATGGGCTTAACGCAGAATAAGTTGTCGGAATTGTTGAATGTAAGTCCTTCACGTGTCAGCGAGTATCTTTCAGGTAAATGCGAACCGACATTGAAGGTCGCCCGTGAGATAAGCCGGAAGCTGAATATTGATGCGAATATTGTGTTAGGGGTATAAATGGGGAATTTTCCGGAACATATTATCCCATGTTAATTGTCAATTTTCAATTATCCATTATCCATTATCCAAATTAAAGTACTATATTTGCTTCTGAATTTTAAAAACGAAAGATTATGAGCGAGAAACAAGATTGGATGTATGACGAGGAAGAATCCGTGAAGTTCATACAGAACTATTTACCGCAAGAATTGAAGGGTAAGTTCAGCAACGACGATGTGAACTATATCGTCGATTTGATTTATGAATTCTACGAAAAGAAAGGATACATGAACGAGGAGCTGCCCGACGACAGCGAGGTGGAAATCGACGAGGACGAACTGACGGACTTTGTCGTGAAGAATGCCCAAAAGGACGGGGTAGGGAAATACACGCCGGAGGAAATCTCCTTTATCGTGCAGGGCGAGATGGCCTATTGCGAATCATTGGATATGTTTGACGATTGAACTTTAAAATAGATAAGTTATGAAAAGTTTGAAGATGCTGACAGCCTTGTTGCTGTCGATGGCATTGGTATTCTCCAGTTGCGGGACGTGGAACAACACGCAAAAAGGAGCCGCTATCGGCGTAGGTGGCGGCGCGGCCGTAGGTGCCGGCGTAGGTGCTTTGGCGGGTAATACGGCCTTGGGTTCGGTTATTGGCGCGGCGGTAGGCGGCGCGGCCGGGGCATTGATTGGAAAGAAGATGGATAAGCAGAAGAAGGAACTGGAGGCTACGTTGCCGGAAGAGACGACGGTCGAGACCATCAACAACGGCGAGGCGCTGAAGGTGACGTTCGATTCGGGCATCCTCTTTGCTACGAACTCGAGCACGCTGAGCGATGCGTCGAAGAGCGCACTCCGCAACCTGGCTACCAGTTTGAACCAGAATCCGGATACGGATATCAAGATCGTGGGCCATACGGACAATACGGGAAAGGTGGATTACAACCAGACCTTGTCCGAGAAGCGTGCGAAGAGCGTGTTCGACTATTTGATGGTCGACCAAGGCGTGAGCAGCAAGCGCATGACGTATGAAGGCAAGGGTGTGCATGAACCGGTAGCCGACAACAATACCGAGGAAGGCCGCGCGCTGAACCGCCGGGTGGAAATCCTAATCCTGCCGAGCGAGCAGATGATCCAGGATGCGCAGAATGGAACGTTGCAATAACGACTACCCAATAGGACAATAAAGATAATCAATAGAATTGTAGTTTTTAATAAAAGCGAGGGTGTGCAATTTATGAGAAGAATTGTAACACCCTTGCTTTTTTTTAATCTCTTTATAAAGATGAAAAGAGGAATTTTTATCTGCTTATGCAGTTGCCTTTGTTTTTGTGCTTGGGCGGACGAGACGGTCTATCCCTATCAGAATCCCCATTTGCCGATAGCCGCACGTGTGAATGATTTGTTGGGGCGGATGACTTTGGAAGAGAAAGTGGCCCAATTGAACATGAAAAGCCTGAATGCCTTGCAGGCGGACGAGAAAGGCGCCGTGACGGATGAATCGCTGGAGGAACTTTTCGAGGGCGAAAGCATTGGATGTTTGGAAAGCCCTTTTGTCGAACATGGGAAAGTTGCGGCCTATTCGGAGGCGGCAGATCGCTATTTGCGGACAAAAACCCGTTTGGGGATTCCAGCTATCCAGGTGGCCGAGTGTTTGCATGGGCAAATGGCTTTAGGGGCTACCATTTTTCCGCAAGCAATCGGTTTGGGGGCGACTTGGAATCCTCGTTTAATCAAACAAATGGCGTCGGTGATAGCACAGGAGGCTTCTTTATCCGGAGTTGACCAAGCTTTAGCACCTCTTTTCGATTTGGCACGCGATCCGCGTTTCGGACGAGTGGAAGAATGCTATGGGGAAGATCCTTATTTGGTAAAACAAATGGGGATTGCTTTTGTGACGGGTATGCAGGGGAAAGCTGAAGATTCCCAGAAAGGGATAGCTCCCGGGAAATTGGCTTGTACGGGTAAACATTTTGTGGCTTATTCTGTGCCGGAAGCTGGAATTAACCTGGCTCCCTCGCTGGTCGGAGAACGGACGCTCAGGGAACTTCATTTATATCCTTTTGAGGGAGCTGTCAAAGAGGCGAACCTATACAGCCTAATGCCAGGTTATCATGAAGTGGATGGAATTCCTGTTCATGCCAATCCCTGGCTTTTGACCGATATTTTACGCAAAGAATGGGGATTTGGCGGATATGTTTTCTCTGATTACAGCGCAATAGGCATGTTAGACAGTTTCCATAAGACGGCTCAGGATAAAAAGGAATCGGCTTTACAAGCCATTACGGCAGGGGTGGACTTGGAAGCTCCGGGACAATATGCTTATGGAGAATTGGTCGATTTAGTAAAAGAAGGCATTATTTCCGAATCGTTGATTGATGCCTCTGTTTCCCGGATATTGACCGTCAAGTTTAAATTAGGGTTATTTGATAGACCGTTTCATGTGGATAAACAAGCTCATAAGAAAATTCACACGAAAGCACATATTGAACTTGCTCAAAAGATAGCGGAAGAATCGATCGTACTTCTCCAAAATGAAAAGGATATACTTCCACTGAAAAAGGAAAAATTACGTTCGTTGGCCGTAATTGGACCTAATGCCGACAAAGTGCAGTTTGGGGATTATAGTATCACGAAAAATAACGAGTATGGCGTGACGGTCCTCGAAGGAATTCGTAAATACGTCGGGAATAATGTTCAGATTAATTATGCGGAAGGTTGTGGCATTACTTCATTGTCGACCGACGGTTTCGGGGAGGCCATAGAAGCTGTCCGGAAAAGTGATGCGGTCGTTTTGGTATTGGGCGGGACGAGTGTGATATATTCCGGTATTGGTTGGGGAGATGCCAATTCGAAGGAAATTAATACCTGCGGGGAAGGATATGACCGGAACGAATTGGATTTCCCCGGCGTGCAGTGCCAGTTATTACGGGAAGTTGCCAGTTTAGGGAAACCAGTCATATTGGTTATGGTGAATGGCCGTCCCTACACGATAGGAGAAGAAGCCAAACAAGTGGATGCGGTCTTGGAGGCTTGGTATCCCGGTGAAAAAGGGGGAGATGCCATAGCTCGAATCCTTTTTGGTGAAGTAAATCCTTCCGGACGTTTATCCGTTACTTTCCCACCTACAACGGGACATATATCCATGTATGCCAATTATAAACCATCCGGTAAAGGTTACTACAAGCAACGAGGCACACGCGAGAAGCCTGGTAGGGATTATGTCTTTTCTTCTCCCGAACCTCTTTTTTGTTTTGGCCATGGATTGAGTTATACGACGTTTGAATATAAGAATATCCAAATAGAAAATACGTTAGAACATGGAGGTAATGCTATAAATGTTACTTGCGAGGTGAGTAATGTAGGCGATTATGATGGTGCGGAGGTCGTGCAACTGTATGTACGGGATGTTGTCAGCAGTGTCACGACGCCGGTAAAAGCATTGAAGGCATTTAATAAAGTGTATTTGAAACGAGGTGAAACCCAAAAAGTATTCTTGCAAGTAATGAAAGACGACTTGAAGTTGTGGAATAAACAGATGAAGCATGTGCTTGAACCGGGAGAATTTAAAATATATGTTGGTTCTTCAGTTGAAGACATCCGGTTGGAAGGAAGTGTCATATTATAGAAAGAGTCTTTTTGCTTTTATACACAGGCCTATTTGCGTTGTTTTGTAGCGCATTTGTAATAAAAAAGAGAAAAAGCTGTTGAAAAACATATTCAAATATGATGCTTGTTTGGCAGAAGAGTTCTAATTTTACGCACAAAAATAAAGTAATGTGTATACACATGGAAAACAAAATGACGAAATCAGGTTTGCTTCCTGAACATTTTTCTAAGCAAATAGAAGGTGAGAACATAAGTATCTGCACGTTGGTGAACAAGCAAGGTGCAGAAGTAGTAGTAACGAATTATGGCGCGAAGGTCGTGTCGTTGATGGTCCCGGACAAGGAGGGGCGGTTGACGGACGTGGTGTTGGGTCATGCCTCGATCGACGATTACCTGTCGTCGGGCGAACCTACGTTTGGAGCCACTTGCGGACGATATGCCAACCGCATCGCGAAGGGACATTTCGTCCTGGACGGCGTGGCGTACGAGTTGCCGATCAACAACGGGCCGAATAGCCTCCATGGGGGTGTGCGCGGGTTCCATTTCCACGCATGGAAGATGGAGCAGCTCGACGCGCAATCGGTACGCTTGACCTATACGGCGGCCGACGGCGAAGAGGGCTATCCGGGCGAACTGAAGGCGACGGTGACTTATCATTGGAGCGATGCCAACGAGCTCTCCATCTCGTATGAGGCCGTGACGACGAAGCCTACCGTGGTGAACCTCACGAACCATTCCTATTTCAACCTCTCGGGCGAAGGCGACCGGTATATTGGAGACCATACATTAATTATATATGCAGACTCCTACCTGCCTACCGATGAGACCGCCATCCCGTATGGCCCGGCCGAACCGGTGGAAGGCACGCCGATGGATTTCCGTACACCCCACGAGATTGGCGAACGCATCAACCAGAAGGAGTTCCAGCAAATCGTCTATGGCGAAGGCTACGACCATTGCTACGTATTAAATAAGAAAGAGGGCGAGATGGCCTTGGCTGCCCGTGCCCGTTCGCCCAAGACAGGTATCGTGATGGAAACCTATACCGACCAGCCGGGCGTGCAACTCTATACGGCGAACTGGCTGAACGAGTCCATTATCGGAAAGAACGGACATCCCTATCCGGAGCGTTGCTCGTTCTGCCTGGAAACGCAGCACTTCCCCGATAGCCCGAACAAGCCGGAATACCCGTCGACGGTATTGCGCCCGGGCGAGACGTTCCATAGCGAGACCATCTATAAGTTTACAGTAGAATAACACACACGCATAATAAATAAATTAATAACATAACAACAAATTAAATCTATGACTCAACAAAAGAAACAATGGGGTGCTATCATCATCATGATTGCGCTCTTTGCTATGATTGCATTCGTAACGAATTTATGTTCACCGATGGCTATTATCGTGAAGAACCAATTCGGGGCTTCGGATATCTTGGCGCAGGTAGGTAATTATGGAAACTTCATTGCTTACTTGGTAATGGGTATCCCTTCGGGTATGTTGATTAAGAAGTTCGGGTACAAGAAGACGGCGATGCTGGCCTTGGTAGTGGGTATCGTCGGTATTTTGGTACAGTGGATGAGCGGCTGGGATTCGATCCAGAGCTTCGGTGTGTATTTGATTGGTGCGTTTATTGCCGGTTTCTGTATGTGTATGTTGAATACGGTGGTAAACCCGATGTTGAATACCTTAGGTGGCGGTGGAAACAAAGGTAACCAGCTGATCCAGCTCGGCGGCGTGTTCAATAGTAGCGCGGCGGTGGCTGTGTATATCATCATGGGTGCGTTGATTGGCGATGCTACGAAAGCGAAGATTGCCGACGCGACGCCGGCTCTGTTCATTGCCTTGGCTGTCTTTGTGGTTGGTCTGATCGTGCTTTTCTTCTCTAAGATTGAAGAACCGGAGCAGGCTACTGAGACGGTAAAAGCTTCGAACGACAAGTACAGCGCCTTCTCGTTCCGCCACTTCAAACTGGGTATCTTGGCGATCTTCCTGTATATGGGTATCGAAGTAGGTACGCCGACTTACATCTTGCAGTATTTGACCTCTTCGCCCGATTCAGCTACGCCTGGTTTAGGCATGGATGCGACGATTGTCGGTCTGATTGTGGCTGTGTATTGGTTGATGATGCTTGTAGGCCGTTTCGTAGGTAGTGCGATTGGCGATAAGATTTCGAGCCGTGCGATGATTACGACCGCTTCTACGCTCAGCTTGGTGTTGGTGGCATTCGGTATGTTTGCCCCGACAGACGTGATGGTGAACGTGCCGGGTATCGACTGGGCGAACCTGAACTTGATTTGGGCGGAAGTTCCCATCGGAATCTTTGCTTTCCTGTTGGTAGGTTTGTGTACTTCGGTTATGTGGGGCGGTATCTTCAATATGGCAGTCGAAGGTTTGGGTAAATATACTTCTATCGCTTCGGGTGCTTTCATGACGATGGTGTTCGGTTGCGCCGTGATGGTGGCTATCCAGGCTTGGGTGGCTGATGCGACAGGCAGCTACTTGACGAGCTACCTCGTAGTCCTCTTCTGCGCCGCCTACATATTATATTATGCACTGGCTGGTTCGAAGAACGTGAATACGGATATTCCGGTAGATTAAGGACTGTCTTTATACCCCACGCGTGGGGTACCGTAAAGGGTCACGCGTGGGATATCATTGTCACCCACGCGTGGGGTATTGCAAGGGTCACGCGTGGGGTATTATTCCCCCTGTTTTAGCATAAATAAGGATCATATAAAAAAGATAGAGATTATGAATGTAGAGATGAAAAACAAAGTAGATAATAAGTTCCAGGAACTGTTCCATACGACAGGCGTGTTTTATACTTCTCCGGGTCGTATCAACCTGATTGGCGAGCATACGGATTACAACGGAGGTTTCGTATTTCCTGGCGCGATAGACAAGGGCATGATCGCTGAAATCAAACCGAATGGCACCGGCAAAGTACGCGCGTTCGCCATCGATTTGAACGATTATGCCGAGTTCGGGCTTACGGAAGAGGACGCTCCGAAGGCAAGCTGGGCGCGGTATATCTTCGGCGTGTGCCGCGAGACCATCAAGCGCGGGGGGAATATCCAGGGCTTCGACACGGTGTTTGCGGGCGATGTGCCGCTGGGCGCCGGGATGTCTTCATCGGCCGCGTTGGAAAGTACGTATGCCTTTGCGTTGAATGAATTGTTCGACTTGGGCATCGACAAGTTTGAATTGGCAAAGATAGGGCAGTCGACGGAGCATAACTATTGCGGTGTAAACTGTGGCATCATGGACCAGTTCGCTTCCGTATTCGGCCAGAAGGGGCACCTGATCCGCTTGGATTGCCGTTCGTTGGAATACAAATATTTCCCGTTCGACCCCGAAGCTGCCGGCTATAAGTTGGTATTGTTGGATTCGGTGGTGAAACATGAACTGGCTTCATCGGCCTACAACAAACGCCGCCAGTCGTGCGAGAACGTGGTAGCGGCTATCAAGCGCAACCATCCGGAAGTTGCCTTCCTGCGCGATGCCACGATGGATATGTTGAACGAAGTGAAAGCCGACGTGAGCGCCGAGGATTACATGCGTGCGGAGTACGTCATTGAGGAAATCCAACGCGTATTGGACGTGTGCGACGCATTGGAGAAGGGCGATTACGAAACCGTGGGCGAAAAAATGTATGGCACGCACCAGGGCATGAGCAAGCTCTACGAAGTAAGCTGTGAGGAGCTGGATTTCTTGAACGACATTGCGAAGGAATGCGGCGTGACGGGGTCGCGCGTCATGGGCGGCGGCTTCGGCGGTTGCACGATCAACTTGGTGAAAGCCGATAAGTATGACGCCTTTGTGGAAAAAGCATTCGCGGAATATACAAAGAAATTCGGGCACGAACCGAAGCTCTATAACGTAGTCATAAGCGACGGAGCCAGACGTTTGGCCTAATCCGTTTGCCGGATAAAAAATGAAGAAGAGATAATCTGTTTGCTGCGGATTATCTCTTTCTTTTTGGTCAACTTGCGAATTATGCCTATTTTTGCAGGCAAATAACGAATTAGTAGCGATATGAACGACATTAAATTGATGAACCGAGCAGCCGATAACATCCGTATCTTAGCTGCGTCAATGGTTGAGAAGGCTAAATCCGGTCATCCGGGCGGAGCGATGGGTGGTGCCGATTTTGTGAATGTATTGTTCTCTGAATTCTTAGTATACGACCCGAAGAACCCGCTGTGGGAGAGCCGGGATCGTTTCTTTTTGGATCCGGGTCACATGTCTCCCATGCTGTATGCCGTATTGGCAATGGCGGGCAGATATACGATCGATGAATTAAAGGACTTCCGCCAATGGGGAAGCGTCACTCCGGGGCATCCCGAGGTGGATTTCCGGCGCGGAATTGAAAATACCTCCGGTCCGCTGGGGCAAGGACATACGTATGCAGTGGGAGCTGCTATCGCTGCCAAATTCTTGCAAGCCCGTTTAGGTAAAGAGGCGATTGACGAAACGATTTACGCATATATCTCGGATGGCGGTATCCAGGAGGAGATCTCGCAAGGCGCAGGCCGTGTAGCCGGGACGTTGGGATTGGACAATCTGATTATGTTCTACGATGCCAACAATGTCCAGCTCTCTACGATGGTCGACGAAGTAGACGACGAGAATATTGCGATGAAATATGAAGCGTGGGGATGGAAAGTCATTACGATAGATGGCAATAATGTAGAAGAAATCCGTCGTGCGCTCACTGAAGCCAAAGCCGAAAAGGAACGGCCTACCTTGATCATCGGTCGGACCATCATGGGCAAAGGCGCGCTGGGTGCCGATCGGAGCAGCTACGAAAATAAAGTCTCTACGCACGGCCAACCATTGTCGGCTGCCGGCGTTTCCATCGAAGAAACTATCAAGAACTTAGGGGGTGATCCAGAAAATCCTTTTGAAATATTCCCCGAAGTGGCTGACATGTACGCCCGTCGTGCGGAGGAACTGAACGCCTTGATGGAAGAACGGAAAGCGGCGAAGGCGGCATGGGCGGCAGCGCATCCGGATTTGGCGCAGAAGTTGGACGATTGGTTCTCGGGCAAGATCCCGGCAATCGACTGGGCGGCTATCGCACATAAAGCGAACCAACCGACGCGTGCGGCTTCGGCGAACGTCTTGGGCGTGTTGGCGTCGACGGTCGAGAACATGATTTGCGCGTCGGCCGATTTGTGCAACTCCGACAAGACGGACGGCTTCTTGAAGAAGACGCATGCCTTCAAGCGGGGTGATTTCACAGGCGCTTTCTTCCAGGCGGGCGTGGCTGAATTGACGATGGCATGCGTCTGCATCGGTATGGCGCTCCATGGCGGCGTATGGGCGGCTTGCGGTACGTTCTTTGTTTTCTCGGATTATATGAAACCGGCGTTGCGCATGGCGGCGTTGATGGAACTTCCGGTGAAATTCATCTGGACGCACGACGCCTTCCGTGTAGGCGAGGATGGCCCGACGCATCAACCGGTAGAACAAGAGGCGCAAGTCCGTTTGTTGGAAAAGATGAAGAACCACAGCGGCAAGAACTCGATGTTGGTACTTCGTCCGGCCGACGCGGCAGAAGCAACCGTGGCTTGGAAGATGGCGATGGAGAACATCGATTCGCCCACAGGTTTGATTTTCTCGCGCCAGGCGGTGAAGGATTTGCCTCGCGAACATCCATACGAGGAGGCGTTGAGTGCCGAACGGGGCGCTTATATTATTAATGAAGACGAGAACCCGGATGTGACGCTGTTGGGCTCCGGCTCGGAGGTATCGACGTTGGTCGACGGCGCGGCCCTGTTGCGTGCAGACGGAGTGAAGGTGCGCATCGTTTCGATTCCGTCAGACGGCCTGTTCCATTGCCAGAGCAAGGAATACCAGGATTCAATCCTTACGCCGGGCAGCAAGATCTTCGCGCTCACGGCTGGCCTTCCCTTCTGCATGGAGAATTTGGTGGGTCCGAACGGGAAAGTATGGGGCATGAACTCCTTCGGCTATTCGGCTCCATTTAAGGTATTGGATGAGAAGCTTGGCTTTACGGCCCAGAATGTATATAATCAAGTAAAAGAATTATTAGCAAAATAAGGATGAAGACAATAGGATTTTGTAGCGACCATGCTGGCTTCGAACTGAAAGAGTATTTGAAAGAAGTATTGGCGGCGCGTGGATTTGAATGCAAAGATTTCGGTACCTATTCGATGGATAGTTGCGATTATCCGGATTTTGCCCATCCGTTGGCCGTAGCGGTCGAGGCGGGCGAAGTGTATCCGGGCATTGCCATCTGTGGGACAGGCAATGGCATCAGCATGACGCTCAACAAGCACCAGGGAATCCGTGCCGCCCTTTGCTGGTCGGTTGAAATCGCCTCTTTGGCCCGTGCGCACAACGATGCGAACGTGCTTTCGATGCCGGGACGTTTCATTTCGAATGAAGAAGCGGTGAAAATCGTGGATGCCTTTTTCGAGACTCCCTACGAAGGCGGACGCCACCAGCGCCGCATCGACAAAATCCCGGTACATTGATGTTGCGAAAAATAATACGGACAATATAATTTAATAATGAGTGATAGTATGAACGAAAAAATGATAGCAGTAAATATGCCGTGGGAAGATCGTCCCGAAGGTTGTACGGACGTCATGTGGCGGTATTCACAGAATCCGGTGATTGGCCGTTACCAGATACCGACTTCCAATAGTATCTTCAACAGCGCCGTAGTGCCCTTCAAGGATGGCTTTGCAGGCGTGTTCCGTTGCGACAACCGTGCGGTGCAGATGAATATCTTTGCCGGTTTCAGCAAGGACGGAATCCATTGGGATATCAACCATGAGCCGATCCAGTTCAAGCCGGGCAATACGGAGATGATCGACTCGGATTATAAATACGACCCGCGCGTGACGTGGATCGAAGACCGCTACTGGATCACCTGGTGCAACGGTTACCATGGCCCCACGATCGGCATCGGCTACACGTTCGATTTCGTGGATTTCTTCCAGTGCGAGAACGCCTTCTTGCCTTTCAACCGTAACGGCGTGCTCTTCCCTGAAAAGATTAACGGCAAATTCGCCATGCTGAGCCGCCCGAGCGACAACGGCCATACGCCGTTTGGCGATATCTACATCAGCTACAGCCCGGACATGAAGTACTGGGGCGAGCATCGCTGCGTGATGAAGGTGACGCCGTTCGAGGATAGCGCTTGGCAATGCTTGAAGATTGGCGCCGGCTCGGTACCATTCATGACCAGCGAAGGTTGGCTCATGTTCTACCATGGCGTCATCAAGACCTGCAACGGGTACCGCTACACGATGGGCGCCGCCCTCCTGGATGCCAACAATCCAGAGAAGGTGCTCTATCGGACAAAGGATTACATTCTCGGCCCGGCGGCTCCTTATGAGTTGCAAGGCGACGTGCCCAACGTGGTATTCCCTTGCGCCGCGTTGCAAGACGGGAAGCGGGTGGCTGTCTACTACGGAGCGGCCGATACCGTCGTTTGCATGGCGTTTGGATACATCGACGAGATTATCCAATTTGTAAAGACACATTCCATGTGATTATTATTTTAATATTAAACAATTCACTTCATGGCGCGAGTCCCTCGTGAGAGGTGCTCGCGCTTTTTCATTCCCTCCCATTTCTCGTCTTCCCAGCCCTTGTGCGGCTTGATAATCCGCTTCGTGTAATCTCCGAAACCCTTGCGCGGCTTGCTGGTTCTCTGTTTTAGATGCCGAAAATGCTTTTTTTATTTGTTTCTCCCATGAAACCTATATAAAAATATCTTTTTTATGTCATTTCACCACTGAAATGATATGAAAAAGATATTTTTTAAGTGATTGATAGCATGAAATGAAATAATGGAGAAATTTTTTATTTTGTCAGGTATAAGAAATAGAACGAAAAAGTTATTTTTTATTCCATTTCAACCATTAAACAACTAAAAAAAGGAAAAGATAGATGCGGAAAAGCTTGTGGGCAAGATGGGAAAGTCCTATCTTTGAGGAAAAATAACGAGGAGGAAGACAACCATGGGCATCCCGAAACAAATTGAGCCGTTTGGCATCACGGAATTGAGCGTCGGAGCTTGCGCGCAGTTCCACGAGATTGTAAACACGTATATCGACGACGCGACTCCGGCGGCGCTCGGCATCGAGTCGTGGGCGCCGGCCTACCGGCAGGCGACGGAACGGTTGGCGCAGATCGTGCCCCGGCAGCGGAGGTTCATCGTCACGAAGCGTTGGCGGGAGGCGCGGCGCGCGCGGGCCAATGCCATCGGTGTCGTGAACCAGGCCGTGCGGGTGTTCCTGAAATCGGGCGTCCCCGCGCGGCGGGAAGCGGCTGTCCGGCTCAACCAGGTATTGCTGAATTGCTATGGCATCGGCAAACATAAGGACAAATCGCTGACGGCAGAGGTGCGCGTGATGCTCGCCCAGCTGGATACGGAGGAGAACGCGGCGGCCCTCGCTACGCTGGGACTGACGGAAGAGGTGGAGGCGCTTCGCGAGGCGAACGACCACTTTGAGGAATTGGTGCTCGAGAAAGCAGGCGAACTAAGCGAAAGGATGCAGACGCAGGGCTTCAAGACCTGGGACGCGTTGCGGGTGGCGAACCAACTGTACCGCGACATCGTGCGGGTGGTGAATGCCCGTGCCATCGTCCAGCCCACCGATGCCGTCACAAAGTTCATCGGCAAAATCCGCGGGACGGTCTATACCTTCAAAATGTCCATAAACCACACGGGCGGACGGAAAGCAGAGCCGGAGGAAGAAGAAAATTGAAAAAAAATCGCATTTTCGTTTAGGAACATGCCCGCTGCCACTTGTCTTATCTACAAAAACGGGAAGATATGACAGGAAACAGCGACATAGAAGCCTTGCTCCCGCGTTATTTTAGCGGTGAAGCTACAGACGAGGAACGGATGCGCGTCGTCCAATGGGTGCGCGAATCGGACGAACACGCCCGCATCGCCCGCCAGATCCAACAGCTCTGCCTCGCCGCCGACGCTTTGGATGTCTTGGAACGAGTCGATACCGAACGCGCCTTGAAGCAGGTGAACGCGCGCATCGACCGGGCTCGTTTCCGGCGGTTAGTACGGTGGACGGAGCGGGTGGCCGCGGTGCTTTTCCTCCCTTTGTTGGCCCTTTCCCTTTTTCTTATAAATAACCCAGAGGAACCACGGATGCTGGAGGTACGAACCAATCCGGGCATGACGACCCGCCTCACCCTGCCCGACGGCACGCAGGTCTGCCTCAATTCGGAATCGGCGCTAATCTATCCGGAGAAGTTCGAGGGCAAGACGCGGGCGGTGAAGCTCGCGGGCGAGGCTTTCTTTGAAGTGGCCAAAGACGCGCGGCGGCGGTTTGTCGTGGAGACGCCGCACCAGGCGCAAGTCGAGGTGCACGGGACGAAGTTCAACCTCGAAGCCTTCGCCCTGGATTCGATCGTCGTCACCACTTTGCTCGAAGGACGCGTGGATTTCGTCTCCGCATGGGGAAATATGCCGATGAAACCCGGCGAGAAGTTGGTCTATCATACGCATGGAAACTGGATGGACAAATTCCTGACCGACGGCGAGGTGGAGAGCGCGTGGAAAGACGGGCGCATTGTATTCCACAACACGCCGTTCGACGAGGCGCTGCGGATGTTGGAGAAACGCTACTATGTGGACTTCGTGGTGACGAATCCGGAATACGGGGCGGATTCATTCACCGGTACCTTTACCAACCAGCGGTTGGACCGCATCCTCGAAATATTCGAGATATCGAGCGGCGTTCGTTGGCGTTACGTTCCGCGGGCAGACAAAAATGAAATAAAACGAAAAATAGAGATATATTAAACCTATTGTTTTACCACTAAAACACATAAGACAGTATGCAACACACAAACAAGAACCGATTCTTGTGCATGAAGCTCTCGGCCCTGTTCCTGTTGAGCTCGGTAGGGCTGGCGCACGCCACGGGAACCTACGCGCAAGAAGCCCGCATCTCGTTGAATGCGAAGAATGAAACCGTGCAAGAGGTATTAAAGGAAATCGAGGAGGAAAGTGGTTTCTCCTTCTTTTACAACAACCGGCACGTCGATTTGAACCGCCGCGTGTCTATCTCGGTAGACGATGCGGACATCTTTAAGGTGCTCGACACGGTATTTACCGGGACGGACGTCGTGTATCAAGTAAGCGACAACAAGATTGTACTTACCTTGAAACAGACGGGCAGTCATGCGGCAGACGCCACTCAGCAAGAGAAGAAAATCACAGGAACTGTGGTAGATGCTGCAGGCATCCCGGTCATTGGCGCAAACGTGATGGTGAAGGGAACGACCAACGGTACCATTACCGACATGGACGGCCGCTTCTCGCTCGAAGTACCGGAAGGGGCTACGATTGAAGTCTCTTATATTGGATATTCGACGCAGACCATCCACGTGGGGAATCAAACGACGTTGCGCGTTACGCTGTCTGAAGACAGCAAAGCGCTGGAAGAGTTGGTCGTAGTTGGTTATGGTACGCAAAAGAAAGTGAACGTGATCGGTTCTATCGCCCAAATCGATGCCGAAAAACTGGAAAACCGTGCGACTTCATCTGTGGTCTCAGCCTTGACGGGGCAGATGCCGGGCGTTACGATTACACAGCCGGGCGGCCGTCCGGGCGAAATGACCGGTACGATCCGTGTGCGTGGCGTGGGTTCGTTTGGTGCAACTCCGGACGCACTGA
This sequence comes from uncultured Parabacteroides sp., assembly GCA_944325335.1. GTDB lineage: Bacteria > Bacteroidota > Bacteroidia > Bacteroidales > Tannerellaceae > Parabacteroides. Next base: position 32,308 of record CALUZR010000021.1, on the reverse strand, counting down.
TCCTTATCGACGGAATCCCTGGCAACATGACCGATATCAACCCGAACGATATTGAATCCATCTCCGTCTTAAAAGATGCCTCTACGGCGGCCATCTACGGAGCACGTGCGGCCAATGGTGTCGTATTGGTGACGACCAAGATGGGAAAGGAATCCAAAGTAACGGTATCTTATAATGGATATGTTGGTTTCAACCGGGCGACGGAATTGCCCGAATATGTAGATACGTGGGATTACGCCCGTCTGTTGAACGAGGCAGAAGGCATTACCCGCTTTACGGAGGCCGACATCCAAGCCATGCGCGACGGGAGCGACCCGGACCATTGGGCGAACGAGCAGTTTGTGGACGACATCTTCTCGGGCAACGGCGTGCAGACGGGACACGACCTTTCCGTCACGGGAGGAAACGACCGCAGCCAATATTTCGCCTCTTTCGGTTATCTGAGCCAGAATGGTATCATTCCGCATAATAACTATACGCGCTATACGGCTCGTGTGAACTTAACTTCCAACTTGGCCGAGAACTTGAAGATGACAATCCGCTTGCGCGGAGACCATGCCACGACCAAAGAACCTGGAACGGCAGGTGCTATCGATGGGGATGGCATGTTGTTGCTTGTACGTCAAGGATTGCGCTTCCCCGGATTCCGTCCTTCTGTATTAAGCGATGGAAGTTGGGGACCTGGTGTGAAGAACTTTGGTACGCCGAAAGCGTGGTTGGCTTCCGAATCCTTCACCCGCAAACCGGTGATGCGCCTTAATTCTTCCATTAGTTTGGATTATACACCGATCGAAGGATTGAAGATTTCGGCTATCGGCGCTTATAACTTCACGAACGAACAACAAAAGGACTTCAAGGCTACGTTGCCTGTCAATATCGATGGCGTCATCAATACGCTTGGCCCCTCTAAATTGACAGAGAAAAATACCAATACGGAATATAAATCATTCCAAGCGACGGTGAACTATGCCAAGTCGTTCAACGACGTGCATAATATGGATATCTTGGTGGGTTATTCGTGGGAAGACGAAACAGCACGTAACCTTGAAGCTAACCGGCAGAACTTCCCCAACAACAACTATCCCTATTTGACCGTAGGTTCGCCCGACGTGCAAACCAATGCCGGAGGTGGCGAAGACTGGGTGATCCAATCCATATTCGGTCGTGCGCAATACAATTATGCAGAACGCTATTTGGCGGAAGTGACCATGCGTTATGATGGTTCTTCCCGCTTTCCCAAAGATTCGCGCTATGCCTTCTTCCCTTCGGCTGCTTTGGGTTGGCGCCTTTCGGAAGAGAGCTTTATCAAAGAAAATGAGAATCTTTCTTTCATCAATAACTTGAAATTGAAAGCCTCTATTGGTATGCTGGGTAATAATAATATTGGTAATTATGCCTATCAGTCGGTTTACGTGTTAGGGGACAGTTACAATTACCCGTTAGGTGGCATTATCCAGCAAGGAGCTTCGTTGGTAAACTATACCGATCCGAACTTGAAGTGGGAAACGACCCGTACGTTTGATGTCGGTGTGGAATCCGTTTTATGGAATGGATTACTGAGCGCGAACATCACTTACTTCAACCGTTATACGTACGACATCCTTTTCAAACCGAATGCAAGCGCCTCGGCCATCTTCGGTTTGACTATGAACGAAGTCAATACGGGTGAAGCTCTCAACCAAGGTTGGGAATTTGAAGTTGGGCATTCCAACTCGGTAGGTGAATTCAGTTATAGCATTAATGCGAACTTCAGCATCATCAACAATGAAGTAAAATCATTAGGTATTGGAAATGTAGACCAACCGAATGGCATGGTCGGCAATGGCTCGAACCTGTTTATTGGATATCCGATGCAAATGTTCTACGGCTACGTGACGGATGGCGTTTTCCTCGACCAAGCCGATATTGACGCATGGTATGCCCACACGGACCAATCTGTGTTTGGAAAGAACCAAGCCAACACCAAACCAGGTGATATCCGTTATGTCGATATTTCCGGTCCGGACGGTGTGCCCGATGGCAAAGTAGATGCTACGTACGACCGTGTATATTTAGGCTCGCGAATCCCGAAATATACATACGGCTTTTCGTTCAATGCCGCTTATAAAGGATTTGATTTAAGCCTGTTCTTGCAAGGAATTGCCGGTGCAAAAGGTATGCTTAGCGACTATTCCGGTTGGGCGTTCTTCTCGGAAGGAAATGTGCAGAAGTGGCAAATGGAAGAGGCATTCGACCCCGAGAATCCGACTCGCTATCCCGGTTATCCGCGTATTGAGAACTTAGGCAATTCGGCCGGACATAATACGCAAGTATCCGATTTCTGGGTACGTAGTGCAAACTATTTGCGCATAAAGAACATTCAGCTGGGTTATACGTTGCCTAAGAGCCTGTTTAAGGATTCGTTCATTTCCAACCTGCGCGTTTATGTAGCCAGCGAGAATCCTTATACGTTCCATAGTATGCCTTCGGGGTGGGATCCTGAAATCGTACTCGATGCAGATAATCAATATGCAGGTGGTTCTTTCTACCCTGTGTTACGTAATTTTACTTTTGGTGTAAATCTTAAATTCTAAAAAAGACATGAACAAGTTTTTTAATATCATAGGTGTAAGTTTGGCTTCCCTCTGCCTGTTGGGAAGTTGCGATATGGATCGTTATCCGTTGACCAGTTTCAGTGAAGAAACATTTTATAATGATGAGGCGAACTTGGAGTTGGCTCTCATGGGATTGTATCGTGGTGGCATCACGATGGGAGTTGATTATAACGTAACGGATTGGTGGGCATATAGCGCTACCATCTTGTTGGATGGCGTTTCAGATATAGGTTATGACCGCCGTGGGTTCACAAATGCGATCGGACAATTGACCGCCGGTACGCTTACGGAAACCAACCAGTGGGTACAGAATCTGTATCAAGCTCCTTATAAACGTATTAGCGCTTGTTGTCGATTTATTGATGGATTAGCATCTATCGGCGAGAAGACTCCTGAAATGGAACGTATGGAGGCGGAAGCACGCTTCATCCGTGCGGTCCAATACTTCTATTTGGCTTCTTATTATCATGATGTACCATTGGTTACTCGTACATTGACGTTAGATGAAGCCAATACGGTAAGCAAATCTCCACGCGCAGAAGTGTTGAAGTATGCGGCAGACGAACTGAAGGCCGTAGCTGGAATATTGCCTCGGCATAAAGATTTATTAAGTACAGAACAAGGACGCGCTACCGCGCAGGCGGCTTTAGGTTATTTGGCTCGTACTTGTTTGATTATGGAAGACTTCAAAGGGGCGGCTGATGCGTGTGAACAAATCATCAATTATGGGGATAATGCGCTTGACCCGAACTATCAAACCCTTTTCTACCCGTCGGGCGAAACGAGCAGCGAACATATCTTTGCCACGCAATATGTAGATGACTTAGCTGGCCATGGACTTCCGCAACATGCGTATCCAATTAAGGATGGAGGTTGGTGTTTGGTCAATATCTCAAACCACCTTTTCGAAGCATACGATTTCTTGGATGGCACGCCGTTCAGCTATGAAGATCCGCGCTTCGACAAATCAAACTTTGGCGCAAACCGCGACCCTCGTTTGGATTATACCTTCTATTATGATGGGGCGACTTTCCGCGGAACGGTATACGATTGCGACCCGGAAGCAACGGTGGCCGACAAGATTGGTCCGGGGCAAACGACCCAAACCGGTTATCTCCTCCGTAAATTCTTGGATGAATCTTGGAGCGGCGATATCAACGCCTATGGTGTGAACGTGCCTTTGGTGCGCTATGCGGATATATTATTAATGTATCTGGAGGCGAAAGTTCGTGGAGGGGAAGCCATCTCCCAGCAGCTCTTGGACCAGACGATCAATGCCGTCCGTGCACGCGTCAATATGCCGCCTTATACCGAGACCAATCCGGATAAGCTCTTTCAACTCATTCAGAAGGAGCGCATGATTGAATTAGCGTTCGAAGGCTGGCGCTTGTGGGATCTCTTCCGTTGGGGTATTGCCGAAGAGAAGCTGAACGAGGATATTTACGGTTCGCCCTTCTACGTCTCCGACCAAAGTCTGATGCAAATGAAAGACGGGCAACGCGATCCCTACGACCGTTGGTATGTAGCCACGCGCGACTTCCAACCCGGGCAAGATGTCTGGCCGATTCCGTTGGCTGAAAAGAATATCAACCCCAATTTAAGATAAGTGCATTTTATTATGTATATTTGAAGCCAATTCCCAGGGAAAGGGAGAAAGGTGCTTTCTACGTACGGAGAAAGCACTGTTCTACGCTCGGAGAACACACCTTTCTACGTACGTAGAACGAACCTTTCTCTGGAAAGAGGCGGATAAATCACTTAATTCATCAAAATATGAAAGATAAATGGATATATGGATTGGGACTTGGCACACTCGTATTGAGTGCATGCAACCAGCAACCCAAACAAGAAGCAAATGAAGAGGCTAAACAGCCGAACGTGATTTTTATCGTAGCCGACGATTTAGGCTATGCGGATATGAGTTGTTATGGTGCGCACCGCATTCAGACGCCGAATGTGGATAGTCTTGCGGCCCATGGTTTGCGTTTTACCGACGCTCATGCGGTAGCGGCTACCAGTACACCCTCGCGCTATTCACTCTTCACGGGTTTGTATAGTTGGCGAAGGAATGATACGGGCATTGCGGCGGGCAATGCAGGCATGGTGATCCGTCCGGAACAAACCACGATTGCGGATGTGTTTAAAGCGGCTGGCTATGCGACGGGTGCCATTGGCAAATGGCATTTAGGCTTAGGCGATAAGACGGGTACGCAGGATTGGAACGGGGAAGTGACGCCCGGTCCGCGCGATTTGGGTTTCGATTATTCCTATCTGATGGCGGCTACGGGCGACCGCGTCCCATGCGTTTGGATGGAAAACCAGCGGGTGGCCAACTATGACCCTTCTGCTCCCATCGAGGTCAGCTACGAGAAACCTTTCCCGGGCGAACCGTTAGGCAAAGACCATCCGGAAATGCTTACCAAACTTAAGCCTTCGCCCAACCATGGGCACGACCAAGCGATCGTGAACGGTATCTCGCGCATTGGCTACATGAAGGGTGGGGGCAAAGCGCTTTGGGAGGACGAGCATATTGCCGACTCGATTGCCGCTCATGCGGTCGACTTCATTGCCGCGCATAAGGATGCACCCTTCTTCCTTTATGTCGGTACGAACGACATCCACGTGCCCCGCTATCCGAACGAACGCTTCCGTGGTAAAAGCGGTATGGGATATCGAGGCGATGCCATCTTGCAATTCGACTGGACAGTGGGCGAAATCTTGAAGGCTATCGACCAGGCGGGCATTCGTGAAAATACACTTATTGTATTGACAAGCGATAACGGGCCGGTGGTAGACGATGGATATGCCGACCGCGCGGTTGAACTTTTGGGAGACCATCGTCCGTGGGGTGATTTCCGAGGCGGAAAGTATAGTAACTTCGAGGCGGGTACGCGCGTGCCTTTCATCGTTTGCTGGCCAGGCAAGGTAAAACCAGGTGTATCGAACGTGCTCTTCTCTCATATCGATATGTATTCGTCGATGGAAAAGTTGGCCAATCAAGATTTAGGACCGGATGCCGGGGCAGATAGCCAGGAGCATCTTGACGTCTTGTTGGGACAAAGTACCGAGGGACGCAAGTATGTCATCGAAGCAGGCGGTTCGCTCTCCATTATGGATGGTAATTGGAAATACATCCGTCCCAGCAACGGGGAAGTTTACAATAAGCTGACCAATACCGAAATGGGAAATGACCCGAAAGAGCAACTTTACAACCTGAAGGAAGATATTGGCGAGCAACATAACGTAGCCTCCGAACATCCTGAAAAGGTGGCTGAGCTGAAGCAAATCCTCGAACAGGAAATGGAAAAAGGATATGCCCTATAAGGGTACTCCGTACTCGTCCCAAAGGGTGCGAAGTACTGTTGATAAAGGGTGCGAAGTACTCTTGACGATGGGTACTCCGTACCCTTGATGAAGGGTACTTAATACCCTTACCCAAGGGTATCTGATACTGTTGACGAAGGGTATCTGATACCCTTACTTTATACTTAAAAGATGAACCTATTCAATAGAAAAGCACATGAAACCTCTTGTATGCAGTCTCCTTTGCGGCCTCCTTCCCATGGGAATCCAAGCGCAAACCAGCACCCGTCCTAATATCCTACTAATTAATATCGACGACTACGGATGGGCGGATATGTCTTCGAATGGAAGCGTTTACTACGAGACGCCCTGCATCGACCAGCTCCGCGCCGAGGGCATCTGGATAGACGAAGCGTATGCCGGAGCAGCCAATAGCGCACCCAGCCGGGCTTGTATGCTGACGGGCATGTACGCTCCGCGCCATGGCATGTACACGGTGGGCGAACCGAATCGGGGCGATGCCTCGAAACGTCGTTGGATAGCCATTCCGAACCGTACCTCTTTAGAGGAGGGCATCCAAATGCTTCCGCGTGTATTGCATGAGGCGGGATACGAGACTTGCCATGTGGGAAAATGGCACGTCACGGGTGATCCGCTCGCGTGCGGTATGGATATCAACATCGGAGGAAACCATGCAGGGAATCCCTCTACCTATTTTTCTCCCTACGCGAACCCGAATCTTTCAGACGGTCCTGAGGGTGAATACTTGACCGACCGCTTGACGCGTGAAGCCATTCATTATTTGCAAAATCGGAACACCTCTAAGCCCTTTTTCCTCTATTTTGCTACTTATGCCGTGCATACTCCGTTGGAAGCGCCTTCCGATTGTGTGGCAAAGTATGAGCAAAAGCAATCTTCCGAAGCACATCATCACCCAGTCTATGCCGCGATGGTAGAGAATATGGATAAGAACGTAGGGCTTCTTCTTTCGGAAATCGAACGTTTAGGGTTGGAAGAAAATACCCTGATTATCTTTACGTCTGATAATGGTGGACTTTACCGCGTCTCCCGCCAATGGCCGCTTCGTGCGGGCAAAGGTTCGTTCTACGAAGGAGGTATTCGTATTCCGCTCATTATTTATCAAAAAGGGCATTTTGAACAGAAGGAGATCAAGCATATTCCCGTGCAACAACTTGATCTCTTCCCGACGTTGCTCGACGTGGTTGGTATCCCATGCACGGGTTTGCACCTCGACGGTGTGAGTCTTCTTCCTCTTCTCCGGGGCGATACGGTTTCCTATGCCGGGCGTCCGCTCTTTTGGCATTTCCCTGCTTATCTGGAGGGTACGCCTGAAGAAACCCGCGAGTCGAAATCCCCCTATTTCCGTACTTGTCCGGTTTCCGTAGTTCGGAAAGGCGATTGGAAGTTGATTGAAAATTACGAAGATGGTACTTGGGAGCTCTACAACATCCGTCAAGACATTTCCGAACGAAACGACCTGTCGGCCACGCGACCTGCCGTGCTTCGCGAACTTACCTCGCTCCTCGAAGCGTGGAAAAAGGCGACTCATGCACCTATACCGCATCAAGAGAATCCGGCTTATCGGCTTTAAGGGAATTTTATACTTTAGCCTTCCTTTTAATAGGATGGATAAAGAAACAGATCTTAACTATGAACTATGGAATTTATGCCTATAAAGGCGCACGAACATAGGCATGAACCGATTGGATTATAGGCATAAATTCCGATAGCTTTAGTTAGCGTTTCTTGAAAATAGGGAAAGTAAAAGTACTTATTTGGGTTTTTAGGTCGGATATTCTTTGTATCTTTGTATTTGTTTGGTTAAATCAGTTTATGGAAAGCAAAGATGGTTTGGCTCGGAAGCAAGACATGGAATGGCTGGCGGCGCTTCGTCGTTCGGACCGGAAGGCTTATGCCGCTTTGTTTCGCCATTATTATCCATCGCTTTGTGCCTATTGCCAGCGGTTTGTAGCCTTGGAAGATGCCGAAGAGATTGTACAAGATGCCTTGTTTTGGCTTTGGGAAACGCGCGAGGAGCTTGCTGTACAGCAGGCATTGGGGGCTTATCTCTTTAAGACGGTTTACCATAAAGCCATGAACCAAATCGCGCAAAACGAAGTGAAAGGCCGTGCCGATACGATTTTCTTTGAAGAGATGCAGGCGGTGTTGCCCGACGTGGATGCTTATCAATTCGAAGAGTTAAAAGAACGGTTGCGCGAAGCGTTGGCGGGATTGCCGGAAAGTTATCGCGAAGCCTTCGTGTTGCACCGTTTCCGGCACATGAGCTATAAGGAAATAGCCGAGAAGCTGGGCGTTTCGAGTAAGACGGTGGATTATCGTATCCAGCAATCTTTGAAAATCCTGCGCATCAAGCTAAAAGATTACCTTCCGTTATTATTTTTCCTCTTTTATGCGCGTTAAAATTGCTCAATTGGGCAAAAGTATGTACCTTTGCTTCGATTGAAAAGAGATAGACGATGCAAGTTGAAGATAGATTTATGGCGCGTTGCTTGGAATTAGCCCGGCATGGGGCGGGGCGTACAGCTCCGAACCCGATGGTAGGCGCGGTGGTCGTACACAATGGTGAGATTGTGGGCGAAGGGTATCATCGCCAATGCGGGGAGGCGCATGCCGAGGTAAATGCCATTGCGTCGGTAAAGGATGAAACGTTGCTTCGCTGGTCGACATTGTACGTAAGTCTCGAACCGTGTGCGCACCATGGGAAAACACCGCCTTGCGTGGATTTGATTATCCGAAAACGAATTCCCCGCGTGGTGGTAGGATGTTTGGATCCGTTTCCCGAAGTGTCGGGCCGGGGCGTCGAGCGTTTGCGCGAGGCGGGCATACAAGTCATAACCGGCGTGATGGAAAAGGAAGCCAGGGAATTGAACGAAGCGTTCATGACTTTCCAAACGAAGGAACGCCCTTTCGTGACTTTGAAATGGGCGGAAAGCGCAGATGGTTTCATCGACTACAAGCGGATGGAAAATGGGCAACCGAGATTGTTTATATCCAATCCGATAACGCGAATGCGTTCACATAAGTTGCGGGCTGAGTCGGCAGCTATTTTAGTGGGGACGCATACTGCATTGTGGGATAATCCTTCCCTGACTACACGTTATTGGGCAGGAGCTTCGCCCGTCCGTATGGCAATCGATTTGGATTTGAAAATACCCAAAAGCTTCCATTTGTTGGACGGAAGCACGCCGACCTTCATATTCACGACTTGTTGCGAAGGACGCATCGGGAATACGGAATATGTCTTGTTGGATTTGGGAAAATCGGTTGTGGAGCAGATCATGCAAGTGCTTCGACATCGTAAACTAAATTCGCTGATTGTGGAAGGAGGTGCCAATATGCTCCAGCAATTCATCGATGCCGGTTGTTGGGACCGGGCAGTGGTGGAAAAAAGCACGCAGGAAATCGGAATGGGTGTACGGGCGCCTATCTTGTTGAATGGCACGGCGAAAATCGAACAATTCGGAGGACATGCTTTCATTGAATACCGACGTGGTAGCGAATATTTAACCTAAAAATATTATAAATATTGCCGTTTATTAGGTGGAAAGCGGAAAATGTTTCTACTTTTGTGCCTTTAAATGAACAAACTATATTTTGAATGAAAAATAAATTATATCTATTCATCGCGAGTTGTTGGGCTCTCATGTTGTCTTCTTGCTTGGATACGGGCGGGTTAGATAGAGAGTATGAGGTTGATAGAAACTGTCAGATCACGGAGTTCTCTTTGAGCTCGGATTCGGTTTCTGGTTTGGATGAGGTAAAATTTACGATCGACCAAGTGAATGGCCGTATCATGAATTTGGATTCTATGCCGTATGGTACGGAAATAGAGAAGGTGATTTGTACGATAAAGCGTGGTTCTTACGTTGGTCGTATTGAGGTATTTCAGGAAGCAACAGGTGATACGTTGGATTGGAACGAGAAAGATTCGTTAGATTTCTCCCAACCGGTATGGTTCGTGACTTCGTCTGTCGACCGTTCGGTGTCGAAAGAATACTTGGCCTACGTGAATATCCACCAGGTAGTCCCGGATTCATTGCCTTGGCGTTTGTACACCCAAGAAATGATCGGACAGACAATGGCCGAACAACGGGTCATCCCTTACACGGAAGGTGAGACCACCTATTATTATATGTATATGAGGCCGGGTGCACAAGCGGCTTACCAACTTTACCGCTCGTTGGATGCGAAGGAATGGAGCGAAATCTCCCTTTCTGGATTACCTAAAAATGACGTTAATTTAGCACAATTGACTTGGTTTGAAGATAAAATGTATGTGCCGGCTGCGGATAGTTCGTTGTATGAATCCCAGAATGGTATGGAATGGACTCAGGTGGCTGGGACTCCGGAGGTGGTTTCTTTGTTAGGAAGTATGCAGACAAACGTAAACCAACCGGCTCGCTTGTCGGCGGTGGTTCGATATGAAGGCGTGTTGCATTTTAGCGCTATGATGGAAGATGGCGAATGGCAAATAGGCGCCGAAGTGCCCGTTGATTTTCCGGTCGAGGGATTTGCTTCGTTGCCCATCTCGCTCATGTATAGCGAACGAGTTTTAATTGTCGGAGGAAAAGCCGCTAATGGAACGTTGCAAAACGCCAGCTGGGCAACGATGGATGCTCTGACATGGGCGAAGATGACCGATTCGCAAAGCCATTACTTTTCTGCTCGGACAGGAAGCATGATGGCCTATTATGATGATAAATATTATTTGATAGGTGGTATAGGCGAAAATGAAACACCTTTGAAGGATATTTACACGTCGACCGATTATGGAGTGACGTGGAAATTGCAAGACGAAAAGATTGTCCTTCCATCCGAATATCAAGCACGAGGATATGCTTCCATGCTGGTTGATGCCGACAACTTCTTATTGATTATCGGAGGAAAGACGGATGAAGCTGGCGACTTTTTGGATGAAGTCTGGAAAGGCCGGATAAATCGTCTTGGATTCGAGCGGCAGTAAAAAACTTACGGCGGCTCGTGTATAATTTTTGAAGATTTTGAGCGTTACAAAAGAAGTATGTTTATTGGAATAAATGTTTATTTTATGAATACATCTCTTTTTCGACGCATAATCTGTCTGATCGCGCTACTGAGTTGTATCGGGTTCGTGCGCGCTCAGGAATATAAATATGAAATCGGCGGTATGGTAGGAACTTCCTATTATATGGGCGATTTGAATAAAAATTCGTTCTTTAAGGGAATGAATCCCTCGGCAGGAATTGTATTCCGGTATACGCCTAATTTCCGTTGGGCGGTAAAGACCGACTTGTTGTGGGGACGTGCATCCGGCAGTACGGATGGATTGGAAAATGAGTTTCCGAACCAGGCGACGGCTTCGTTCAGTAGGAGCTTTTTTGAAGTAGGTGGACAGATGGAGTTTAACTTCATGCCTTATAGTGATAAATTCGCCTATTTGAATACGAAGCGTTTCTCGCCTTATATTTTGTTTGGAATAGGTGTAACGGTAGCTCCCGGCAATGAAACTTTTGCCAGTTTGAACATACCGTTGGGCATTGGAGCGAAATATAAGGTGGCGAACCGGTTGAACTTAGGATTAGAGTTCTCGTTTCGTAAATTGTTCGGAGATTCGTTTGATGTGACAGACGGAAACAATGCCTTCTTGGACAATCCTTATGGGATATCGGGAAGTGCATTTAAGAATAAAGATTGGTATTCTTTGTTGATGTTTTCGGTTACATGGGACTTCGGTTTGCGATGTCGGACGTGTAATAATAGATATAGTAGCGGATCTTTTTAAGTAAAAGAAGCATGTCGTTGTTGGAAAAGATAGATATGAACCGTTTGCCACAACATGTGGCAATTATTATGGATGGCAATGGGCGATGGGCGAAAGCTCGTGGCGAAGAGCGTTATGTAGGTCATCAAGAAGGGGTGGTCTCTGTTCGGAAAGTAGTAGAAGCTGCCTCCGATTTGGGTATAAAGTACCTGACCATGTACACTTTCTCGACCGAAAACTGGAAGCGCCCGGAAGAGGAAGTCCATGCTTTGATGACACTGATGGTCAAAGCTATCCAACGTGAGACACCCGATTTGATGAAGAACAACGTCCGTTTGGATGCGATTGGTAATTTAGCCCGGCTTCCGGAAGAAGCACGCCAAACGTTGCAAGAGTGTATAGAAGAGACTTCAATCAATACGGGTACAACGGTCGTTTTGGCATTAAGCTATTCGGCTCGTTGGGAAATCACAGAAGCGGTTCGGCAAATCGCTGAGGAAGTTCGAAAAGGCGATTTAGCTGTCGGCGCGATTGATGAGGCGATGGTTTCAAGTTATCTTACAACTCGCGCTTTTCCTGATCCCGACTTGCTGATTCGTACGGGCGGCGAGCAGCGTCTGAGTAATTTTCTGTTATGGCAATTGTCGTACGCGGAATTTTATTTTACAGATATTTATTGGCCTGATTTTAGAAAGGAAGAATTTTATGACGCTATTTTATATTATCAACATCGTGAACGTAGATTTGGTAAGACAAGCGAGCAATTAATTTTATAAACAATATCAGTGGCTATGTGCAAGAAATTAGTACTGTTTTTTGCTTTCCTGAGTGCCTCGTTAGGTGTGTTTGCTCAGGAGAGCGATACGGCGAAGGTTGAAAAGCCGGCGGAATTGCCGGTGATTTCATACTCGGCACCGCCTAAAAAGTATAAGATTGCGGATATTAAGGTGACGGGTGTGAAGAATTATGATGATTTTGTGCTGATTGGCTTCTCCGGATTGTCCGTAGGCGATGAGATTACCGTCCCTGGTGACGAGATAACCTCAGCGGTAAAGGCTTTCTGGCGTCACGGCTTGTTCTCGGATGTGAAGATTGTAGCTACTAAGATTGAAGGCGACCAGATTTGGTTGGAATATCAATTGAAACAGCGTCCGCGTATCTCGGAAATCAATTATCATGGCATTAAGAAGGGCGAACGTGAAGATTTGGAAACGAAGTTAGGTTTGAAGAAGGGCTTCCAGATCACCCCCAATGTGCTCGATCGCGCGAAGATTCTGATCGAGAAGTTTTTCGATGGGAAAGGATTCAAGAATGTGGATGTGGATATCCAGCAAAAAGATGATTTGGCGCACGAAGGCGAGGTGATTCTGGATATTTTCATTGATAAGCATGAGAAAACGAAAATCCATCGTATCTATTTCGAGGGTAATAGCGCATTGTCTGCCCAAGAATTGAAGAAAGCGATGAAGAAGACGAACGAAAAGTTCAGCCTCTTCAACGACTGGAAATCAAGTATCCTCGAAATGTTCAGCACCAAAAAATTTACTACCGAAGAGTATGAGAATGATAAGGACAATATCATTTCCAAATACAATGAATATGGTTATCGCGATGCCGTCCTCTTGGCCGATAGCGTCGTGAACTATAACGAAAAGAAGGTGGATATTTTCCTCAAATTGGAAGAGGGGAATAAATATTATTTGAAAGACATCGATTTCGTAGGAAATACGAAATATCCGACTTCCCAGTTGATGGCTATCTTGGGTATGAAACCGGGTGAAGTCTACAACCAAAAGAAATTGAACGACCGCTTGACGAACGACGAAGATGCCGTTTCGAATATCTATTTCAATAATGGTTATCTGTTCTTTAGTGCCGATCCGGTCGAGGTGGATGTCGAGAACGATTCAATCTCCTTGGAAATTCGTATCCAGGAAGGTCCGCAAGCGACGATCAACCGGGTCATTATTAATGGTAACGACCGTTTGTACGAAGATATCGTCCGTCGTGAGTTGCGTACCAAGCCGGGTCAGCTCTTTAGTCGTGAGGATTTGATGCGTTCGGTGCGTGAAATTGCCCAGATGGGGCATTTCGATCCGGAGAATATGGATCCGCGTCCAATACCTGATCCAGAGAATGGTACGGTAGATATTGAATACAACTTGACTTCGAAGGCGAACGACCAGATCGAGTTCTCTGCCGGTTGGGGTCAGACGGGTGTGATTGGTAAGTTGAGTTTGAAGTTCACCAACTTCTCCATGAAGAACTTCTTCAATCCATCTACTTATAAAGGTATTATCCCGCAAGGCGAAGGACAGACGTTGACGCTCTCCGGACAAACGAACGGACGTTATTACCAAGCGTATAGTATTTCGTTCCTCGACCCATGGTTTGGAGGTAAACGCCCGAATACCTTATCAATCAGTGCTTATTTCTCGAAGCAAACGGATATCAGCTCGAACTATTATAGCAACATGATGAGCAACTATATGGGATATTATCCTTACTATGGTTATGGCTATGGTGGTTATCCTTATTATGGCTATGGTTACGGTAATTATTATGGTTATGACTATGGTAATAGCTACGAATTGGCGCTCGACCCGGATAAATCCATCATGATGTTCGGTATATCTGCCGGTTATGGTAAGCGTTTGAATTGGCCGGACGATTATTTCCAGTTCATGGCTACGTTGAACTATCAGGTATATAAGATGCACGATTGGGATTACTTCTTGGTCAACAATGGTACGTGCCATAACGTGAACCTCGAACTCCTTTTACAACGTAACTCTATTGATAATCCGCTTTATACGCGTAGCGGTTCGCAATTCTCGCTTTCGGTTGCCCTTACGCCTCCTTATTCTTTGTTCGATGGAAAGGATTATGGGGCAATGGCAGATACTGACCCGGACAAGTTTAAGCTGATCGAATACCACAAGTGGAAGTTCAAAGCCAAGGTATTTACGCCTTTAGCGCCTGTTACGGTAAAGCGTACGCCGGTGTTGATGACGCGTGCGGAGTTCGGTTTCTTGGGTGCGTATGATAAGAATAAGCGTTCACCGTTCGAGACCTTCTATATGGGTGGTGATGGTATGAGCGGTTATTCCAGTACGTATGCGACCGAGACGATTGGTTTGCGCGGATATGAAAACGGTAGTATCGCGGGTGGTTATAGCGTTTCTTCGAATGGTGTGGCTTATACACGCCTCTCGATGGAGTTGCGTTATCCGTTCGTTCTTGAACCTTCGTCTACCATCTATGGTTTGGCATTCGTCGAGGCGGGTAATGCCTGGATCGATATGAGTACTTACAACCCATTCGATTTGAAACGTTCGGCGGGTGTGGGTGTCCGCATCTTCCTCCCGATGATCGGTTTGATGGGTATCGACTGGGCGTATGGTTTTGATGAACCGAATTATGGAAGCAATGGCGAACGAAGCGGAAGCCAATTCCACTTCATTATCGGTCAAGAGTTCTAATAAATGAGGATATGAACGAAGAGGCTGCTTCGCAAGAAGTTAGCCTCTTTTTGTACCTGTTTGCCTCGTTCCTGTCTTATGCTTGGAAAAAACATAGGCATAATCGCGGGCGATTATAGTTATAAACGAAAACGATTGTAGTTATAAACGAAAAAGGGCATAGGCATAAAAATTGGAAGAAAGATAGGGCGAAATTTGCGAAAAAAGATAATTATCCCTAATTTTGTCCGAAACATTAAATTCTTTAGTGAGTTATGAAAAAGGTATTGATTTTGGCGTTTGCGGCGTGCATGTTCTTTGCTTGCCAGACGAAAGATTCGTATGTGAGCGATTTTACGCAATTTATCGAGGAGGTTGAAGCGGGGGCAGATGAGTATTCAGACAAGGATTGGGAAAAGGCAGATGCCAAATTCCAGAAATTGTCGGGCGATATTTATCAGAAGTTTGCCGACGAACTCACCTCGGAAGAGAAATTGGAAATCGCGAAATATCAGACAATTTACTCCGCGCTTCGGGGTAAAGCCGGTTTGAAGAACTTTGGCGAAAGCCTGAAAGAGGCGGCCAAGAAAGCGCAGGACGCTTTGGAAGAAAATAAAGATTGAACATCATATAAATAGCCTAAAAAGTAGAAGATTATGTCAAAAACCGACATTCATAAAGTATTAGTACTCGGCTCGGGCGCGTTGAAGATTGGGCAAGCCGGGGAATTCGACTATTCAGGTTCGCAAGCGTTGAAGGCTCTTCGGGAAGAGGGCATTAGCACGGTGTTATTGAATCCGAACATTGCGACGATTCAAACCTCTGAGGGTGTGGCAGACAAGGTGTATTTCTTGCCTATCACGCCCTATTTTGTGGAAGAAGTCATTAAGAAAGAGAAGCCGGACGGGATTCTGTTGGCGTTTGGCGGGCAGACGGCCTTGAATTGCGGTACGGAATTGTACACGAACGGGACGTTGGCCAAGTATGGCGTGCGCGTCTTAGGTACGAGCGTAGAAGCGATTATGTACACCGAAGACCGCGACCTTTTCGTCAAGAAGCTGACAGAGATTGATGTCAAGACTCCTGTAAGCCAGGCAGTCGAGACGATGGAAGATGCCGTAGCAGCAGCCCACAAGATCGGTTTCCCGGTGATGATCCGCTCTGCGTATGCCTTGGGTGGCATGGGAAGCGGTATTTGTCCGGACGAAGCTGCCCTGCGCGAATTGGCGGAAAGCGCCTTTGCGTATGCGCCGCAAATCCTCGTGGAAGAATCCTTGAAAGGCTGGAAAGAAATTGAGTTTGAGGTTATCCGTGATAAGAACGACCATTGCTTCACGGTGGTGAGCATGGAGAATGTCGACCCGCTGGGCGTGCATACGGGCGAAAGTATCGTGGTCGCGCCGACCTGCTCGCTCACCGAGGCGGAAGTGTCGATGCTCCAGGAGCTCTCGCGCAAGATTATCCGCCATATCGGCATTGTGGGTGAATGTAATATCCAGTATGCGTTCAATTCGGAAACGAATGATTACCGTGTGATCGAGGTGAATGCACGCCTCAGCCGTTCGTCGGCGTTGGCATCGAAGGCGTCGGGTTATCCGTTGGCATTCGTAGCGGCCAAGTTGGCGTTGGGCTATGGCTTGGATGAAATCGGCGAGATGGGCACACCTAATTCTGCCTATAAAGCGCCGGAAGTGGATTATATGATCGTGAAGATCCCGCGTTGGGATTTGAGCAAGTTCGTGGGTGTCGACCGGCAAATCGGTTCGAGCATGAAGTCGGTGGGCGAAATCATGTCGATCGGTAAGTCTTTCGAGGAAATCATGCAGAAGGGTTTGCGTATGATCGGCCAAGGCATGCACGGTTTCGTGGGCAACAACGGCCTGGAGTTCGAAAACCTTGACGAGGAACTGGCCAACCCGACCGACCTCCGTATCTTCGCCATCGCCCAAGCGCTTGAGAAGGGTTATACCATCGACCGTATTTACGAACTTACGAAAATCAACCCTTGGTTCTTGGAGCGATTGAAGAACATTGTTGATTACACGAAAGTATTAGAGCTTTACGATAAAATAGAAGAGATTCCTGCGGATGTCCTCCGCGAGGCGAAGCGGTTAGGTTTCTCCGACTTCCAGATTGCCCGTTATGTGGAGCATCCGGCAGGAAACATGGAGAAGGAGAATATCCGCGTCCGCAATCTGCGTAAGAAGCTGGGTATCCTGCCGAGCGTGAAGCGCATCAATACGGTGGCTTCCGAGAATCCGGAGCTTACCAATTATCTCTATTTGACTTACGACGGCTCGGAGCACGATATTCCTTATTATCCGACCGACAAGAGTGTGATTATCTTAGGTTCGGGTGCTTATCGCATCGGTTCGTCGGTTGAGTTCGACTGGTGTTCCGTCAATACCGCACAGACGGCTCGCCATTTGGGCTATAAAGCGGTCATGATTAACTATAATCCGGAAACGGTATCGACCGATTATGACATGTGCGACCGCCTCTACTTCGACGAGCTTTCTTACGAACGTGTCTTGGATATCATCGACCTGGAGATGCCGAAGGGCGTCGTGGTCTCGGTGGGCGGACAGATTCCGAACAACCTCGCCATGAAGCTCCATCGCCAGCATGTGCCTATCTTGGGGACTTCGCCGCTTTCGATTGACCGGGCCGAGAACCGCCATAAGTTCTCTGCTATGTTGGACACGCTCGGTGTCGACCAGCCGCGTTGGGCGGAGCTCACCAGCATGGAAGAAATCGATGCTTTTATCGCCGAGGTTGGTTTCCCCATCTTGATTCGTCCTTCGTATGTCCTCTCGGGGGCCGCTATGAATGTCTGCCATACGAAAGAGCAAATGATAGAGTTCCTCGGTTTGGCCGCTAAGGTGTCGAAGGAGTATCCTGTTGTCGTTTCGGAGTTCCTGCAGGGAGCGAAAGAAATCGAATTCGATGCGGTGGCAAAACATGGAGAGGTGGTCGAGTATGCGATTTCAGAACATATCGAGTTTGCCGGTGTCCATTCGGGTGACGCGACGCTCGTCTTCCCGGCTCAGAAGATTTATTTCGAGACGGCCCGCCGCATCAAGAAGGTCGCCAAGACCATTGCCAAGGAGCTGAACATCAGCGGTCCGTTTAATATCCAATTCCTTGCCAAGAACAACTACGTGAAGGTAATCGAATGTAACTTGCGTGCTTCTCGTAGCTTCCCGTTCGTATCCAAAGTCTTGAAGCGCAACTTCATTGAAACGGCAACCCGCATCATGCTCGATGCCGAATATACGAAGCCGGACAAGAGCGCGTTCGATATCGATTGGATTGGCGTGAAGGCGTCGCAGTTCTCGTTTGCGCGTCTGCACAATGCCGACCCGGTCTTGGGCGTGGACATGAGTTCGACGGGCGAAGTAGGTTGCTTGGGCGACGACTTTAACGAAGCGCTCCTCTCTGCGATGATCGCCGTGGGTAACCGCATCCCGAAAAAGAACGTCCTCGTTTCCTCGGGCGCGGCCAAGAGCAAGGTGGATTTGCTCGAACCCTGCCGTCAGCTCGACCGCAAGGGATACAATATCTATGCGACGCACGGGACGGCGAAGTTCCTCAACGACAACGGCATCAAGGCGACCGCCGTCTGCTGGCCCGACG
The DNA here is from genome assembly GCA_944325335.1 of uncultured Parabacteroides sp. Lineage (GTDB taxonomy): Bacteria > Bacteroidota > Bacteroidia > Bacteroidales > Tannerellaceae > Parabacteroides. Next base: position 13,532 of record CALUZR010000021.1, on the reverse strand, counting down.
AAGAGGGCGAACTGCACATCATGGATATGTTCAGCCAGCACGCCTTCGAACTCGTGGTCAATATCCCGAAAGACCACAGCAAGCGCGAGCTGACGAACGGGTACAAGATCCGCCGCGCGGCGATCGACCACAACATCCCGCTCATCACGAACGCCCGCCTCGCCAGCGCCTTCATCGACGCCTTCTGCACGATGGGCGAAGAGGACATCCAAATCAAGAGTTGGCAAGAATATAAATAAACATGACTCTCATAACTGTTATCTCCCGGGGCTGCCCTGTCGGCTTCGGGAGCTTTATTTATTAGGCGCGGAGCAATTAATAATTAACAATGAACAATTAAAAACGGGGGATTAAACACAGAGGCGCGGAGGCACGGAGCAATTAATAATTAACAAGTAAAAATTAAAAGCTCCCTTGCCTCCGCGCCTCTTTATTCTTCGTTTTTAATTCTTCATTCCTTTACACCAATTTAATCACTTCCGGATATTCCAACACCAGCGGACTACCACCGTCATACGTTTCAATGCGGATTTTATATTCTCCTTCCGCAAAATCGCGAATCATGATAAATTCGCAACCTGTGTTTGAACGGCTCAGGATATCTTCGGCAGGCACTTCTTCCTCCACGCCTGTGAAATTATCCTTTACAATGATTTTTCCGGGTCCATCGCCCGTTTCATTCACGAGCTCAAAGTCACCGACCCATTTCATAATCGTTTCCTTGCCGCGCGTAATGCCCGTTGGGTCGTGGGGATCTTCTACTTTGGAATAAACTTCGGTGATTTCGGGCTTGACGGGTTCTTCCGGCGTCTTGCCTCCTTCCTCCTCATCCGTATCCGTTGTCTGGCCCTTATTGCTAAGGACACCTTCGCGCGTCAGCGTCACTTGCAGCTGGGTCAAATAGCTGTTGATTTGGTCGATCACCGTGCCCAACGCCGTGCGTGTCGCCTCGTCTTTGTCCTTCAGTTCGTTGGCCAGATAGAGCGCGTTAATCGCTGTAATCAAGCGCATGAACGCCTTGTCTACTTTCGGGCGGACAGTCCGCATGTTCTGCGAATTGACCCGTACATTCAGCTCCCCGGAACGTGCCTTGAAAAGCGTGTTGAAGGCTTCGTTCGCCTCCTCCAGCATCGGGAGGATTGCGGTCAGCCCGAGCGTCGCCGCGTCGGCCGCATTCGCCTCTTCCTTCATTTTTTCTACGAAATCAGCAATCGCCGCCGTCTCGCGCGCATACCCCAATTCGTTGCAACCTTTGTAGGGTTTTAGTACGAAATTCAAACGTTTAGCCGCCGCGGCGACCTCCTCGAGGGGCGAACGGAGCGAGGTCGACACCGTGCTCACGATAAACGTGAACAACTTGTCGCGCTTCTCGTCGCCCGCCGCAATGTCCTCGGTCCCCATGTACCCGAGGTTGTTCAAATAACAATAATTCTCATTGCCCACGACCTCCTGGTAAGGCGTGTAAAACGGCATCAGGTATTGCGCTTCGGCAAACTCCGGCGTCACCACACCCGTGACGTCCCGCTGCAACTGGTAATGCTCCCCGTTGCGCGCCTTCGAAAGAGGAAAAGGAATTGTAATTTCTTTTAGAATGATGTTTTCCATATATTTAGCAAATAATAAAGATTTCACAACGACACAAAGTTACGTATTATTTTCCATTTATTTTCCAATAAACGGCAGAAAAAACGCCTTTACAAACACATTTGTAACGTTCCCAGCCGCGCTGGCGGGCTTACGAACGTGTTTGCAACCTTCCCAGCCGCGCCGGCGAGCTTTACAAACGCGTTTGCAACGTTCCCAGCCGCGCTGGCGAGCTTACAAACGTGTTTGCAACGTTCCCAGCCGCGCCGGCGAGCTTTACAAACGTGTTTGCAACGTTCCCAGCGCCGCTGGCGAGCTTACAAATGCGTTTGTAAGTGCTCCAACCGAACCGCAAAGGCAGAAAAAACCACACGCTTACAATCCGCATTCTTCCTGCAAGGCGCGCAATTCGGCATCTGTGATGTTGTTTTTTTCAGACTTATCGTAAATATAAACCAGCGCAATGGCGGCATCAGCCTCCGAAACGCGAACGATATACGTGATAACCCGCGCGCCGCCGCTTTTCCCTTTGCCTTTCGACGAAATTTGCATCCGCACTTTGCGGAATCCTTTGCCCAGGTCGGCACCCATCTGTGGATTTTCCTGTAATTCCGCAATCAGCTTCAACAAGTCCGCCTTCAGCGATTTATAACGTTTGTTCAAGCGTTTGATGGCCCGGTCGAACGGGGGATAGGTGCGAATATTATAGCTCATTAAGCAGCTCCTCCACGGGGCGTCCCTCCGCCTTTTTATCCTGCACCGCCTTGGCATAGCGGAACGCCTCTTTCATTTCCGCCATGATTTCCGCTTTCGTCATCTCGTGTTCTTTTGTCTGCTGTGCAATAAGTTCTTTGACGAACGCAAGCACTTTTTTCAGACTATTCTCATCGTCCGCAATATACCCCAATTGCTTCTGCAACTCTGCGTTGGTGTCTAATGTCGTATACATATCGTTTGTTCCTCCAGAATTTTACCTTCGCAAAGGTACGATATTCTCTTTAATAGGCAAGGGATGAAGGGCTAAGAAATGGAAAGCCCCAAATCCCGGAGGAAATGGGGCCACATTCACTAATAAAACATATTTCGGGCGATTCGCATCGGCCTTAATTCTTCAGTTTGAATACCTTTTCTCCTATGCGGACGATATAGATACCGCGGCTTACATTATAAGATTGCAAACCTATCTGCTCCGCATGCTTGATGATGGCACCGGACATGCTAATAATCGTCACCTCTTCACGATTCGGAGTATAAACATAAATGCTACCATCCTTGGCATAGGCCTTTATGCCTTCGAGGTCTTCAATGCCCGTCGGTTCCTCTTCGGGTAAGGTCGCATCGAGGGCGCGGATATAAATATCAGTGTAAATATTCTTGATAATATACTCACCTGGTTGCACGCCTTCCAATTCTTTCAAGTCTTTCCAATAGCCGAAGAGACCGCGTTTGTATTCGAAGCGCATGCCGGTGGTGTCGCATTCGGCTTGGATCGTGAGATAGGCGCTGACTTGATGGCCTTCCTGGACTACATCTTTGCTGACTTCTACATTGAGGCCGGGGCAGATGGTGTCTATGTAGATGTTGTAGTATTTGATGGGCTTGACGATGGTGCCGGGTTTGTCGTTGTCTTGGTCTTCGTCACTTTCTGTTTTCTCTTGGAAGTTTGCAGTTAAAGTAATATCAGCTGTTACCGTAAACGTATATTCAGAAGAAGAGCTTACAACATTACCTTCTACATTCGTCCAATTAACAAACTCATAGCCCTCGTTGGAAGTCGCAGTGACAGTCGCTTGTGTTCCCGCTTCGTATGTACCATTACCAGTTGCCGTACCCATAGCGTCATCGTTTACTTTGACCTCTACATTATAATATACTATCTCGACTAGTTTCGCCGTAAGTGTAATATCATTTGCGATTTCAGATTCGGATGTATATTCTTTATCGCTTGCATCAAACCAACCAATGCGTTTTCCTTCCTCTTCTGTAGTCAGTTCAGGAAGTCCTAAATATTTGCTATTTACAAATTTCTCTTCTGTTTCTTTTTCTGTATCGACTTCGCTGTAATCTAATGTCAATTTATAAACAGCATCATCAGGTGTGAAACATAATAAAGTAGGAGATTCGGCTGGTGTGTCGCTATGTATATCTTGGCCGTAGTTTCCTCCCGCTTTTCTTAGTTCGTAGGCTATTTCTCCACTTGAAAATTGATCTTGAGTAGCACTTAATATAGTTTCATCTTCTGCCTCTATTCCTTGAGATAAATAATAAACATTTGAAATATTATCTTCTTGAAACATATTCCAACCATAAATATTCCCTTTATAATAGTCTTTGGCAATTGTCTCTGTTAAAGCCGTTATTTTTCCTATATTATAGCTATTCTTTATATCAAGCATAAAGATTCCAATTAATCCACCTATTGATGTTGAACCTCTCAGATTGGATTCTATAAATTCTTCATTTTTTATAGAGGCATCGATACTTCCTATATTATAGCAATTATTTATGCCAGCGATTCCTGCAATTCCTCCTATTGCCAAATAGGGTATAGCATTATCATCCCCTTCTATTTTCAAATTTCCTACATTATAACAATTTTCGATCATACTTGCACCTTGTCCAGCAACACCACCTATACCGAACATTCTTATTACATTAGGATTAGGTCCCCAAGGCATATCAAGATTATTTATCTTAACATTTATATCGGCGCGATTTACGCAATTAGATATCATTGTCGAAAAAGAGCCACAAATTCCGCCAATACCAGGAGCCTGGTCGTATGAATCAATCTCTATGTTGATTTCTCCAGAAAAACTACAATTTGATAAATAAGAATCTTCACCAACTCCTGCACAAATTCCACCATAGTAAGTTGTAGATCCTGTCGCTACAATATTTCCTTCTATATTCAAATTCTTCACATCACCTAATACTGCAATAAAGAATCCATATCCTCCTTCAGTCCCTGGAGTATTTATATATACCTCACGAATTATATGATTTTTACCATCAAAAGTCCCTCGAAATTGTTCTATCGGCGTCCAAGGATTACTTTCTCCTCCTAAATCAATATCGGCCTCCAACGAAACATTCCATTCAATATTGTTATCTGCGTCCTCATTTGCTCTTTCAGCAAATGCCCTCAGTTCTTCTGCCGTACGAATCGACACAGTTTCTTGCCCCCAAACCGCATTCCCGAGCATAACCAAGAATGCCACTAACATTGTAATAATTCTGCTTTTCATAAACCTGTAATTTAAGTTGTTAATAAATCAATTCATTCAGACTGTATGCATTTACCAACAACCAAACAGGCATAAAAAAAGTGCGAGTGTTGTTTTCTTATCAGATCAGAAGGTATCGCCAAACACCCATCAAACCAATAATACTAACAACAGCTCGCACTCTATGCTGTATAGATATAAATATACCTTTCCCGTATATGAAAAGTACAGCTACGAGTGCAAGCATTTATTGTTATTATTCCGGTTTGATAAAAAAATTGGCGATTTTTTCTGATCTGGAATAATATCGTAAATGCTTTAACTCAATATGTATATCCCAAAGATTCCGCTGAATCTCCTAAGGGATGCCGCAAAGTTAAGGAGGATAATTGGAATATCCATAAAAAAGTGAAAGAAATTTCAGACAAATAAAGGCTCATTCCTCCAACCGAATCGATTCAGCCTCGACGGGATGGTGCAGGAAGATGGAGGCGGCTTCGGAGAATTTCTCGGCGGATTCGGTCGTCAGGAAACGGCGAGTGCCTCCGGTGGTGAGCTTGCACGCCATTTCGGGATGCCGCTTCAGGTAATCTTCCAGGCTTTGCGCCACATACTCGCCTTGCGGGAGGAGCGTGACGCCTGCGGGCACGTATTTCCGGATCTTGTCGAGCAGGAGCGGATAGTGCGTGCAGCCGAGGATGAGCGTGTCGATGCGCGCGTCTTTCGCAAAGAGCTGGTCCAAGTACTTTTGCACGAAATAATCGGCGCCGGGCGAGGCATATTCGTTGTTCTCGACGAGCGGCACCCACATCGGGCAAGCCTCCGCCTCGACGTGGATATGCGGGAACATCTTCGCGATTTCCAGTGGATAGGAGCCGGACGAGATCGTGCCCGCCGTCCCGACTACGCCGATGTGCTTCGTGTGGCTGAGGCGGTCCATCAGCTCGACGGTCGGACGAATCACGCCCAAGACGCGCCGCGAGGCGTCCCACCGCGGGAGGTCGCATTGCTGGATCGTGCGCAACGCCTTGGCCGAAGCCGTGTTGCAAGCCAAGATGACCAGCTGGCATCCCTCGCGGAAGAGGCGCATGACGGCCTCGCGCGTGAAGCGATAGACCACCTCAAACGAACGCCCGCCATAAGGAGCCCGGGCATTGTCTCCCAAATAGATATAATCATACGCCGGCATCCGTTCGAGAATCTTGTCGAACACCGTCAGTCCGCCATAACCCGAATCGAACACGCCAATCGGCCCGGCTGCTTTCGAGAACATTTCCATCTTGAAAAAGAAAAAAGAGGAATGTTCCTCGCGGAATCATTCCCCTCAACTCATTATAGTATGAAACAGATTTTATTGTAATCCCAATTTAGTCTTCACCAAGGCTGTTGCATCGATGGCATTCGGGCCGGTGTAGAGCAATACTTGCGGGTCGATAATATAGGTATAACCCTGTTCTGCGCCTACGGCCTTGATAGCGTCCTGCAATTTCTGCTGGATCGGCATCATCAAATCTTGTTGCTGCTTTGCTACGTCTTGCTGGGCTACTTGTACGAAGTTGTCGATGCGTTGCTGCATGTCTTGCACTTCCTGCATGCGGCGTACTTTGATGTTCTCGGTCAACGAATCTTGTTGGGCGATGAAATCGGAATACTTCTTTTGGTATTCGCTGTTCATGGTCTCCAATTCCGTTTTATACTTCGCGTTCAAGTCTTCCATCTTCTTCTGCATGTCCTTAAATTCGGGCATCATTGTGAAGATTTCTCCAGCATTCACGAAAGCGATCTTCGCTTCCTGGGCATTCATGGCGCCTGCAAAGGGCAGGAGCATCAGTAATAAAACAATAAGTTTCTTCATTTTTTCTGTTATAATTGTTATTTATTTGATTCGACTCAAAAAAGCGTCTGCCAAAAAAGACGGCGCAAAATTACGCATTTATTTTGAATATCCCAACTTTGCAAGCACTTCATTGCTGATATCGATCTTGGGCGAGGCGTAGATGATGCTCATGGCCGAGGCGCGGTCTACCACGATTTGGTATCCTTTGGCGTCGGCAATCTCTTTTACCGCGTTGTAGATTTCGTCCTGGATCGGCTTCATGAGGCTGGCGCGCTTCTTATATAGTTCGCCGTCCGCGCCGAAGTATTTGCGCTTCAAGTCTTGCGCTTCCTGCTCTTTCTGTACGATTTCCTCTTCGCGCTTGCTTTTCATCTCGTCGGAAAGGAAAACCAAGTCGCTTTGATACGTTTTGTACATGTTCTGAGCCTCTTGCTGGAGGGCGTCCACTTCGTTTTGCCACTTTTTCGATACTTGGCTCAATTGCTCGTTGGTCATTTCGTAGGCCGGGATATTCTTCAGGATATATTCCATATCGATCAAGGCATACTTCTGCGCATTCGCCCATGTGCACACGGCCAATAGGCAGCTTATCCAAAAAAACTTTTTCATATCGCTCATTTTCTTTAGAATTAAACTATTGGTTGCAAATGTAGGAATAATCGACCACTCTCAAATCAAAATAATCTTAAAAGAGACAAAGAAGGCGCCTATTCCCAAAACAATTTGATGCCTTTCCGCGTTTATTCTATAAAACAGATTACTTAATTTCATTGCTATGGCATTAAATATTGATTTTATCAAGAGAAACAGTTTAGTCGTATACAACATTTTGGCAAACACAACTCGCTGTTCGTTCAACGAGTTACAAAAAATATGCAAGTTGAACAACATCGATTTATGTTTAGCGTTGGCAGACCTCATGCGGGAGAAGAAAATCCAGCAAGGGCGCGATGCACAAGAGGTCTTCTACGCATGCGCTTAAATAGATGCGGCACTGTAAAGGAGTCTGACGAAGGTTGCTTTCCATCCCGGAGGGCGACCTTCTTTTTTATGCCTGTGACGCGTTGGAATTATAGTTATAATCGCTTGGAATTATAGTTATGATCGTTTAGGATTATAGTTATGATTGTTTGGGATTATAGTTATAATCGCCGGCGATCTTCGAAAATCTTTTCCTTTTCTATAGGAAAAACCGATTTGTCTTTCTACATTTGCCACAAGAAAATATATAAATAAGAAAAGATATGTGGTTTAAAATCGAAAAGAGTTTAATTCTGGGAGTTATTTTGCTGACCTCATGCTCACAAACAGACATCGGCCAGTTTGCTCCGTCGCCTACGGAGGCGGAAGAGTTGCACGGCGAATTGTTTCTGGCCGACGATACATCGCTGAATGTATATTATGACCTCGCGGTGTTGGATTCGTTTGCCATCTTTGCCGATTTTTACAGCGATTCGCTCCTGCAAATCCGTCCACTTTCCCATCCAGAGCGTTGCGCGAAGGTTTTCTATAAAGGAAATGGGCCCGACGAGTTTGTCCAGCCTCTTTTCGACCGGGCCGTCGCACCCGAAAACAGGCAACAACTCGGCTTTATCGACCCGAACAGCGCCCAACTGGCACGCATCGTCTGCTCTGATTCGTTTGCCGTAGAAAGCCACCGACTGCCTGAGGGTTTCCCTTTTTGCACGAACCTGAACCAAGGCGAGGCTTACACTTACGGTTTCGATTTGGACGCTCACGACCATCTCTTCTTTGTCTGGAACAACGCAAACAACACCGTGGAAAAAGAAGTTTCCTTTTTCCCTGAAGTTGAGGGAAATTACTCCGACCTCGCCCTGCCGCTCCTTTATAGAAATACACTTTGCGCGAATCCGGCGGCCGAACGCGTGGCAGTCGGGATGCAGCTCATGAACCTTCTTCTTTTTTACGACGCGAAAGGAGAATGGATCGGAGGATGCCGAGTTGGTGACAAGTTGGATTATCCGAAATCTGCAGGCGAATTCCTCAATTTCCCAGAAGCCGCGCGCCATTTCACCCATCTGTCTGGCACCGCGAATCGCCTCTATGCTCTCTACAACGGAACGCCGGACCGCACCGCTTCCCGTACGCTCTTCGTCCTCGATTGGAAAGGGAACTGCCTTGCCCGCTATCAGTTAAGCACGACTTTGATGCGCATCGCCGCCTCTCCCTCCGATCGTTTCCTACTCGGAATTCATGAAAACGAAGAGGGTGGAAGCGAAGTCTGGCGATTTGAGTTGCCTTGAGAAGGGTTCCGCAAGCTGCGAAGCTCTGAACCTGGAGACGCAGCGCTTTAATGTCCTTCAGGCAATATTTTTCCCAAACGGCGTGAGGGCAAGGGCGGCCATCTTGAAGTGCTGGCGGCCAAAGGGAATGCCGATAATCGTGAGGCAGAGCAGGAGTCCGAAACCGAGATGCGTGAGGCAAATCCAGAAGCCGCCGACGCAAATCCAGATGACGTTCATCACGAGCGAGAGGCATCCGCCGCCATTTCCACTGTCTGTCACCGTCCGTCCGAAAGGCCAGAGGGCGAGGATACAGAGTTTCAACGTCTGCAACCCGAACGGAATGCCGATGATCGTGATCATCAAGACGAAGCTCGCCACGAGATACTCGGCTGCTGTGAGCAATCCACCGAAAAGTAACCAAATGATATTTCCTAATGTCTTCATAAATCGTTGAGTTTATTGTTTTTTTTCTGTTTATGATTTGTGTATTTAAGGCACACAGATAACACAGATTTAACAGATGACCACAGATTCCTTATGTTTTCGGTTGTCAATACAGCGTAGCCAAAATGAAAATCTGTGGTCATCTGTTAAATCTGTGTTATCTGTGTGCCATGAATTTTTATTCCTTAAAGATTCAACACCGTGCCGCGATATTGGCGATGGAGGCTGTCGAGCTCGGCCACATAACGCTTTTGGATCAGCAGGAAGCTGTCGCGCAACTCGGGCTTGACGGGAAGCGAGGGCGGCGCGTCCATCTCCAGCGGATTGATGGCTTGTCCATTCCGATAGACACGGAAGTCGAGGTGCGGACCGGTGGACAAACCTGTCGAGCCCACATAACCAATCACTTCGCCTTGCTGCACATGTTGCCCGACGGCTAAACCCTTGGCATAGCGGCTGAGGTGCATATACGAGGTCGTGTAGCTCCCGTTATGCTTGATCTTGACCGTGTTTCCTCCGCCGCCTGCCCAGCCTTTCGAGATAACGACGCCGGCACCGATGCTCTTCACGGGCGTCCCGATCGGAGCGGCATAATCCACGCCGTGGTGTGCCCGGTATCGTTTCAAGATGGGATGGAAGCGGGCGTTCGAGAAGCGCGAGGTGATGCGGAAGAAATCGAGCGGCGCCTTGAGGAATGCCTTACGGAGGCTGTTCCCTTCCGGGTCGAAATACTCGAAGACACTGTCTTGCGTGAAGGGAATGGCGGTGAATGTCTTCCCTTGGTGGGTGAAGATGGCGGCATCGACCGACTCGACGCCGAGCGACGTGGTGTCGTCTACGAATGCCTCGTTGAAAATCACCTGATAGGCGTCGCCCTCCTTCACGTCGAAGAAGTCGATTTGCCACGCATAAACGTCTGCGATCTCCATGGCGAGGAGCGGGGAGACGCCGCTGGCCGCAATCTCGTTCCAGAGCGAAGAGCGGATCGTCCCTTCAATGTATTTCCGTTTCAGATGGATGTCCTTGGTGTAGGCAAAGGCGTGGAGCGTGTCGCCCGTGAGGTCGATGATGGCATAGTCTGTCAGCGACTTGGCAAAGGCGATATAGCGGATCGTCTCCAAGCTGTCCTGTGTGGTGAGCGTGCAATAGTGCATGCCGGCGCGGAGTTTGGTCGGGTCGAGCACCGAGGCCGAGGCGCGGCTCATGCTATCCGCCTCCAGAGCCGTGAAACCCAGGCGGGCAAAGATGAGCGCCGGATTGTCGCCCGGGCGGATCTCGAAGCGGTTCAGGTTCATCGAGTCGATACAGATGCCATATTCATATACGTGCGGCACCGTGTCTTCCGGTGCGAGGACCGATTCGTCCGTCTGTTTTTTCGGTTGGCAACCGAAGCCCATCAGGCCCATCCATCCGATGAACAAAAGCAGTAAAGGGATGTGTCTCTTCATGTGCCGGGATTATTCTTTTACTTCTTCAATCGTCCCTTTGCCCAAGATGCGTTGTTGGACATTGATTCCCTCGTGCGCTTTGTAGCGGATTGTGCCTTTGCCGACGAGCGACGCGTTGAGATTACCCGTCGAATGCACTTCGCTCAGTCCGCTTCCCGCCATCTTGCATTTCACGTCGGGAATTGCCACGCCAAAGGCATGGATGTCGCCGCTCCCATTGGTGGTGTAATCGCCTTGGTTGGCCGAACCAGCTTTCAGGCGGATCGAGCCGGAGCCGTTCATGTTGCAATCCAGTTTGTCTACTTTCATCGTCTCGACCACCATATTCGCGCTGCCCGCTACGTCCAGTTTCAATACGCCTACTTCGACTGGCTTCAGGAATTGGACGAGGCAATTCTCGTTGGCTTTCACTTCCAGTTCATCACCGCTCAGCGGCGTCTGCACCATAAAGTTGGCATTGCCTGCCACGCGCACCTTTTTCAGCCATTTGGAATTGGTTTTGACGATGAACTTCGTCAGTTTCACCACGTTCACCTTCTTGTCGAACCCGACTGTCAGGACGCGGTCGTGGATATCGATCTTGATATATTGGTGCAGATTTTCGTCGACTGTGATTGCGAGGTTGTTCGCGTCCGCTTCCGATTGCGCGTAGTTGAAGTCCATGATGCCATCGATGCGGATTTCGTTGAAATCGTCCACTTTGATCGACTTAGTTGTCAATTTCCCATTCCCATTCACATTGTCTGCGGCTTGAATGCTCAGCACGAAACTGAACAAAAACGCCCATAACCATACACTTTTCGTTTTCATTTTCCTTGTTGTTTAGTTAATAAAAATGCGGGATAACGTTTACCCCGCACAAAAATAGGAAAAAATCAATTCACCTGGCGCACTTTCCCTCCTACATTTGAGGTTTCTATTTCCGGATTGCCTTTATAATAGATGTGCCCGCCGACCATGGATGTTTCCAATCGCCTCGTCGCATGTACTTCCGCCGAGCCGCCGCCCGCACTGCTGAAGTCGACCTGTTCCGTGAGGAAGTCATACGCATGGACCTTTCCACCGCCGGCAATGCTGATTTCCTGCTCCTCGGCCTCTCCGGCCAATTCGACTTCACCGCCGCCTGCAATCGAGGTTTCCATCTTTTCGCACGTCAATTGCTTCATTTCGATGCAGCCACCGCCCGCCAGGCTCGCTTCGCATTTCACCAGTCGCACGGGTTGGTTCAGATAAATCTCGCCACCACCGGCCGAAGAAGCCTCCAGCGCCTTGCCGTTTAGCGGCGATTGCAAATGGAAATAACCATGGGCATGGAGCTCGATGGCGTTCAATGCCTCAGACGAACCATTGAATTCCAACTTCGTGGGCGAAAGGGTCATGCCCTCTTGGATGGCGATTTCCAGCTTCTTGCCTTTTACCTCGATTTCAAAATAGGGCAATAGGTTCTCGTCTGTGGTGATCGTGAGCGATGCCTGGTCGCCTTGCGTATAATAGAAGGTTGGGGCGAGCGTCGTCTTATAGCTCTTTTTCTTCGATCCAAACAAACTTCCTTGGTGGCTTGGTTGGCTGCCCATGTTGACGCATTCATACGCTGCCACTTGGATTTCTTTCGTCACAATCTTCCCGTTTCCTTTTATCTTCTCTGCCTGGGCAGGCATGATGATACCGAGTAGAGCCGCCAGGATGAATAAATTCCGCATTGTCTTCATGTCTTTCTGTTTTAATCGTTTACTTTATGTACATCGCCGCCTCCGCTGGTCGAGGTTTCGGCATTCGGGTTTCCTTTATAATAGAGGTCGCCTCCGCCGCTCACGTGGCCATCCAGCTTCTGGAGCACATGGACGCGGGCGCTTCCGCCTCCACTGATGCGGAACGAGAGTTCATCGAACGTCATGTCATAGGCATGGACATCGCCACCGCCCGATACACGCAGTTCGCCTTCCCCGGCTTTTCCGCCCAATTTCACGTCGCCACCTCCCGAAACGTCAATTGTGATTTGGTCGCACGACAACTGTGAACCTTCCATATCACCGCCGCCACTTACGCGGATGGCGCAATTGGTTACGTTGGCTGGTTCGTTTAAATACAAATCCCCACCGCCGCTGATCCGCATTTTTAGCGTTTCGCTTTTCAGGGGCGATTTCAGATAGAAGTTCCCGCCACCGCTAATCCGCACGGTTTCCAAGGTTTGCGACGTACCGTCGATTACGAACTTCGTCGGGAGGAGCGTCTCATCGTCTTCAGTGCAAATACGCAGCACGCCGTCATCCACCTTTACGTCGAGGTGCGGCAGGATGTTTTCGTCCGTCGTAATGCGAATGACCGATTCGTTTCCCTGCTTATAATTAAAGGTGGGCGAGACATACGTCCGCGCTTTGAAAAGGTCGGTGAACGAGAACGAGCCTCCGTCGTTGTGCAATCCGCCCATCGAAACGCCCGAATAATCGTTTACCCGGATTTCCTTTGTAATTACTTTTCCATTCCCTTCAATCTTCTCTGCCTGAGCGGGCAAAGCCAAAGCGAATGCGCCCATAAACGCCATTCCTGTTGCCAAAATACCTGTTTTCATTTTCTTGCTGTTTTATTATTCTACTCTATAAGACGCAACGAAAAAGAAAAGGGTTGCAGATTTTTCCGCTTTTTGCATAAAGATTTTGTTTGTGTATATTATGGGTCAGCGGAAAATTTATGTGGATAAGACGAGTAAAAGTTGTACCTTTGTCGCATGAATGAATCCGTTTTATAC
>CALUZR010000020.1 GCA_944325335.1 uncultured Parabacteroides sp. | reverse complement strand
GCGGGTTTACAAACGTGTTTGCAACGTTCCCCGGCGCGGCTGGCGGGTTTACAAACGTGTTTGCAACGTTCTCCGGCGCGGCTGGCGGGTTTACAAACGTGTTTGCAACGTTCCCAGCGCCGCTGGGAAGCTTACAAACGCCTTTGCAAAGCCCCCAACGGAGCCGTTTGGCCAGGAAAATGGGGGTGTCGGGTTCGGCAGGCATGCGTGCAAACCTGTTTTTTAAAGAATAAGGAATAAAGTATAAGATATGGATTTACAACAAGATAAAATAAATCAAGCCTTGCAGCGGTTGGGCATTGCAGAGCTGAACGCGATGCAGCAGGCGGCCCTGGAGGCGGGAACGGCGCGCGATTTGGTGCTGCTCAGCCCCACCGGTTCGGGCAAAACGTTGGCGTTCCTCTTGCCCTTGCTCCCGGAGCTGGAAGACGCGGGGCGCGTGCAGGTGCTGGTCATTGTGCCTTCACGCGAATTGGCGTTGCAAATCGACCGGGTGTTCCGCGCGATGGGGACGGGACTGAAGGCGACCTGCTGCTATGGCGGGCATCCATTCCAAACCGAAAAGCGGAGCTTGGAGCAACCGCCTGCGCTGCTGATCGGGACGCCGGGACGCCTGCTGGACCACCTGGAGCGCGGGGATATGGATTTGCGCGGGGTGCATACCGTCATTTTAGACGAGTTCGACAAGTCGCTGGAGCTGAAATTCGTGCCGGAGATGAAGCGCATCTTGGCGCAGATGCCCGGCGTGCGGCGGCGGGTGCTGACATCGGCCACGGCGGCCCTTGAGGTGCCGGAGTTCGTGGGGCTGTGCCGTCCGCTGGAGCTCTCGTTCCTGGAGGATAAGCCGCGCGGGTTGAAACTCTATGCCGTGCATTCGCCCGAAATCGACAAACTCGATACCTTATATAAACTGCTCGGCGAGCTGCAGGGCGAACCGGCGCTGGTGTTTTGCAACTACCGCGAGTCCGTCGAACGCGTGGGGGATTACCTTCAGCAGAAAAAAGTGGAGGCCGTTTGTTTCCATGGCGGGTTGGAACAACCGGAGCGCGAGCAACGCTTGGCGCGCTTGGCGAACGGGAGCACGGCGGTTTTCATCACCACCGACCTCGCGGCCCGCGGACTGGACATCCCGGAAGTACGCCACATCGTCCATTACCATTTGCCCCTGAACGAGGAGGCATTCGTGCATCGCAACGGACGCACCGCCCGGATGCACGCGACCGGTACGGCGTATCTCCTGCTCAACCCCATCGAGGAGGTCCCGGCATACGTCCCCGCCGACGTGCCCGAGTTTTTCCTGCCCGACGAAACCCGCGTACCGAAACCGGCCGCCTGGGAGACGTTACATATAAATAAAGGAAAACGGGACAAACTGAGCCGGGGCGACATTGTGGGGTTCCTTTGCCAGAAGGGCGGGTTGAAGCCGGAAGAGGTCGGGCGGATCGACGTATTCGAATCCTGCGCCTTGGTGGCCGTGCGCCGCGGATTGAAAAAGAACCTGTTGGCGCGCATCCGAAATGAAAAGATTAAAAACAAACAAGCCAAATATAGTTGAGGATATGATCAATAAGATACTAATAAAGAACGTGCAGCTGGATATGCGCCCGGTGGATATCTATATCGAGAAGGAGCGCATCCGGCAAATCGGCGAGCAGCTGGACGTAAAGGCCGATAAGGTCATCGACGGGACGGACAAAGCCGTGATCCCCGGTTTCGTGAACGGCCATACGCACGCCGCCATGACGCTCTTCCGCGGCTATGCCGACGATATGAAGCTGATGCCTTGGCTGGAAGAGAAGATCTGGCCCAATGAAGCGAAGATGCGCGCCGAGGACGTCTACTGGGGCTCGAAGCTCGCGTGCTTGGAAATGATCAAATCGGGGACGACAACCTTCCTCGACATGTACCAACGCTTCCGGGCCACGGCCGACGCGGTGAACGAGATGGGCATCCGCGGGTACCTTTCGGCCTGCTGCTTTGACCGCTTCGATCCCGTATTGACCGAGAAATGCAAAGAGGAGTGCGAACGGCTTTACCGCGTGGCGGAGGATTATGGCTCGCGGGTGCAATATACCGTAGGGCCGCACGCCATTTACACCGTATCGGGCGAGTTGTTGCAATGGATACACGCCTTTGCCCGCGAACGGAATGTGCGGATTCATCTCCACCTGGCCGAGACGGAAGAGGAGGTGCGTGGTTCGGTCGAGAAGTTTGGATTGACGCCCGTACGTTATTTATATAAATTAGGTGTGCTTTCGCCGCGCTTGGTCATTGCGCATGGAATCTATGTAGATGCGGACGAGATCCGGATGTTGGCAGACCATGGCGTGAAGGTGGTCCACAATCCGGCCTCGAATTTGAAGTTGGCATCGGGCATCCGCTTCCCCTTCGTCGAGATGAAGCGGGCAGGAATCCAGGTCGGCTTGGGGACGGACGGCTGCTCTTCGTCCAACAACCTGGACATGGTCGAGGCGATGAAGCTGGCGGCCCTCGTCGGGAAAGCCTGGCGTAAAGACCCGGAAGTGCTTACGGCGCAAGAGGTGTTTGAGGCGGCTACGGCGGTCGGGGCGGATATCTTAGGTTTAGATGCCGGGCGCGTTGAGGTAGGACGTTTGGCCGACCTTTGCCTGGTCGACTTGAAGCAACCCGCTTTTGTGCCGAATTTCAACTTCATCTCGAACCTGGTCTATGCGGCCAACGGAAGTTGCATCGATACGGTGCTATGCCATGGGAAAGTATTAATGGAAAACAGGAAAGTCCCGGGCGAGGAGGAGATCTTGGAGAAAACCGCCCGCCTGGCTTACGATTTAATAAAACGATAAAACAGGAAAGAAATGAACAACAACTATGCAGAGACGGCGGCTTATTTGTCCGCTTGCATGACGGGAAAGCCGGAGACGGCTATTATCTTAGGTAGCGGGTTGGGCTCGTTGGCGGAACAGATTGAAGAGGCGATTGTAATCCCGTACGCCGAGATTCCGCATTTTGTCCGCTCGACCGCTTCAGGGCATAAGGGCAATCTGATATGTGGAAAACTGGGAGGAAAGCAGATCGTGGCGATGCAGGGCCGTTTCCATTATTACGAAGGCTACACGATGGAGCAGGTGACCTTTCCGGTGCGCGTCATGAGCCTCTTAGGGGTAAAGAACTTGCTTGTTTCGAATGCGGCAGGAGGCATCAATACCTCTTTCAAAATAGGAGATTTGATGATTATTCGGGACCATATCAATATGATGCCTAATCCGCTCGTTGGTCCGAACCTCGAAACCTTCGGGACGCGCTTCCCAGATATGACCCGTGCGTACGACCGGGAGTTAATCCGGTTGATGGAAACCATTGCATCCGAAATGCAGATTCCCGTGAAGAAAGGCGTGTATGTCGGACTTACCGGCCCTTCTTACGAGACGCCCGCCGAATATGCGTTCTATGGCAAGGTGGGAGGCGATGCGATTGGGATGAGCACGGTACCGGAGGTCATCGTGGCGCGCCATTGTGGCATCCGTGTATTCGGCATGTCGGTCATTACGAATGAAGGATATCATTTTGCCGATGATTTCGTAAACGACGCGAACGATGTGATTGTAGCCGCTAATCAGGCCGCCGGACAAATGTCCCAACTCTTCGCTTCGCTCATCGCGCGGATGGAGTAAAACGGCCTTTGGAAAAAAGCATAGGCATCTTTCCAAAGAAACATAGGCATATTTTAAGACAAATATAGGCATAAACGGCAGGAAATATAGGCATAAATCCGGGAAAAAACCGTACCTTTGTACGCGGAATACAAGACCTCATAATAAAATGGAAGTATTAAAGCACGAATGTGGCGTCGCCATGGTTCGGTTGCTCAAGCCATTAGAGTATTACCACGAGAAGTATGGTACGTGGATGTACGGGCTGAACAAGCTCTACCTCATGATGGAAAAGCAGCATAACCGCGGGCAGGAGGGCGCCGGATTAGCTTGCGTGAAGCTCGAAGCTGAAGCAGGCGAGGAATATATGTTTCGCGAGAGGGCACTGGGAACGGGTGCCATCACCGAGATATTTTCTGCCGTTCACACACATTACCGGGATTTGTCTCCCGATGAATTGAACGATCCCTTTTATGCGAAAGCCAACCTTCCCTTTGCCGGAGAGCTTTACATGGGGCATCTTCGGTATAGTACGACCGGTAAATCGGGCATTTCTTATGTGCATCCTTTCCTTCGCCGCAATAATTGGCGCGCTCGCAATTTGGCGCTTTGCGGCAATTTCAATTTGACCAATGTAGAAGAGATATTCAAACAGATTACGGCCGATGGGCAACATCCGCGTAAGTACGCTGATACCTATATTATGTTGGAACAGGTAGGGCATCGGTTGGACCGCGTCGTAGAGCATCTGTTCGAACAATGCGAAGCGGAAGGGCTTCGGGGCATGGACATCACGCAGGCCATTGAAGAGCGGATTGACTTGGGCGATGTGTTGAAACGGTGCGTACCGACGTGGGATGGCGGCTTCGTGATATGCGGCATTACCGGTAGTGGCGAGATGTTTAGTGTGCGCGACCCTTGGGGCATCCGTCCGGCGTTCTATTATCAAGACGAGGAAATTGTCGTGTTGGCATCCGAAAGGCCGGTCATCCAAACAGTGATGAACGTCCATGCCGAAGACATCCACGAGCTGGGGCATGGCGAAGCACTCTTCGTAAGCAAAGCCGGCCAGGTGCGGACAGAGCAAATCGTACCGGAGAAGGAAAACAAAGCCTGCTCGTTCGAGCGTATTTATTTCTCGCGGGGAAGCGATGTGGATATTTATCGTGAGCGGAAGAAGTTGGGCGAGACGTTGGTGCCTGCCGTGCTTCGTGCCGTGGGGAATGATTTGAACCATACGGTATTTTCCTTTATCCCCAATACGGCCGAAGTGGCATACTATGGGATGCAAGAAGGATTGAACGAATACTTGAATCGGTTGAAGAAGGAATGGATAGCCGACCGGAGCCATCTCCTCGAAGAGTTCGAATTAGAAAAGATACTCTCGATGCGAGTACGGACGGAGAAGGTGGCTATCAAGGATATTAAGTTGCGCACGTTCATCGCGGAAGGCAATAGCCGAAACGATTTGGCGGCGCACGTATACGACGTGACGTATGGAAGCATCGTCCCGTTTGAAGACAACCTGGTGGTGATAGACGATAGCATCGTGCGGGGAACTACCTTGAAGCAGAGCATCATTGGTATTCTCGACCGCTTGCATCCGAAGAAGATCGTCATCGTCTCCTCTTCGCCCCAGGTGCGTTATCCGGATTATTATGGCATTGATATGTCGCACATGGATGAGTTCATCGCCTTCCGTGCCGCCGTAGCCCTCTTGAAGGATAGAGGATTGGAGGGCATCTTGATGTCGGCTTACCAAAAGGCAAAGAAGCAAGAAGCCGAACAGAAGGCGGACGTCAATTACGTGAAAGAGGTGTATGCGCCCTTCACCGACAAAGAGATATCAGACAAGATGGTCACGCTCCTGACACCCGTAGGGACGAATGCGAAGGTCGAAATCGTCTATCAGACGCTCGAAGGACTTCACGCTTCCTGCCCGAACCATCCGGGCGATTGGTATTTCTCGGGAGATTACCCGACGCCAGGAGGCATCCGGATGGTAAACCGCGCGTTTATCGATTATATGGAGCATGTCTATTTGCATTAAAAATATAAAGAACAACTATAACGATACTTATATATAAAAGATGAGAAACGTAACTCTTATACTCGACGACGGGACGGCATTCCGCGGGAAGTCGTTCGGCTACGAGAAGCCCGTGGCGGGCGAAGTGGTGTTTAATACGGCCATGACGGGTTATCCGGAGAGCCTTACCGACCCTTCGTATGCAGGGCAATTGATGGTCTTGACCTATCCTTTGGTGGGAAATTATGGCGTTCCGCCCTTCTCGTTTGCCGAGAATGGTTTGCCACGCTATATGGAAAGCGAAAAGATTCATGCCGAAGCCATTATAGTAAGCGATTATTCCGCCGAATATAGCCATTGGAACGCCGTAGAGAGCTTAGGGGATTGGTTGAAGCGCGAGCAGATTCCGGGCATCACGGGTATTGATACGCGTGCCCTGACGAAGAAACTCCGCGAGCATGGCGTCATGATGGGGCGCATCGTTTTTGAGGAAGAAGTACAAATGAAGAAGGAAGAATTTCCGAAGTATGGGGATATCAATTATGTGGATAAGGTTTCATGTAAGGAGATAATCGTCTATACTCCGGATGGTGAGACAAAGGCTTATCCGGCAGATTCTTCATTCTCCATTCCTCATTCTTCATTTAAGAAAGTGGTGCTGGTAGATTGCGGCGTGAAGACGAACATCATCCGTTGCCTCTTGAAGCGGGGCGTGGAAGTCATCCGGGTTCCTTGGAACTATGACTTCAATGCGTTGGAATATGATGGCTTGTTCCTCTCGAACGGACCGGGCGACCCCGATACGTGCGAAGAGGCCGTATTAAACATCCGCAAAGCATTAGATGGAAATCGTCCGATATGCGGTATTTGCATGGGCAACCAATTACTGGCTAAGGCAGGAGGTGCGACTATCTATAAGTTGAAATACGGGCACCGGAGCCATAACCAGCCGGTGCGCATGGTGGGGACGAACCAATGCTTCATCACCTCGCAAAACCATGGATATGCCGTGGATAGCGCGACGTTGGGCGAGGATTGGGAACCGTTGTTCGTGAATATGAACGACGATTCGAACGAAGGCATCCGTCACAAGACGAAGCCCTTCTTCTCTTCGCAATTCCACCCGGAAGCGTGTGGCGGACCGACCGATACCGAGGCGTTGATATTCGACCGCTTCATCGGCATGTTATAACTATAAACCGTATAAAGAAAATATACAAATGAACGAAGATATAAAGAAAGTCCTGATCTTGGGTTCAGGCGCATTGAAGATTGGCGAGGCGGGCGAGTTCGATTATTCGGGTTCACAAGCGTTGAAGGCCATCAAAGAGGAAGGCATCGAGACGGTGTTGATCAATCCGAACATCGCGACGGTGCAGACCTCGGAAGGGGTGGCGGATACGGTGTATTTCCTGCCGGTGACGCCTTTCTTCGTAGAGAAAGTAATTGAGAAGGAGCGTCCGGATGGTATCCTCTTGGCGTTTGGTGGACAGACTGCGTTGAACTGTGGCGTGGCGCTTTACCAGAGCGGTGTGTTGGAGAAGTATCACGTACGCGTGTTGGGTACGCCGGTGCAGGCCATTATGGATACGGAAGACCGCGAGTTGTTTGTCAAGAAGCTGGACGAGATTGGTGTGAAAACCATCAAGAGCGAGGCGGTCGAGACGATTGAAGACGCACGCCGGGCTGCAGCCGAGTTGGGTTATCCGGTGATTATCCGTGCGGCATACGCTTTGGGAGGTCTGGGTTCCGGCTTTTGTGATAATGAAGAGGAACTGAACGCGTTGGCTGAAAAGGCCTTCTCTTTCTCACCCCAGGTATTGGTCGAGAAGAGCTTGAAGGGCTGGAAAGAGGTAGAATATGAAGTGGTGCGTGACCGGTACGATAATTGCATTACCGTATGTAATATGGAAAACTTCGATCCGCTGGGCATCCATACGGGCGAGAGTATCGTAATCGCTCCTTCGCAGACGTTGAGTAATACGGATTACCACAAACTCCGCGAGTTGGCTATTCGTATCATCCGCCATATCGGTATTGTGGGCGAATGTAATGTACAATATGCTTACGACCCGGAGAGCGAGGATTATCGCGTCATCGAAGTGAATGCGCGCCTTTCCCGTTCATCGGCTTTGGCTTCGAAAGCGACCGGTTATCCTTTGGCTTTCGTAGCGGCTAAGTTAGGATTGGGCTATGGCTTGTTTGAGTTGAAGAACTCGGTCACGAAGACCACGAGCGCCTTTTTCGAGCCGGCGTTGGATTATGTAGTATGTAAGATTCCGCGTTGGGACTTGGGTAAGTTCCATGGTGTGGCACGCGAGTTGGGTTCGAGCATGAAGTCGGTAGGCGAGGTGATGGCTATCGGTCGCACGTTCGAGGAAGCTATTCAGAAGGGTTTGCGTATGATTGGCCAAGGCATGCACGGGTTCGTGGAGAACAAAGAGCTGGTGTTGCCGGACATCGACAAGGCATTGCGCGAACCGACCGACCGTCGCATCTTTGTCATCTCGAAAGCATTCCGTGCGGGATATACTATCGACCAGATTCATGACCTGACGAAGATCGACAAATGGTTCCTCCAGAAATTGTATGGCATTATCCAAACGGCGAACGAGCTGGAGGCATGTAGTAAAATAGCAGAAGTTTCCGACGAACTGATGCGTAAGGCAAAGGTGCAGGGCTTCTCCGATTTCCAAATAGCGCGTGCCCTCTTCAAGGAGAAGATGGATGATACCGAGAAGGCGATACTCCAGGTACGTCAAGACCGTAAGTACCGTGGCATTGTGCCGGTGGTGAAGCAAATTGATACGTTGGCGGCTGAATATCCGGCTCAGACCAATTATCTGTATTTGACGTATAGCGGTATTGAAAATGATATACACTATGAGAATGATAAGAAATCTGTTGTAGTTCTTGGTTCTGGTGCTTATCGAATTGGCTCTTCGGTGGAGTTCGATTGGTGTGGTGTGCAGGCGTTGAACACGATTCGGAAGGAAGGTTGGCGTTCGGTGATGATTAATTATAATCCGGAGACGGTATCGACGGACTACGATATGTGTGACCGGCTCTATTTCGATGAATTGACATTCGAGCGTGTGATGGATATCCTTGAGCTGGAAACTCCGCATGGAGTCATCGTATCGACGGGTGGGCAGATACCGAACAACCTGGCTATGCGTCTTGATGCGCAACATATAAATATATTAGGTACTTCGGCCAAGAGCATTGACAATGCCGAAGACCGTGAGAAGTTCTCGGCTATGTTGGACCGTATCGGTGTAGACCAGCCCCGTTGGAAAGAACTTTCTTCGATGGACGACATCAACGAGTTCGTGCGCGAGGTGGGTTTCCCCGTCTTGGTACGTCCGAGCTACGTGTTGAGTGGTGCGGCTATGAATGTCTGCTCCAACCAGGATGAGTTGGTGCGATTCCTCGAATTGGCGGCCAATGTATCAAAGAAGCATCCGGTGGTGGTAAGCCAATTTATCGAGCATTCGAAGGAAGTCGAGATGGATGCGGTGGCCAAGGATGGCGAAATCATCATGTATGCCATCTCGGAACATATCGAGTTCGCGGGTGTCCATTCGGGAGATGCCACGATTCAGTTCCCGGCCCAGAAACTCTATGTAGAGACGGTGCGCCGTATTAAGAAAATCAGCAAGCAAATCGCGAAAGAGCTGAACATCTCCGGTCCGTTCAATATCCAGTATTTGGCTAAGGGTAATGAGATTAAGGTAATCGAATGTAACCTGCGTGCTTCGCGTAGCTTCCCGTTCGTGAGCAAGGTATTGAAGATAAACTTCATCGAACTGGCGACGCGCATCATGTTGGGCTTGCCGGTCGAGAAGCCGAACAAAAATGAGTTCGATTTGGATTATGTCGGCATCAAAGCCTCGCAATTCTCCTTCAACCGTTTGCAGAAGGCCGACCCCGTCTTGGGTGTAGATATGGCTTCGACGGGCGAGGTAGGTTGTATTGGAGATGACGTTTCGGAAGCTATCCTGAAGAGTATGCTTTCCGTAGGCCAGCGCATACCTGAAAAGAACATCCTGCTTTCGACGGGTACCGCCAAGCAGAAGGTAGCGATGCTTGATGCGGCTAAGTTGTTAGCCGAAAAGGGATATAACCTGTATGCTACAGGCGGAACGCATCGTTTCTTGGAAGAGAACGGTGTGCCCAGTACGTTGGTTTATTGGCCGAGCGAAGAGGGAAAAGAGCCTCAGGCGCTTCGGATGCTGCATGAGAAGAAGATTGACATGGTGGTTAATATTCCGCGCGACCTTTCGGCGGGCGAATTGACCAATGGTTATAAAATCCGTCGTGCGGCTATCGACCTCAATATTCCGTTGATTACGAACGCACGCTTGGCAAGTGCCTTTATCCATGCGTTCTGTACATTGACGATGGATGACATTAAAATTAAAAGTTGGCAAGAATATAAATAAAAACATATAAAGCATGGAAACACCATTATACATAGCGCAAAAGTTGGCAGACCAGACGACGTCAATAAGTAAAAAGTCTCTGGAAGTGCTTGCCTCCATATTGATTCGGACGGAGGTGAAGAAGGGTCAGAATTTCCTCAATGAAAGGGAAGTTTGTACACAAATGGGATATGTCCACCAGGGGATTGTGCGTCAATATTATTACAAGAACGGCAAAGAGCTGACGGAACATTTTTGTTGTGAAGATGATGTTTTCATTTGCATCGAAAGTTTTTTGCGTCAAAAGCCTTCGCATTTAGTAGTTGAGGCGTTGGAAAATAGTGTGATTTATGGTATTCCGCACGATCCATTACTTCGGTTGGCTTCTGAGAATTATGAGATAGAAAAGGTGTATCGTGGATTGTTGGAAAATTCATTGATTCTTTCGCAAAAGAAAATGGATATGTTCCGCTTCGAATCGGCGCACGAGCGGTATAACCGATTGTTGAAGTCGAAGCCCGAGATTATTCGTCGGGCACCACTTTCCTATATCGCCTCTTTCTTGCTCATGACGCCAGAGACGTTGAGCCGCGTGCGTGCCAATGTAGTTTGAGAATCGAGGGCTTGGAAATCTATCTGAATAATGTAATTTATAGAAATGAAGATAGGCTTATTTATACCATGTTATGTGAACGCCGTTTATCCTGAAGTCGGGATAGCGGCTTTCAAATTGTTGAAATCGTTGGGGCTGGAAGTGGATTATCCGCTGAACCAGACCTGCTGCGGGCAACCTATGGCAAATGCCGGTTTTGAAGCGGAGGCAACGCGTTTGGCTCTTCGCATGGAAGATTTGTTTGCGGCGTATGAGTATGTGGTAGGACCTTCGGCCAGTTGCGTAGCATTTGTGAAAGAGAATCATCCGCACATATTGGAAGAGGCAGGCCATGTATGTCAAAATAGCGAGAAGATTTACGACATTTGCGAGTTCTTGCACGACGTAGTGAAGCCTACGCATTTGCAAGCGGAGTTTCCTCATAAGGTAAGCTTGCATAACAGTTGTCATGGCGTGCGTGAATTGCATCTTTCTTCTCCCAGTGAACGGAATATTCCCTATTATTCTAAGTTACGGGACTTACTGCAGTTGGTGAAAGGCATTGAGGTATTTGAGCCGAAACGGATAGACGAATGTTGCGGTTTCGGTGGCATGTTTTCGATAGAAGAACCGGAAGTTTCTGTTTGTATGGGGAAAGATAAAGTACGTGACCACATGAGTACGGGAGCTGAATACATAACAGGTGCCGATAGCTCCTGCCTGATGCACATGCAGGGCGTCATCAACCGGGAGCAGCTTCCTATAAAGACAATCCATATTGTTCAAATATTAGCAGCTGGATTATGACTACGAAACATGCAATAGCGGGTACCCGTTTCATTGCAAACGAGACACAAGAAAAATGGCACGACGAAACACTCTGGATGGTGCGTGCCAAGCGGGATAAGCAGAGTCGCTCATTGCCGGAATGGGAACGGCTTCGAGATTTGGCTTCGGCTATTAAGATGTATTCCAATTCGCATCTGGATACATTGTTGGAAGAGTTTGAACGGAATGCGGTGGCAAATGGTGCGATTGTCCATTGGGCGAAGGATGCGGAAGAGCACAATCGTATTGTCTATGATATCTTGAAGCAACACGGGGCGAAGAACCTTATCAAGAGTAAGTCGATGCTAACGGAAGAGTGCGAGATGTCTCCATATCTTTTCTCGAAGGGCATTGACGTGGTCGAAAGCGATTTGGGGGAACGGATTCTTCAACTCATGAAGTTAAAGCCGAGCCACATCGTCTTACCTGCCATTCACGTGAAACGGCAAGCCATTGGTCAGATGATGGAAGAGAAGTTGGGTACAGAGCCAGGAAATTATGACCCGACTTACCTGACTCACGCCATGCGCCGACATTTGCGCGACAAATTCCTCCATGCTGATGTGGCTATGACGGGTGCAAACTTTGCCGTAGCTTCGACAGGCGAAATCGTAGTTTGTACGAACGAAGGAAATGCCGATATGGGAACCTCTTTCCCTAAAGTACATATTGCCACGTTTGGTATGGAGAAGATTGTACCGAACCGTGAAGCATTAGGCGTATTTACACGTTTGTTGGCACGTTCAGGTACGGGGCAACCGGTTACATCTTACACATCTCATTATCGTCGTCCACCAGAGGGAGGCGAGTTCCATATTATTATTGTGGATAATGGACGGAGCGATATCTTGGCTGATGCGGATCATGTGAAGACGCTGAATTGCATCCGTTGCGGTGAGTGTATGAACACTTGTCCGGTGTATCGCAGGACGGGCGGTTATTCGTATACTTATTTCATCCCTGGACCCATTGGCATCAATCTCGGCATGTTGCGTAATCCCAAACAGTTTGCAGACAATGTGTCGGCTTGCTCGTTGTGTCTCTCTTGTTCGAATGTCTGTCCTGCTAAAGTGGATTTGGGAGAACAAATCTATAAATGGCGGCAGAAGTTGGATCGTATCGGACGGGCAAATCCGGAGAAGAAGCTCATGTCGGCTGGCATGAAATTTTTGATGGAGCGTCCCGCGTTGTTCAATACCGCATTGAAATTTGCGCCGGTTGTGAATCATTTGCCCCGTTTCATGGTCTATAATGCAGCCAATGCGTGGGGAAAAGGGCGTGAATTACCTGCCTTCGCAAAGGAATCGTTTAATGATTTATGGAAGAAAAACAAAGTAAAATGAGCAGTAAAGAGGATATATTGGCGCGCATCCGGCAAAACACGAGGACACGCTATGAAATGCCGGATCTGAAGTTGGATGCCATCACGTATGAGGATAAAATCCATACCTTTATCGAACAATTAAAGGCGGGCGGTGGCGAGGCGCATCTGCTCCAGCCGGGCGAGAAGGTGGATGAGGTCATCCGTTCGTATTATCCGGACGCGAAGCGGATTGCTTCGAATCTTCCGGAAATCGGGTGTGCGACTTTTAATCCAGACGAGTTGTCCGACCCGCGGGAATTGGATGGTACGGATCTTGCCATCGTGAAAGGTTCGTTTGGTGTAGCTGAGAATGCCGCCGTGTGGCTTCCGAAGCAGACGCGCCACAAAGCGGTGTTCTTTATCTCGAATGCCTTGGTAATTCTGTTGGATAAGGAGGAAATCGTGCACAATATGAACGAGGCATACCGTCGCTTGGCCGATGCGGATTATGATTACGGCGTGTTCATGTCCGGCCCTTCCAAGACGGCAGATATTGAGCAGGCGTTGGTCTTTGGCGCACACGGTCCTATCCGCGTGACCGTCGTTTTGGTATAAAACAAGTAAAAGCTAAGAAAAAAATCGGCGAGGCAGCTCCGAGAAGCTGACCTCGCCTTTCAGTATATGACAAGCATTGCATTATTTAATGCCTAATTTATCCTTGATGGCCTGAGGAAGCGCATCTTTGTGAACCACGATATTCATCGTCTTGTACTTCACGAATGTTTCCGATACGTACCAAGTTCCTTTGTATTTGTTGTCCGTGCCCCACGAGTTCTTTACCATATAGAACTTCTTGCCCGTCTGGTCTTTCGCAATACCGTAGATTTGCATGCCGTGGTCGTCGGTCGTCTCGTAGTTGTCGTAAGCCGCTTGGCGCATCTCTTGCGTCACTTCGATTTCCTGGCAGGGCTTTTCCATCATCTTCTTGATTTCAGCCTCTTTCTCTGAAGTGCTCAGTCCGAGCCAGTGGTCTTGGTCCGAACCGCTGCGTTCCATCGATTCGATATCTGGCATGATGCCGATGCCGTTGCGGGTGAATCCTTTCTCGCTCACGTCGGAACCCCATGCGATCGTATAGCCCGTATTGATGGCATTGTCGAATACCTGCATCAGTTCGTCGATAGGCAGGTTATAAGATGTAGCCCAGCGCCAGTTGTCTTGGATTTCGAGCGCGAATTGCGTATAGAACGGATGGTGCGTGTAGGAAGTCAGCGACACGTAATCGTCTGGATTGATGCCCAACTCGGCGGCAAAGCTCTTCGGCGTGTATTCTTTTCCGTTGTAAGTGAATTTCTCAGGAACTTCTCCCAAATAAGCATCGATAATACCGTCGAAACCTTTCTTCCAAGCCGTCGAGAGCTTACGGTTCGGGTTCTTCACTACGGCGTCGAGGTAAGCGCGCGAGAGTGATTCCACTTCACCATGCACGTGCATGTCTTCACCATATTGCAATCCGTTCATCACCGATTCCGGCACGATACCGTACTCTTTCCATGCCATCAGGACGTCGGTAAACGAACCTCCTTGGGCGTAATTCAGGATGCCATGCAGGCGGACGAACTTCTCGGCCTTGTCCTTATAGTTCATGCTGACGATGAACATCTCCGACAGGTCGTATTCGCCCTTGCCCATGCGGAGCAATTCGGATTCCAAGAACGCGATCGACGAGAAGCTCCAGCACGTGCCGCTTCTGTTCTGGTTCTTCACCGGCGTGATTTTCAACTCTTTCACGGGCGTAAACACGTACCCTTCTTCTTTCTGCTTGTCGTCTTTTGCTTGGGCCGACGACATCGCCAATGCCAGCGCTAAGGCTGCTACTACTGTTTTTTTCATGCGTATAATTGTTGTTTTTTAATCAATCGATGGGCAAAAGTACAAAATTGGTTTGAATTTACCATCTTTTCTTAGCAATATTCCTCGGAAAAGCCTTTTTTATGGGTCGTTTTTCTTTATCTTTGCGCCGAGAATCAAAAAAGACATGTATATGAAGATTGATCATGTAGCAATGTACGTTAATGATTTGGAAGCCGTGCGCGCGTTTTTCCTCCGTTTCTTCGGCGCCGTTTCCAATGAGATGTACCACAATCCGCGCACGGGGTTGAAGAGTTATTTCCTTTCTTTTGGTGATGGGGCACGGTTGGAAATCATGACGCGCCCCGACGTGGAAGACCGTGGGAAGGCACTTTTGCAGGCGGGATATATCCATCTGGCCTTCAGTATGGGGAGTCGCGAAAAGGTCGACGCATTGACGGATACCTTGCGTGATGCGGGTTACGAGGTCGTGAGCGGTCCGCGTGTGACGGGCGACGGCTTTTACGAAAGTTGCGTCTGCAGGCCGGAAAACAACCTGATCGAAATCACCGAATAAGAGCGATACGGCATGGCACCAATACGTTGGGACAGCATTTACTTCTTGGATTCGATGGCGGATTATCCCGCTGCCCGTTTTGACGACCCGATTTGGCACATTCTCTGCACCTCGGGCGGCATGAGCTTCATCTACCGCGACTGGGACTACGCCATCGAGGAGGGCGATTACGTGATCCTCCCCACCGGCGCGCAGGCGTACGATTTTTATGAGACGCCCGATTTCCGCGCCCTCGTCATGTGCCTTTCCGAGTCGTTCGTCACCGCGATGGCCATCCATAGCAACTATGGCATCGTCGGGCACATGTCGCTCTTGCAAAACCCGGTGATGCACCTCACGAAACATGATTTCGACATCTGCCTCGAAGGCATGCTCTTCATCCGCAAACGCTTGTCTGAAATGGGCCATGCCTTCCGCGAGGAGATGCTGGGGCACCTGCTCCTGGCGCATATCCTCGACCTCTACGACATCCATGCCCGCATGCGCCCCTTTGTGCGCGTCACGGAGCGGTGTGCCGACCAATTGCGCCGTTTCATTGCCCTGCTCAATGCGGGCGAATACGTGCAGCATCGCGACCTGGCGCACTATGCCGACGCGCTTTGCGTCACGCCCCATTACCTTTCCGAGATGTGCCGCGAGCTTTGCGGCCGCCCGGCTTCCTATTGGATAGACCGTTTCACGCTCCACCACATCGTGCGCCTGCTCCGCCAGAAGGATTTACCGCTCACCGAGATAGCGGAGCGCCTCCACTTTTCCTCCCTTTCCTACTTCAGCCGCTATGTGCAGAAGCGGGTCGGGGTTTCGCCCAGCAAATACCGCGCCCGGCTGCTCTCCGAAGGCTGATTTCCACCCGCCTATGGTTGTCGTTGCCCTCCGGGAAGCTGCATCCATATGGATTGGCTATTCAATCCGTATAAATTCATTTGCATCTATACAGATTGACTACTCAATCGCTATGGATGCAAATGCGTCCGGCTTAATTGATATCTCAATTTTTATAAACACAGCTGCGTCTATACTAATTGAGTAG
Source organism: uncultured Parabacteroides sp. (assembly GCA_944325335.1). Taxonomy (GTDB): domain Bacteria; phylum Bacteroidota; class Bacteroidia; order Bacteroidales; family Tannerellaceae; genus Parabacteroides. The sequence goes on along the minus strand of CALUZR010000020.1, from coordinate 35,235 downwards.
TCAATCTGTATAGATTCAATTGAATTTGCTTGGATTGACTACTCAATTGCGTTAAAATTAGATAAACTGGGGCAGCCGATGCGGGTAGGCGGGCGAAAAAATGCGTACCTTTGGGCTACGATACATTTATTTGGGAGGAAAAAGGCAATGGCAAAGCAAATCAGACTGTTCGGCATGACGCGCATGACGGCCGGCTCGTGCGCGCACTATCACAACGAGGTAATCCGACTCATCGGCGAGCTGACGCCCGAGGCGCTCGGCATTGCGGACCAACTGCCGGCCTACGCGAAGCAGGCGGCGTTGCTCTCGTCGCTCGTCCCCCGGCCGCGCGCGATGGTGGCCACCCATCGGCTGAAGGAATGGGACCGGAAGCGGGCGAACTCGATAGGCGTCATCAACCGGGTGGTGTATGCCTACCGGACATCCAACGTCGCCGAAGCACGGCAGGCCGCGCGGAGGCTTCATCCGCAGCTCTCTGGCTATTATGGCGTTTGGAAGTACGAGTACACCCGGCTCTCGTCGGCCGTACACGGGATGCTGGCAAAGCTGGGCGAGGCGGAAAACGCGGCGGCCGTGGCGCGGCTGGGGCTCACCGACGAGGTGGAGGCCCTGCGCGCGGCGCAGGAAGGGTTCGAGACGGCGTGGGACGGGCACATCGCAGAGTATGGGGAGATAGCGCAGCTGGGCGACATCAAGACGCGCGACGTGCGCCGCGAGCTGACCCGCCTCTACGAAGGGATCATCCGGACGGTCAACGCCCGCGCCCTGGTCCTCCCCACCGATGCCGTCCGCGAGTTCGTAGACAGCGTAAACGCGATGGTCGAGATGTACCGCCTCATCATCCGCCAGCGCGGCCCGGGAGCCATAGAGGGGAAATCGCCCGCCGAAAGCGAAAGAAACTCCTGATTTATTTGAAATATGGCGAGATTGTCGTTATATTTGCGTCGCGAAACAAGCAGGCAGGTTGTCTCTTGTATTTTGTTTGTAATGACGGCACGCTGATGACGCAGATTGGGCAGATTTACGCAGATTTTTATGAAGCTGACGCGATTTTTATCCTTATACAGAAAAGAAATCTGCGGTCATCTGTTTAATCTGCGTCATCTGCGTGCTATAATCTATAGGATGGATATAATTTAATAATAAGATAGATGAAGAATAACAAAAACGCCACGCGGAAATACCGGCCGGAATCGGCGCCGCGAGGCCGGAATATAACGGTGAAAGAGGAGAATACGTTGCTCCCTTTCTTGTTTGAAACGTTGAAGGAGCAGAGCCGCACGGCGGTGAAGCAGCTCTTGGGCAGGGGGCAGATCCTGGTGAACGACGCCGTTACGACGCAGTTCGACACGGCGCTGAAGCCGGGCGATGTGGTGACGATCAGTTACGTCCGCCGGAAGGTACCGTTCAATAACCAGTTGCTGAACATTGTCTATGAGGATGATTTCCTCCTGGTGGTGAACAAGCGCGAGGGATTGCTTTCCGTCTCGACCACGAAGGTGCACGAGCGCACCGCTTTCCACATCTTGAGCGATTATGTGAAGAAGAACGACCCGCGGAGCAAGATATTCGTGTTGCACCGTCTGGACCGTGATACGTCGGGGCTGATGATGTTTGCCAAAACGCGCGCCGTCCAGGAAAAGATGCAAAGCAATTGGAACGAAATGATTACGAAGCGGACCTACGTGGCCGTGGTGGAAGGGATGCCCGAAAAGGAGCGCGACATCCTGACCACGAACCTCAAGGAGAACGCCGAGGCCCGTGTCTACGTCGTGGAAAGCGGCGGGAAAGAGGCGATCACGCGCTATGAGGTATTGCGTTCGAACGGGAAGTATTCGCTTCTCGAGCTGAACCTGGAGACCGGACGCAAGAACCAAATCCGCGCCCAGATGGAATATATCGGGCACCCGATCGCAGGCGATTCGAAGTATGGCGCGGAGACTAACCCGGCCGGGCGATTGATGCTCCATGCCCAGCGTTTGAATTTTATCCATCCGGAGACGGGCGAAGAGATGCGTTTCGACACGCGCATACCGGATGCCTTTAAGTCGTTGGTAAGTAAAAACTGGTAATTAAAATAGGATATGAAAAAACTCTTTTTGATGATTTGGCTAACCTTTTTCGTGTTGGCAGCAATGCAGGCGCAGATATTGACGCCGGTGAAATGGAATATTAAATTGGACGATTCCGCTACGGCGGAGAAAACGCTGGTCTTTACGGCTACGCTCGACAATGGCTGGCATTTGTATGACATGAACCTGCCGGAAGGCGGACCGATTTCGACCTCGTTCGTGTTCGAGACGCTGGAGGGCGCCAAAACGGTAGGGGCGCCGGTGGCTTCCCAAACGCCTACGACGGTGTTCGACGAGCAATTCCAGATGGAGCTTCGTTGGTTTGCCGGGAGCGTGACCTTCTCGCAGAAGATCGAAGTGACCGACCCGAAACATCTGAAGGTGGTCGGATACGTGGAATACATGGCTTGCAACGACGAGAATTGCTTGCCTCCCGAAAAGGAAGAGTTCACGTTCGACCGTACCCATATAGATGTAGATAAGACCTTGGCGGCTATAGGCGGAAACGCTTCGGAAGATAACGAGAATCCAACGGAAATCCAGGCAGAATCGGAAACGAATCCAACGGTAATTCCGACCAAGCCTTTGGTAACGGATCAAAAGCCGGCGGCATCCGTGGTTACACACGAGGCATCCGACCTGTGGAATCCCGTGATTGATGACCTGAAAGCCTTTGGCGATACGACCGTTACCGCGACAGATACCAGCTGGTTGTTTATCTTCCTGGCCGGATTCTTGGGCGGTTTCATTGCCTTGTTGACGCCTTGCGTTTGGCCGATGATCCCGATGACGGTCAGCTTCTTCCTGAAACGAACGAAAGACCGGAAGAAAGCCATTCGCGATGCGGTGATGTATGGTATTTCGATTATAGTCATCTATTTGGTATTGGGCTTGCTGATTACCGGTATCTTCGGAGCGAGTGCGTTGAACGATTTGTCGACGAATGCGATATTCAACATCATATTCTTCCTCTTGCTGGTCCTGTTTGCCGTATCTTTCTTTGGCGCATTCGAATTGGTATTGCCGGCCTCGTGGACGAATAAATTGGATATGAAGGCGGACTCTACGACGGGAATCATCAGCATCTTCTTCATGGCGTTTACGCTGGTGTTGGTATCGTTCTCTTGTACAGGTCCTATCATTGGTACGCTATTGGTACAGGCTGCTACGATGGGGGCGGCGGTAGGTCCGGCTATCGGGATGTTCGGTTTCGCCTTGGCTTTGTCGATACCGTTTAGCCTCTTTGCCATCTTCCCGAATATGTTGCAGAGCATGCCGAAATCAGGTGGATGGTTGAACTCCGTGAAGGTGGTCTTGGGCTTCTTGGAGTTGGCCTTGGCGTTGAAATTCCTCTCGGTGGCCGATTTGGCGTATGGTTGGCGTCTGTTGGACCGCGAAGTGTTCCTGGTGCTTTGGATTGTCATCTTCGCTTTGTTGGGTTGCTATTTGTTGGGTAAGATTAAGTTCAGCCATGATAGTGATTTGAAGTATGTATCGGTGCCGCGGTTGTTCATGGCGATTATTTCGTTTGCATTCTCGATATATATGATTCCGGGACTTTGGGGCGCGCCGCTAAAGGCCATCAGCGCTTTTGCGCCTCCGTTGTACACGCAAGACTTTAGTTTGTACGACGACGAAGTGCATGCCGCCTTTGATGATTATGAAGCGGGCATGGCGTATGCAAAGCAGCACAACAAGCCGGTGATGATTGATTTCTCGGGATATGGATGCGTGAATTGCCGAAAGATGGAAGCTTCGGTGTGGACCGATACGCGTGTAAAGGATCTCTTAGAGAATGATTTTGTCCTCATCACGTTGATGGTCGATGACAAGACCAAACTCCCGGAACCGATTCAAATCGAGGAAAACGGGAAAACGCGTACGTTAAGGACCGTAGGTGATAAGTGGAGCTATTTGCAACGGAGCAAGTTTGGAGCCAATGCCCAGCCGTTCTACGTCATGCTGGATGGCGATGGGAAACCATTAGGGCCGTCGTATGCATTCGATGAGGACGTTTCAAAATATGTCCGTTTCCTGGAAAATGGATTGAACGTATTTAAGAACAAATAAGAAACGAGAGAGGCACGGGATTTTCTTCCGTGTCTCTTTCTTTATAAATGAATATAAAAAATGAATAGTACAAGAGAAGAAAAAATGGAAGCATTCGGCCGTTTGCTGGATGTGTTGGATGAGTTGCGTGTTAAATGTCCGTGGGATCGGAAACAGACGAACGAAAGCCTGCGGGCCAATACAATCGAAGAGACGTTCGAACTGAGCGAAGCTTTGATGCACGAAGACAATGTGAATATCAAAAAGGAATTGGGCGATTTGCTGCTGCACATCGTCTTTTATGCCAAGATAGGAGACGAGAAAGGGGCTTTCGACATCAAGGACGTATGCGACAGCTTGTGTGAAAAGTTGATATACCGCCATCCGCATGTCTTTGGAACAGCCGAAGCTGATACGGCAAACAAGGTAGAACAGAATTGGGAACAGCTGAAATTGAAAGAGAAAGGCGGCAACAAAACCGTCTTGGCCGGCGTCCCTGCCTCTTTGCCTTCGCTGATAAAAGCTTATCGCATTCAAGATAAAGTCCGGAATGTAGGATTTGATTGGGAAGAGCGTGAGCAGGTGTGGGATAAAGTGAAAGAGGAATTAGGCGAATTGGAAGCCGAAATCAACCAGAAGGACGCAGACAAAATGGAAGCCGAATTCGGGGATTTCTTCTTTAGTCTCATCAACGCGGCTCGGCTGTATAAAATCAATCCGGATAATGCGTTGGAACGTACGAACCAGAAATTTATCCGTCGTTTCAATTACTTGGAAGAACATGCCCACGCGCAAGGCCTTTCTTTAAAGGATATGACTTTGAAGGAAATGGATCAGTTGTGGAATGAAGCAAAATCGAAGGGATTATAATAAAAAGCAAAAGGGGAACCGACATCACGTCGCTACCCCTCCCTAAAAATTAAACGCCAAAACTAAATCTAAACAAAAAACACAAATAATGATATAGTTATTTCTTTCTATTACGTTCTTTTACAAATAGCCGTCCGAACTTCATTTCCGCACATCTGTACTTATAAATCTTCTCAGGACTTAAGATGGCTTGAAACTTCGTGTAATACGCTTTCTCAATCTCTGCCTCCTTTATTCGGGATTCCAAACAGATGTCTAAGACTTCTTTGTATAACTCATCTTTGGCCTCTTTTGTCTTTCGAACTTCCCTGCTCTTCTTCCGGCATTCTTTACCTGCTTCGAATTTCTTTTTTTGCATTTCATTGCATAAAGGAATGAATGAAGCAGCTTCTTCAGGAGTTAATCCTACCTCCGCCGTGATAAAAGCATTTCTCTTTGATTCGAAAGCCTCCCGATTGAATGATTTTTGTTCTTTCGGCTCTTGTGCACTCACCTCCGTGAATGAGTTTATCAAAACCAGTGCAAAGATAGGAATAATTATTTTGTTCATCATAATTTCCAAATTAAAAAAGGTTAATACTGCATTTTTTATGGTTCCGAATCTAATTCATCTTGAATTAATGCGGCTGTATATTGGTTCTCCAGATAGTCCAAGTACTCTTCATCGTCGTCGGAAAGTCCTTCATCCCAGATAATTCCTAACGAAAGCTCCGGCGTTTCAGAGCTCACCAGCAGCGTGTCGGCTATCACGGCATCGTCCGTATTGTCTAAAAAAGTAACGGCTCGGAAAAACAGACCTAATCCCGCGAACATGGCCGCCAAGTAAATGAACGGACGAAGGCGTTCCACCCATGATATAGGTTCTGCTTCCGGCTCTTCGACGGCTGGAATTTGCTTCATGATCCGCGAAGTCAATCCCTCTAGATACCCTTCTGGCACACGGAACGGATTTTCCTGCGTGATTTTCTTTAATTTCTTCTCGTCTGTTTTCATTGTCGTAACGTTTTTATATATGGTAAGACTTCCTGTTGGCGCGAAGGTTTAAACGTCCCTCGTCAAATATTCTTCAATCTTTTTAACGGCATAGTGGTAGGAGGCCTTCAGCGCGCCTACCGACGTCCCTAAGATCTCGGACATGTCGTCGTATTTCATGTCGTCGAAGTACTTCATGTTAAACACTAAACGCTGCTTTTCGGGGAGGCGGAGGATCGCCTCTTGCAGTTTGAGCTGCACCTCGTCGCCCGAGAAGTACTCGTCGCTCCGGAGCTGCTCGAGGAGGAACACGTCCGTATCGTCGAGGGAGACGTTGTTTTGCGTCCGTTGTTTGTTGAGGAACGTGATGCACTCATTGATGGCGATCTTGAAGAGCCAGGTCGATATCTTGGCCTCGCCCCGGAAGTAGTCGAGGTTGCTCCAGGCCTTCAGGAAGGTGTTCTGTAGGAGGTCGTCCGCATCGTCGTGGTTCAGGACCATCTTCCGGATCTGCCAATAGAGCTTCTCGCCGTACTGCGAGACGATCTGGGTGAAGGCCTCACGACGGGTCGCCGGGTCTTGTAGCTGCAGGGCGATTTCCCTTTTTTCGGAATTGAATAGCATCTGTCTTGTCTTTATCGGCTGCAAAGATAGGTCAAATTTCGATACGAAGCACCGTCCCGTAGGGCAGAACTTGCCGGAAGGCTTCGCCGAAAGGGATCTCGCCGGTATAAATGCGGGCGGCCGAGAGGATGCCCCCATGCGCAAAGAGGCAAACGCGCCGGTAGCCTCGCCGCTGTATATCTTGCAGGAAATCAGCCAGCCGCGCGTATTGTTGGCGGAAGGATTCGCCGCGCGGGGTGGGGGTGTCGATCCAGTCGTCCCACCAGCGGGCGGAGCGCGGGTCGGCCTGTATCTCGTCCCACGTCTTCATCTCCCACTCGCCGAAGTCGAGCTCCAGGAGGCGGCTGTCGGGCACGGCGTCGGGGTATCCGCAGTAAGACGCGAGACGGACGCACCTCGTCAGCGGGCTGGTGTAGACCGCGTCGAACGTGCGTCCGTCAAGTTGTTGCTTTACCTGTTCGGCCTCCTCTGCAAACGTATCGCGCAGGGGGACATCGGTTTGCCCGTAGGCCGTCCCGCGCGGTACATCCACCGAGGTATGCCTTGCCAAATAAATTTCCATCAAACCAACTGCAACGTAAAGGGAGCTTCTACCACGGCCGGCTCTTCGCGCAGGCCCTTCGGGCTGTAGTAGGTCTCGAAGACGAGGCGGTATTTGCCCTCGGCCAGGTCTTGCGGGATGGTGAAGACGACGAGGTCTCGCGTGTTCACGGCTACGCTCGTAATCACTTCCTCTACCTCCAACTCGTTGATCAGCTTGATGATACCCACTGCTTCCCCGTCTTCGCCCAACAGCAGGATATTCTTTCCGTATACCAGGTACTGTCTTCCGCGCGTCGCCGTGCTCCTCTTTGCGCCCGTCGACCCGTCGGTCCCGTCCGTAATTTCAGGCTCGTCCGTCTTTTCGTTGCCCTTCCATTCCAACCATTCGATTTCGATATCGGTAAGCGAGCGGTACGTGCGGCGGTTCCCGTCGGTACGCTTCGTTTCCGGAATGAAGCGGACGCGCACACCGGTTATCTGGTTGGCATTCACCTCTTCCGGCGTCTCGACGCCCGTCCCGTTGGCCACTGCCGTAAAGTAGAACGTGCCCAATCCGTCTATTTTCACACTCTTGCCCAATGCCATGTAGTCTGCCATGACGCTGGCCAAATTACCCAATACCGCCAATACGTCGGAGCGGCTTACGGTCGAGATCTCAGCCAACCGTTCGGCGATTCGGTCGGTCGAAATCGCACTGCCCGACAATACGGACTGCGGATACCACAATCCGTTGATCTTTTGCTGTTTTTTCTTATAATAGGCCATAATCCTTTTTATTGTTCTTTAACACGCGTGGAGAGGGAATAAAGTTAAGTGTCGGACTTAACGAGGTTAGGTGTCGGACTTAACGGGGGTTAAGTGTCGGACTTAACAGGGGTTAAGTGTCGGACTTAACGGGGGTTGGGTGTCGGACTTAACTGGGGTTAAGTGTCGGACTTAACTGGGTTAAGTGTCGGACTTAACTTCATTGGGTGTCTTACCCCTCTGGTCAGCATGTCAAAGATGGTTAATAATTCTGTATTTGTTATCTTCTGATTTGTTCTCCATGTTTGAGGTTGAACATCCGCAAAGTTAGGACTTTCTTTTGAATGGGCAAGCTTTTTGGCTAAAAATCTATGGGTTCATCGCTATCTTGCCAATCAGCGTCCGCCGTAGCCGTAATCGTGGCCGTCGTAAATCCTACGTTCTGCACGTCGCCTCGGAGGATGACATGCGTGTTCGGGGCGAGGGGGACGTTCGGGATGGAGGTCTCGGCTCCGTTGTCGAGCGTCAAGGTTTGCGTTCCTTCGCCGTCGACCAGCGCGTAGAACACGGCGACTTCGGCGGGCGCGTCCGGCGTACCATTGAGGGTACTTGTGGCGCTATAGGTATAGGACTGCGCGGTGGCCGTACCGCTGGGTTTCTCGGTCGCGACGTTGTACGTGGTGTAGACCTTCAGGATCTGGATGGAACCCTTCTTGTCTTTCTCCAACGTGCCCGTTGTCTGGAGCGTGACCTTGGTGACGACGTGCGTCAGCTCGGCCGAGATAGTGGCTTCGTTGTGCCAGTCGACACGGTCGGCGTAGGCAATGCCGCTGCTGTAACTTACCTTCGATAGGTCGCTCACCGTGCCGTCGGCATCGTCCGCCCAGAAGAGGAACGTGTACGTGCTGCCCGTAGCCAGCTGGAGGGAGGCGGTGTAGCCGTTGCCGGAGGCGTCCATCTCCTGCACCTCGCCCGGCACGTTGTTCTCTACCACTTGGAGCAGGCAGCGGCCGATGGTCTCGCCCTCTGCGCGGGTCTGTATCGCCTCGTCGAGGGAGGCGTGGATCGTTACGGGAACCAAGTCCCCGCTGGGAAGCAGCCCTTCGCTTTGGCTGCAGGATGCGAGCAACGCTGTGGCTGCCAGCATCAAAACTGTTGCTTTCTTATTCATCTTGTATATCCGTGCTGTTTGGTTCATATCTTTTCTTTATTTATTTGTTGTATGCTTGTTCGGTCTGGTTCTTCAACTTATCTGAAACGGCTGAAAAATTTGCATAGTAGTCATTATCAGGATTATAACTAACAACATATGTTTTGTTGCCATTTATTGAAATGTCTAAATTTTTATTAGGCCCAACATGTGATATCTTAAAAGTATAATTGTTATCCAATACTTCTTCAAAGATAGTGCCAGACTGTGTAAGGTTAAGTTCTACGTTCTTATGAAAAATAGCACTTAAAACCGCTTCCAAATCTGCTATGTTTCCTTCCGGTAAATAAAATCGGTAGACATCACCCTCAAAATATCCTTCGGGGTCACCGTTTTTCTTTTTGAAAAAGAAGTCGATTTGCTTCTCAACATATTCTTTTGTCGCTCCCTATTTGGGATTATCCTCCGACAGGTCGCCTTGCAGGGTGACATTCGTATTGGCGACGAGATGCACAACGTCAATGGTCTGCGCCAAGTCGTGTGCGCTGAATGTGACTGCCTTGTCGTCCGGATTGGGGATGATGTAGGTTGTCAGCACTTCGCTGTCTGCGGCAAGGCTTGCATCTGTCATTTCCTCGGAGATACTCTTGTCTTCAAAACTCGAAGCGGAAGGCGTTTGTACGTTATATGTGGACGCGCACGAAGCGGACAGTCTAATAGTACGACTGTCTTCAAAGGTGACATCTGTAGTGGTCTTTAACGTCACTTTTGCCACAACGTGCTTCAACTCAACGGTTTTATCAACGGTTTCCAATGTTCCTTGTACATTAGCTGCGAAAGCCACTGTTCCCGGTGTGTATTGAACTTCCCGGAGGTCTGTCGGAGTGTCCCCACTGCCGTTGTCTGCCCAAAACAAGTAGGTGTATTCTGTGTTGGAAGCAAGCCGGACAGTAAAAGTGTAATTGCTGGTGGTATTATCTTTCGTTCCTGTGATGATTTCTTCTGCTTCACCACTTGGCTTGATAACTTGCATAAAGCAACGTGTCGGCATTTCCGCATCCGTTCCCTCCGAGCGTGTTGTGGCATCACCCTCCAGCGTCAGGTCAGGCGACACGGTGAAGGTATAGGTCTGCGTCTGCCCTGTGACAGGGGCGTCTTCGCCATTGCCCGGCAGCTCGTCTTGGCTGCACGAGGTGGCCAGCAGCGCGAGGGTGATCAGGGTGAATATGTAATTCAGTAGCTTCATCTTTCTATCTTGTATGCTTGTTAAAACTCAATGACGATGTCTTTGTCCCACTCGGTATTGATTTGTACGCCGCCCGTGGTCTTGCTCGCCGTGAGGAAGTGCCCGGAGACGGTGGTGAGGTGCCCCCGACGGTAGGGTATCTTGACGTGCTGCACGGTGGAGACCGCCTCGCCCGTGGTGACGTCCACCAGCTGCAGGGTGACGGTGACAAACGACTCCTCGTCGCCCGCCAGTACGAAGTCCGCGCCTACCTGACGGGCCGTGGCTTCCTCATATCCCTCGGCTGCGGTCGGGGCGGAGGTGTAGTGTATGCCCGCGTTGAGCGCATCGTTGGGCTGGCCCGTGGCTACGTTGAAGCCGGTGGGGAAGAAGCCCTCGTAGGTGACGCGCGCTTGCAGCTTCTCGATAGGCGGCAGGGTATCGCCCTTGGCTATCAAGTCGCGGTAGGCTTCCACGTCGGAAGCTATCAGGCGGTATTGGGCAAGCGGGCGTATCAATTCGATGGAGAGGGTATCTTCGCCTTGGGTCGTATCCAGGGTGGATGCGGCATAATAGGCATCCTTCTTAGCGGACGAGGCATACGCCGCGGTCTTTACCTGCACCTGGTCCAGGCGGTCTGTCTTATAGTAAGTGGAATCTTGATGCATCCAATCCAGCCACAGGAGGAGGCGGTATTGGGCGGGGATGAGCTCCAGCGCCAGGTCGGTCGTATAGTTCCCGTCTGGCAGGAGCTGGCATAGGGTCTCTGCCCGCTGGAGGCAGGTATCCGCGGCGGAGCCATACACTTCGGCGATGCACCGCAGTTGCCACCCGTCTGTTGCGCGGGTAGACGAGGTATAAGGAGCTAATTGAAGGGACGGGAGAAGCAGGTGTACGGTTACGTTCCTGTTCTCGGGCGTGGGTTCCGGTTGGGGAAGCGGCTCGTCGTCGCACGCGGTGGGGACAAGGAGCAGCGTTACGATAAGAAGTAAATAATAATATATGTTATTGAAAGTTAATCGGGGGGGTAAAAACGGGACTTCCCGTTTGGCTCAAGGGGCCTTGTTTCCGTTCGTGTATTGATATGGATGTTCCTTTTATTCATATTATTCCTTTTCGTGGCCAAAAGTAGGAAAAAGAATTTGAACTGCCAAGCCTTTTTTCTTCTTTTTATGAAAAAAGTTTTTGGAGGGGGTATGTGGTCAGTCTATGTCGGCAATGTCGTTGAGGTCGAAATATAGCAAGCGGGTATCAGCATCCTCATCTTCCACCGTAAGCGGCACAAAGTTCTGCTTCAGATAGAAAGGGATAGCGGCGGCGTAAGCGTCCACGGTGAGGAAGCGGCAGCCGGTCTTGTTGTCGGCGAGGAAGTAACTCTTGATGAAGTTTATCAAGAATTGTCCTATGTGTTGTCCTTTTAGTTCTTGATTGATGGCCAAACGACAGATCTTTGCCGCAGGATAGCTTTTCAATCTTTTTTCATTGACAAAACGATGTTTACGGAAGCGGTTAAATTCGGTCTTATTGGGGAAATCTGTCATAGATACCCGGTCGTTAGCCAGACTGAAATAGGCGGCAATATGTTCATGATTTATGTCGTCTACGGCTTCGAACACATAGCTCACAGCTAATAATGCTTTGCGATAAAGTCCAGATTCATTCAAAATAAAATCGTTCAAGTCGGCATCGCCGCAATCGAACGATTTCACTCTTTCGTCAGTTTCCAACTTACGGATGATATAAGATGAAAACGGTTCTTGCAGACTGACATTCATATACGTGCCCTTTTTGTACGTTTACCTAATTCGAGCATTTTCATGCCCAGCTCAAAATCAGCCAGTCTTCTTTCCTTTTCTTCTGGTGTTTCCCGGCGGACTTGCTTCATCCGCTCCTCGAAACGCCGTGCGTCTTCCCCGAAGAGTATTGGGGTTTCTTTAATCGGTCTTGCCATACGTTTTTCTTCTTTTAAATTACGTGGGGCAAAGATAACGATTTATTTTTGTCCCACCATGTTAAAGAGCGAATATCTTGTCTGTTTCTATCACTTAGCTTACCTGCGCTATCATCACATAGGCCAGGAGGAAGGAGAGCTCGGAGAGGAGGAACGTAGCCCCGCAACAGTCTCCCGTATAGCCTTGTATCTTCCGCTTATAGAACTGGAAGAGGAGCAGCGAGACGAGGTAAGGCACCGGGACAGCTACTATATATATATAGGTAGGGAGCCATACGAGGGAGGCCAGCGCAGCGACGAAGCTGACGAGGAGTTCCCGGCGGCTCATCGGGCTGTAGACGGTGTGGCTCTTTGCCTCCTGCGCTGTTCGCGCGTAGGGCAGGCAGTTGATGATTTGGCTCGCGGCTCCCTTCGAAAGGGGGTCGGCTATGAGCATCGCCGTCCCGGCTGCCTCGAGCGGGAGGCCGTGGAGTAGGGCGAAGTAGAGGGCGAAGTACATCATCAGCCCAATCACACCGAAACTACCTATGCGCGAGTCTTTCATGATCGAGAGGATGCGGGCGCGGTCGTTGCCACCTCCTCCGAAAGCATCGAAGCAATCGGCCAACCCGTCCTCGTGCAGGCAGCCGGTCAGCAGGAGGCGGGTTGCCATGGCCAATAACAACGCCACGGAGGGCGGCAGGACCATACCGGCCAGGAAGAGTACCAGCACGCTCAGTCCCGCCGTAAGCCAACCCGCGAGTGGCCAGTATGCCACGATATTGCGATACGCCTCTGCCGGTATGTCGAGCAGCCGCCAGAAGGGGAGGCGGGTGAAGAAGGTGAGGGCTGCCAGGATGCGCGTCATATCAGAAGTACTTAGTGATGTTTTCTTGTTCAAATGAATGCATCTCATTCAGCATACGCACCGCCGAGTCGACCAACGGATAAGCGCATACCGCCCCCGAGCCTTCACCCAGCCGGAGGCCGAGGTCCAGCAGTGGTTCGGCACATACTATATTTAACAATTTGCGATGTGCCTTCTCGCCCCCGCAATGGCAAAAGATACAATATTCCCGCATAAAAGGATTGATAAAGAAGGCTGCCAAGTAGCAGTTTGTCATGATGAACCCGTCGATGAGGATAATCATCCCCAACTCTGCCGCCCGGAGCATGCCGCCCACCGCCATGATCATTTCGATTCCCCCAAAGTGGCGCATGACGTCGAAAGGGTCCGTACTCCCGGAATAGCGGTTCATGGCTCGCTGGAGAACACGGGTTTTATGGCGCACGCCCTCTTCGTCCAGCCCACTGCCGGCACCCACGCATTCGGCTACGGGCCTCTTGAGTATTGCCGCCATCCACATGCTTGCCGCCGAGGTGTTTCCGATACCCATCTCGCCGAAGCTAATGATGTTGCTACCCTCGGCATGGCATTCGGACACGATGTCGGCACCCGCTTGGAAGGCCTGCTCCATCTCCTCTTGCGTCAGGGCCGGTTCCTTCAGGAAGTTGCGTGTTCCCTTGCGTATCTTCTTATTGATAAGGCCTGAGAGGGGCGGAAAGTCGTAATCCACTCCGCCGTCTACAATCTTCATCCCGAAGCCATGTTGGCGGGCCAAGAAGCAGACACCAGATCCGCCATGCAGGAAGTTGAACACCACTTGGCGCGTTACCTCTTTTGGAGATTGGCTCACGCCCTCGTCGGCAATACCATGGTCGGCGGCAAAGATGACGTTCACGGGATTCGTCAGTTTGGGGGTCAAGGTGTTTTGAATCAGGCCAATCTGCATGGCCAAGTTCTCCAATCGGCCTAAGGATCCTTTCGGCTTGGCCAGGGAGTCGATCTTTTGTTGTAAGGCGGGGCGCAACGAATTGTTCAACCCTTTAATGTGGAAAGTAAGCATATTGTTGGTGTTAAGTTATTTAATCGTTACGGGAATGCCGCTCACCATGAGGATAACCTCGTCGGCCCGAGCGGCAATGTATTGGTTGACCCACCCTTGCAGGTCGGTGAAACGGCGCTGGACAGGGTCCATTGCCACGCCACCCATACCCAATTCGTTGGTGACGAAGATAAAACACGCATCCTGCTGGGTGAACGAGTCGAACTCTGCCTGTATGGCTTTGAGGGCCTCGTCGGTACGGCTCTGCAGGTCGTAGAAGAAGTTTGTGCACCAGAGCGTGACGCAATCGATGACGACGACCTGGCCCTCCACACAGTGCCGGTTGAGGAACTTATCTTCTTCAAGATTGACCCATTCCGGCCCACGGTCTGCCTGGTGACGCGCCACGCGCTGACGAAACTCTTCGTCCCAGATGCGAGCCGTCGCCAGGTAAATTGGGTGTGGACTCAGGCTCTTGGCAAGCTCCTGCGCATGGCGGCTTTTACCCGACCGCTGTCCACCCGTGATGAGAATGATACGCCTCATACACCCCGTTTGTTTCGGTTATACTTGGCCCGGTTGGCGGGGTTGTTCCGGCTGGTCTTCCGGAGGGCGGCGGATTTGGGCGAGGCTGCTTCCCGTTGGGCTACAGCGCCGCGTGAGAGGGGTTTGGCCGTCCCCGTATCGCCCTGTTCCTTTCGGGCGCGACGGGCTGCGGCGTATTTGTTGTATTTCGCGTAATGTTCGCGGCGAGGCTTGCCTCCGGTGCTTTCGGTCGAAGCCGATACCGGTTGTTTGGATGATGGAGTTGTAGCGCGGCGTGCTGATACAGTCTCCATGCCTCCCTCTTTCAAGAGGTTTGTAATCTTGGGTGTCGAAGCGTGTATCGTACGGCCGTGTACCCGTTTACCCATGACAACAGGTTCGCCATCCACCCGGACGTCATCCGCTTCCGTCACCTTTTGCCCTATCGAGGGGAGGTTGCCATTGACCGTCACCCTTCCCATCTCGATGAATTTATCTGCCTCCCGGCGCGAGCAAAGCCCGGAGTCGCTGATCAGTTTGTTCAATCTGACTTCCATATATATAAATATTATGAGTTAATGTATGTCTTTTCGACACACAAAGGTAATACAATTTAGGATATTTTCCATACCCAGACGAACGCTTCCGTCACTTCATACTGGAAGGTGAATGTCTGGTGATGTTCGGAACGTGATTCGTAGGCAGTTAATAGGCCCGACGGTGCGTAGGAAAAAGGGAGAATGTGCAGATGCTCGAGGAAATCCATCTCTGGCAGATCCACGGCTTTGAATAAAGCCTCTTTTGCGCACCAGCAAACGAGGAGATGCTCCGTCTCGTGCTGCAGGTCGATAAAAGCCTCTTCCGAAGGCGAAAGGTACCGACTCCGGATCTTCCGGACACGGTCTGAACGATACTCGATGTCGATGCCCATCCGCTCTTCTGCTAATATGAGGGCTACGTAACCCTTCGTGTGCGAAAGGCTGAGGTGGAATGGTTCGTCTGGCAGATAAGGTGCGCCCGAGGGGAGGTAAGCAATACGCGTCTCGTGCCCCAGCATCTCGCGGAGGAGAAGACGGGTCGCGAGCCATTCCGCCTGTCGGGTGGGAGATTTCATCTGTGCCAAGTCCTCCTCGTACCAATGCTTATGGCAAATTTGGGACCATAACTCTGCGGGTTGTTCCGTGAGTTTCCAAAGTCCTCGCAATGGGTATTTATTGATAGAAAGAAGTGGCATGTGAGGGTTATTTCCAATAAAACGTTTCCATGAGGCGGATAATGTCCTGCTGGAGATAATCGACAACTGGCGCGATGGAATCCGCCTTCGGTTCGAAATCAAAATACAATGCGCCGCGGAAGAAACGGTGACGACGGTCGGTAAGCATAAACTGGATTGGCGATGCGCTCTCGCCCTCGAGGAGAAACAGACTGCCCCAGACTTCTGCCTCCGGATGCTCGAATGCCTTTTCGCTCACCGAGTGGACCGACTGTTGCCGGCGGACCAGCGCTTCTCCATCTGTCCATGCCTGTTGCAATCCCTCCGACGAAGCCTCCAGATAACTACCATAGAGCGTGACGCGCCACGATGGGTACGCCACATTGACCCAACCCCGCGATGCCTCGGTTGTATCCACGCGTGCTTCGGTGGGTATCTCGAAAGTATATGGCAATGTACTATTATATAATAATGAATAGGTGAGGCTGTCTCGCTCGATACGGAAGTAACCCCGTGGCTTAGGCGTATAATCGCCCACACAACTTACCAATCCCGCGATGAGGAGCGTGAGCACAGATCCTATTGTATCCCATCTACTTGTCATTGTGCTGCAGGTTGAGGGGTAACCTTATTGAACTTGACCTTGAGGATGCGGCGGTTATCCACTTCGAGTACTCGGAAACGATAATCGCCGTATTCGATCTGCTCCTGCCGGCGGGGAAAATCCCCCTTAATCTCTAATAATAGTCCGGCGAGGGTCTCGACCTCTTCTGTGAGGCGGGCAAACTCTGATGGATTTGTATGTGTTACCCGGAAGAAGTCTGTCAAGAGAATCTTTGCTTCGAAGATATAACTACCGTCCGCGAGGTGGATATACTGCTTTTCGTCTTCGTCGTATTCATCTGAAATCTCTCCGACAATCTCCTCCAAGATGTCTTCCATCGTGACGAGTCCCGACGTGCCTCCAAACTCATCTACCACGATAGCCATGTGTATCTTGTTGGTACGGAACTCTTCCAATAAGTCGTCAATCTTCTTGGTCTCCGGTACGAAGTAGGCGGGGCGGATGAGGCTTTGCCAATGGAATGTATCCGGCTTTTCGAGATAGGGGAGCAAGTCTTTCGTATAAAGGATACCCTTGATATTGTCTTCGTTCTCGGCATAGACTGGGATGCGGGAGAAGCCCGATTCGTTCACGGCGTGCAACACTTCGGGGAATGTCGCCTTGATGTTGAGGTCTTCCACGTCGAGGCGGGGAGTCATTACTTCGTTAGCCGTCTTGTTGTAGAACTTAATGATTTCGGCAAGCATCTCTTTTTCCTCGGGGATTGCTTTTGAAGTCAATTCCAACGCCTTGCTCAGCTTGTCTACGGAGAGATTATACCGTTTCTTCCCGAATGTCTTCTGAAAGAGCGAAGTGGAGCGGACAAACAAGGCAGACAACGGAGAGCAGAAGCCTACAATCGCCCGGACGGCCGGAGCTGCTTGTCGAACCAGCTTCAAGCTATCTTTTTGTCCATACACCTTCGGCATGATTTCGCCAAAGAGGAGGATAAGAGACGTAAGTCCTACGCATTGAAGCACAAACCCTAACCAGGGAACGGCCGCGAAGCTTATCCAACTATTTATGGCGTATACGCTGAGGGTGATGAAGAAGACGTTTACGACATTGTCTGCAATGAGGAATGTAGCCGTCAAGCGATCCGGGTTCTCCAATAAACGGAGCGCTAATTGGCTGCGTCTATCGTTCTCTTCTTTGAGGTCGCTCTGCTCCTCAGAGTTGAGGGCGAAATAAGCCGTCTCGCAGGCCGAGATAAAAGCCGAGGCCAACAATAAGAGTACGGCCAACACTAAGGCGATGGCAGGACCTATCGCCAAGTCGTGTATGATGATTTGTCGGAATAAGTCCGAGAGTATGTCTGGTTCCAAGTGGGTAAGTTTAAGTTAGACATCAAGGTTAGAATGGCAAATCATCCTCCGCATTGGAGGTGTCAAGCGACGGACTTGCCGCGGGTTGTGAAGCCATAGGTTGAACCGGTGAAGCGGTCTGAGGACTGGTCGAGGCTGAAGTCTGAGCGCTTGTCGAATCCGCAGGGCGTGTCCCCGAATAATAGAACTCGACGCGGTCGGCATGTACTTCCGTCACGTACCGCTTGTTGCCCGACGTATCATCGTAGCTACGGGTGCGGAGTTTCCCTTCAACATAGAGTAGCGAGCCCTTCTTTACCCATTTCTCGACAAACGGCACGAGGTCTCGGCGGACTACGACGTTATGCCATTCGGTCCGTTCGGGGATGACTGTCCCGTTTGCCAATGTATATCCTCGTTCAGAGGTGGCCAGCGGAAAGTTTGCTACCGCCGCCCCCGCATCAAAATAGCGGACGTCCGGGTCTCGCCCGACGTTCCCAATCAATAGTACTTTATTTAGCGACATATTCTTATCTTTTAGTTACGCCACAAAGATACGACTTTATTTCGTATCCCGCACCAAAGAGTCGAGGTATTTCTGAATAAGGCGAGGGACGGCATACTGGTCTAAACCTTCGATAGGCACCTGGTCGAAGTCATGAGGTAATCCTCCTGCCTCGTTTATTTCCAACTGGTAGAACGTCGTGTAGAGCGTTTGGTGAGAGAGGACATGTTTATAAAGCGGGCTTACGCTTCGGAGCATCCGCTTCGATATACCCGAGAAGAGGCGGTCGAATTCATTTGTATGGGAAAGTTCTGTCCACTCACATGCTTCGTCCGTTTCGATAAGGGGGAATTCGTACAATCCTTTCCAGATATCATTCTTCGTCCGTTTCTGCAAGAAAGTCTTACCATTATATATAATGTAGAAATAATGGAAGAAACGGTCGCGCGTCTTTGTCCGTCCTTGTTTGACGGGAAAAAGGGATACGGATTGGTTCGCATAGGCAACGCACGCATCTGCCAACGGACATGCCGTGCACGCTGGCGCTTGGGGTACACACTGGAGGGCGCCCAACTCCATAATGGCTTGATTGTGTAATCCCGCCCTTTTCGGAGGAAGCAGGCGTTGGGCCAGTTCCGCGAAATATTTCTTGCCTGCTCCTGTATCAATGGGCGTATCTATGCCGAAAAAGCGGGCCAGCACGCGATATACATTTCCATCGACCACCGCATAAGGCAAGTTCCAAGCAAACGAAACGATAGCTGCCGCCGTATAATCTCCGATACCTTTTAGGGCACGCACTTCTGGATATGTTTGAGGAAAACGCGCGTCATAATGCTCGGCCATGAAGCGGGCCGCCGCATGTAGGTTTCGCGCCCGGCTATAATAACCCAACCCTTGCCAATACTTCAGTACCTCGTCTTCCGAAGCTTCGGCCAGCGAGCGGATGTCTGGGAAGCGTTCCACGAACCGGTTGAAATAGCCCAACCCCTGTGCGACCCTTGTCTGTTGCAAAATGATTTCCGATATCCATATAATATAAGGATCGCGCGAGTGGCGCCAAGGCAAATCTCGTTTATGCGCATCGTACCATTCGCACAACTTGCGGCTTATCCCAAAGTCATTTTCTGTTTCTTCCATATCTTTTTCTGCTTGTTGTCCGGATTTTTCATAGGGATGAACGTTTTCATTCATGCCTATGAACGTTCCCGTTTATAACGATAAACGCCAGCAAATATAGGCATAAAAAGGAGAAACCAAAGGCACTTTTGGGGCAAAATCGTCAAGATTTCAAACTTTTTCTCAACATTTGCGCCGAATTTCTTTTGTACTCAGAGAATTATTCCTAACTTTGCAATCCGAAAATTATAAGAATCAATACAATTATTAAATTTATAAGACATGACTAAAGCAGATATTGTTAGCGAGATTTCGAAGAAGACCGGTGTTGACAAACAGACTGTATTGGCCTGCGTGGAGACATTTATGGAGAAAGTAAAGGGCTCTTTGGCTAAGAATGAGAACGTATATTTGAGAGGTTTCGGTAGTTTTATCGTGAAAAAACGTGCGCAAAAGACCGCTCGTAATATCTCGAAGAATACAACTATCATTATTCCGGAGCACAATATTCCTTCGTTCAAGCCGGCTAAGACTTTCTTGAATGACGTGAAATAATAAGTTTATCGTTTAATCTTTTAAAATTTCAAAAGCTATGCCTAGCGGAAAGAAAAGAAAAAGACATAAGATGTCTACACACAAACGCAAAAAAAGACTGAAGAAGAATAGACATAAGAAGAAGTAAGTCTATACTACTTTAGCTCTGAAGAACAAACTTAATAAGAGACCTTTTAAGTTTGTTCTTTGCTTATTTTTAAGGTCTATACATTCTTTTAAAATACCTGATGTGATTAGTGAATTAGTAGTAAACGTAGAATCCAAAGAGATGTCGATCGCCGTATTGGAGGACAAAAGCCTGGTAGAGCTTCAGAAAGAGGCGCGGGGCGTGGAGTTCGTAGTGGGCGACATCTATTTAGGCAAGGTGAAAAAGCTGATGCCGGGATTGAATGCTGCTTTCATTGATGTGGGGTACAAAAAGGATGCATTTCTTCATTATCAGGACTTAGGGGCTCATTTCAACACCCAGCAGAAGTTCTTGAAGCAAGCCTTAGGCGATTTCAAGAAACTGCCGCCGATCCAGAAATTCCAGCCGCTTCCCGAAATCGATAAAGACGGGAGCATTGGCGATGTATTGAAAATCGGACAAGAAGTGCTGGTGCAAATAGCCAAAGAGCCCATCTCGACCAAAGGTCCACGATTAGCTTCTGAATTGTCATTCGCAGGACGTTATATCGTTTTAATCCCCTTCGGAGACAAAGTGTCCGTCTCGTCGAAGATTAAAACGGCCGAAGAACGTGCCCGTTTACGCCAACTTATCCAAAGCATCAAGCCGAAGAACTTTACGGTCATTGTCCGCACTTCGGCCGAAGGAAAGCGCGTGGCGGAACTGGACCACGAATTGAAGACATTGGTAAAGCGCTGGGAAGATAGCGTGGCCAAACTGGCCAAGGCGAAAGTTCCCGCGTTGGTATACGAAGAAACGGGGCGTGCCGTGGCGTTGCTCCGCGATATCTATAATCCTTCGTTCCAAAATATTTATGTGAATGACGAAGACGTTTACAAAAGCATCCGCGCTTACGTGAGCCTTATCGCTCCGGGACGCGAAGACATCGTGCATCTCTATACGGGCGGCCTGCCTATTTTCGATAACTTCTCGGTTACGAAGCAGATCAAATCCCTCTTTGGGCGTACCGTGACGTATAAGAGCGGTGCTTATTTGGTCATCGACCATACCGAGGCCATGCACGTTATCGACGTGAATAGCGGCAATCGCGCTAAGAGTAGCGACGACCAAGAGAAGACGGCCATCGATGTCAATATCGCCGCCGCCGACGAAATCGCCCGCCAACTTCGCCTCCGCGATATGGGCGGCATCATCGTCATCGACTTTATCGACATGCACGAGAATGTAAACAAACAGAAGCTATATGAGCACATGACGAAGGCCATGGCTTCCGACCGCGCCAAGCACAACATCCTTCCTTTGAGTAAGTTCTGCCTGATGCAAATTACCCGCCAACGGGTTCGTCCGGCTTTGGACGTGCAGACGTCCGAGACTTGCCCGGCTTGCTTCGGCACCGGCGTCGTGAAGCCTTCGATTCTTTTTACCGATAGTTTGGAGAGAAAGGTGGATTGTCTGGTCAACAAGCACCATGTGAAGAAATTTACCCTACACGTACATCCTTATGTAGCAGCTTATTTGAATAAAGGCTTTTTCCCTTTGAGCTGGCAATGGAAAATGAAATACACCCATAGCCTCCGCATCGTCCCCAACCAGAGCTTGGCTTTCCTCGAGTATAAGTTCTACGACGAGGAAAAGAACGAACTCGACATGAAAGACGAATTGGAAATCAAAGGATAAGAAAATATTTTCTGAACACAGAAACGCGAAGACACGGAGCAATTAATTGGATTCACCATTAAAAGCCCCGTGTCTTTGTGTTTCTGTTGTGTTTTAATCCCATTCGTAGAGCTGCGCGTAATTTTTCGGCCGGTTCATGTCGCGATAGTCGCGTGGTGCGCATCTGAACCGTGCCTTGAATTGCTTCGTCAGCTCGGATTGGGAGGGGAATCCGCTCCGTGCGGCTATTTCTTTCAGCCGCAAATTCGTGCAAGCCAGCAATTCACAGGTGCGTTTCAGGCGATATTCCGTCAGGAAATCGCGTGTAATCATTCCCGTCAGGAACCTGAAAATGGCGTTGAGCGTGGTGCTGTCCGTCCCCAATACTAAGGGCAGGTCGTCCGCCGTCAATCCCGGTTCTTCCGCGAGCGCTTTCGCTACCGCATCCATTACGAGCGAGCCTGTCGGCTTCGCATTCTTTTCTATCTCTTCCATGCGTGTCCATCCTTCCGCATTTGTGACTAACCGTCTGTTCAGTGGCGAAACATAAAGGTCTTCCGCCTTGATCTTTGGTATTACAATCCTTTTCATATATTCAAATTTTTGCCCGAAAGATACGCATTTTTCTTGAAATAGCTGCAATTTTTTTCCTTTTTTTGCTTGTAGGAAAAATGAAAATCGAGATTTTCTTAAATCTACGTTGCAAGAAAATCTCAAATCTGAATTTTTTATAAGCTTTGATTTGAGAAAAGAAAGTATATTCCCTTTTTATTAATATGGATTTGGGAAAATCTTGAGGCTGGATTTTCTTCCGAGTTATATTTTAGAAAATCCAGTTCTGAATTTTTGCCTCAATATATATTTGGTAAAATATAGGATTCTATTTTTATCAAAACTGAGATTTTGCCAAAAAGACGGATTTTTCAACGTATTAAACAGGTAATAGAAAAAAATGAAGGACACCTTTGTCTCTTTTGGCTTTTTAGGAAAAGATTTCAGGTGTCCTTCTACAAGTCAATAATACATGAACGCTATATTTCTTTAGCCTTGATAAAGCTTCGCGCGCAGCTCGGCAATCGCGGGGTCGGAGATGTAATCGTCGTAGTCCATCATTTTATCGATAATGCCATTAGGCGTCAGCTCGATGATGCGGTTGGCGACGGTCTGGATGAACTCGTGGTCGTGGCTCGCGAAGAGGATATTGCCTTTGAACGTCTTGAGCGTGTTGTTGAACGCTTGGATGGATTCGAGGTCCAGGTGGTTCGTCGGCGTGTCGAGGATGAGGCAGTTCGCGTCGATCAGCATCATGCGCGAAATCATGCAACGCATTTTCTCACCTCCCGAAAGGACGCTCACCTTCTTCAGCAGCTCTTCGCCCGAGAAAAGCATGCGGCCGAGGAATCCCTTGAGGAACACCTCGTTCGTCTCGGGTGCGAATTGCGAAAGCCACTCGATGAGGTTATAATCCGAGTTGAAGTAGGCCGTATTGTCGAGCGGGAGGTACGACGTGGTGATGGTCTGTCCCCACTGGTACGAGCCGGCGTCGGGCTTCTCTTCGCCATTGATGATTTGGAAGAGGGCCGTCATGGCGCGCGGGTCGTGGCTGATGAAGACAATCTTGTCGCCCTTTTCGACGTTGAAGTTCAGGTCGCGGAACAGCGTCTTGCCTTCGATGCTTTTCGTGAGGCCTTTGACTTCGAGAATCTGGTTGCCCGGCTCGCGGTTCGGGCTGAACAGGATGCCCGGGTAGCGGCGAGACGAGGGCTTGATTTCCTCGATATTCAACTTTTCGAGCATCTTCTTGCGGCTCGTGGTCTGCTTTGATTTCGCTACGTTGGCGCTGAAGCGGCGGATGAATTCCTCCAATTCCTTCTTCTTCTCTTCCGCCTTCTTGTTCTGCTGCTGCATCTGGCGAAGGGCTAATTGCGAAGATTCGTACCAGAACGAATAGTTTCCGGCGAAGAGCTGGAGCTTGCCATAATCGATATCGACGGTATGCGTGCAGACAGAGTCGAGGAAGTGGCGGTCGTGAGAGACCACAAGGACTGTATGTTCGAAATTCGAGAGATAGTTCTCGAGCCATGAAACGGTTTCGAGGTCGAGGTCGTTCGTCGGCTCGTCGAGGAGGAGGTTGTCGGGTTGCCCGTAGAGCGCACGGGCCAGGAGGACGCGCACCTTCTGCTTACCGCTCAGGTCTTTCATCATCGAATAGTGCAATTCTTCGCCGATACCCAATCCGCTGAGCAGGGCGGCGGCGTCGCTTTCGGCGTTCCAGCCCTCCATTTCGGCAAACTTCTCTTCCAGTTCGGCGGCACGGATGCCGTCTTCATCGCTGAAATCCTCTTTGGCATACAGCGCGTTTTTCTCGCTCATGACGTCCCAAAGCGTGGAATGCCCCATCAGGACGGTATCCATGACGGTATATTCATCGAACGCGAAGTGGTCCTGCGAAAGGACGGAAAGACGTTCGCCCGGCCCCATCGAGACCGTACCGCGCGTAGGATCCAACTGTCCGCTGATAACCCGAAGGAAAGTAGATTTCCCGGCACCATTCGCGCCGATAATTCCATAACAATTACCCGGCGTGAACTTCAAATTGACATCCTGAAACAGGATACGCTTGCCGAACTGTACATCCAGATTGTTTACTGTAATCATATAAAAATTGGTCTTAAGGAATAAATCAAAATTAAATTGCGGTGCAAAGATACATAAAATAGGGCAGATGAGGAAACGAGGGCTCACGCTTCTTTGGGATTTCTTTCCAACAAGAGGAGAAGGGAGCGGACGACGCGCTTTGTCTGCCGCAACGTATATTGCCTATCCATCGCTTCTTCCAGCGAGACGGGCGCGGGATGGATCGCGAAAAGTGGAACGGAGGCCTCCCATCCAGAAGGTTCCGCGCAATTACCTGTTAATATGACCACTGGTACTTGCGCTGCTTGTGCTGCCTCGATTACTCCTGATACAACCTTTCCGCGACTCGTTTGGGCATCTACTTTTCCTTCGCCTGTGATGACTAAATCGGCTCCCGCCAATTGCTCATCGAAATGCAACAACCGACGGATAATTCCGATACCGGATGCGAGGCGTGCATGCAGGAAAACCGCACAACCTCCGCCCAATCCACCCGCCGCACCTGAACCTGGAACCTGTTGCAAGTCTATTCCGTTTTTCTTGCGGACAAGTGTGGAAAAGGCGCGCAATCCATCGTCTAAGATAGGAACTTGCGCTGGTGTGGCTCCTTTCTGGGGAGCGAAAACAGCGGCGGCTCCTTCCGGTCCATAGAAAGGATTCGATACGTCGGTAGCAACTTCGAAGGTGCATTCTGCCAGTTCGGGTAAGATGTGCGTCGTGTCAATGTCTGTAATTTCGGATAGATAAGCGCCTCCATCCGGCACTTCTTGTCCCTTTTTGTCTAAGAAACGAAAACCCAACGCGCGCAACATGCCTGTACCGGCGTCGTTGGTCGCGCTTCCGCCGATGCCTAACAAGAAATGTCGTGCGCCGCGATGAATGGCATCTGTGATGAGTTGCCCTACGCCACGCGTTGATGTCCGCATTACGTCCCTTTCTTCCGGGCGGAGCAAAGGAAGTCCGCTGGCAGCTGCCATTTCGATAACCGCCAAACGGGTAGCCTTCACCCAGCCATACGTCGCTTCGATGGGACGGCGCAGAGGATCTTCCACGCGACACGACACCCGTTCGCCTTGCAAGGCCTGTATCAGCGCATCGACTGTCCCTTCACCACCGTCGGCAATTGGAATCTTGCATACGTGGCAAGCCGGTATGATTTCCTTTACCGCTTCTTCGACCGCCTCCGCCAATGTTGCCGACGAGGCACATCCTTTGAATGAATCGATAGCTACCACTATTTTCTTCACCTGTACTATTGATTTAAAAAAGAACGCAGATAAGCAAAATGCCTACCCGCGTCCCCAATTGTATAACCATTAAATTCTTCTCACATTATAAACCTTGCCCGTGGCAATTCTTATACTTTTTGCCGCTTCCGCAAGGACAAGGGTCGTTGCGACCTACTCGTTTCTCGGCACGAACGGGTTCGTGAGGCGTGACAGTTTCTTCCGAAGCTCCGTTAACATCCGGTTTTTCTGCACGGTATTGGCTCATATCTTCGTGCTCCTCTTGGGCTTCTGCCTGTTCGATTTTCACCCGACGAGCTTCCGCTGCCATTTGGATAGCGGCTGCTTGCATAGCGGCCCGGCGTTTAGCCAATTCCTGACGTTCTTCTTCGCCCATTTCGCGTACCGGAATTTGTCCACGCATCAAGATGGCCACCGTCTTGCGGTTCATCGTATCCACCATGCTCTTGAAGAGGTTGTACGATTCCAGCTTGTAAATCAACAACGGATCTTTATGCTCGTAGCTGGCGTTCTGAACGGAATGACGGAGTTCATCCATTTCGCGCAGGTGTTCTTTCCATGCCTCGTCGATTGTATGCAATACCGTTTGCTTTTGGAAAGATTTTACTACCAACTTGCATTGCGAATCGTAAGCCTCCTTCAAGTTGCAAGCCACATTGTACATGCGCTGGCCGTCGGTTACCGGAATCAAGATGTTTTCATACATCGCCCCTTGCTGCTCATATACTTGTTTGATGACTGGTTGTGCCACTTGAATCATACGCTCCATACGTTGTTTATAGGCAGCTAATGCCGCATCAAACAACTTATTGCCTAAATCGTCGGCCTTCATGTTCTTGAATTCTTCTTCCGTGAAGGGAGATTCCATCGCAAAGGTACGGAACATTTCCAACTTGAAACCTTCGAAGTCCATCGTGTCGGCAAATTGTTCGGCAATGGCGATTGAAGTATCATAGATCGTATTCAAGACATCCAAACCGATACGTTCGCCCATCAACGCATGGCGGCGACGCGTGTACACCACATTACGTTGCGAGTTCATCACATCATCGTATTCCAACAAACGTTTACGGATACCGAAGTTGTTTTCCTCTACCTTCTTTTGCGCCCGTTCTACCGATTTGCTCAACATCGGATGTTCCAATACTTCGCCCTCCTTGAATCCTAACTTATCCATCAAGTTGGCGATCTTCTCGGAAGCAAACAAACGCATCAAGCTATCTTCCAATGAAACGAAGAATACAGAAGAACCCGGGTCTCCTTGACGACCGGCACGACCACGTAACTGACGGTCTACACGACGGCTCTCATGACGTTCCGTACCGATGATGGCCAAACCTCCTGCTGCCTTTACTTCAGGCGAAAGCTTAATATCGGTACCACGGCCGGCCATGTTCGTCGCGATCGTCACCGTACTGCTTTGTCCTGCCAATGCGACGATTTCAGCCTCCTTCTGGTGCAACTTCGCATTCAAGACATTGTGCTTAATCTTACGCAACGTCAACATACGGCTCAGCAATTCGGAAATCTCGACGGAAGTCGTACCCACCAATACCGGGCGGCCGGCTTCGGTCAGTTTCACGATTTCTTCAATCACGGCATTGTACTTCTCGCGCTTCGTCTTATAAATGCGGTCGTTCATATCGATGCGGGCAATCGGACGGTTGGTCGGAATGACCACGACATCCAACTTATAGATATCCCAGAACTCGCCGGCTTCTGTCTCGGCCGTACCGGTCATACCTGACAATTTATGATACATACGGAAGTAGTTCTGCAATGTAATAGTCGCAAAGGTCTGCGTAGCGGCTTCTACTTTTACGCGTTCCTTAGCTTCGATGGCCTGGTGCAGACCGTCGGAATAACGACGTCCATCCATGATACGTCCTGTTTGCTCGTCGACAATCATTACTTTATTGTCGATCACCACGTATTCATCGTCTTTCTCGAACAAAGTATAAGCTTTCAGAAGCTGATTGATGGTATGTACGCGTTCGCTCTTGATCGAATAATTTGTGAGGAACTCATCCTTCTTGGCTTGCTTTTCTTCTTCCGTTCCTTCCATGTGCTCCAACTGGGAGAGTTCGGTTGCAATATCAGGAAGGATGAAGAATTGGTTATCTTCGCGGTTGCGGCTCAAGAGGTCGATACCTTTGTCCGTCAGTTCCACGCTGTTGTTCTTTTCATCGATGACCAGGTAAAGTTCGTCCGTCGCTTCGTGCATGTGGCGCATATTTTCCGACATGAAATATTCTTCTGTCTTCAGCATTTGCGCCTTTATACCCGGTTCGCTCAAGAACTTAATCAACGCTTTGTTGCGTGGGAACCCTTTATATGCTCGATATAATTGTACAGTACCTTCTTCTACCACCTTTTCGTCGTTGCTTGCCATTTTCTTTTTGGCTTCAATCAGTAACTTTTGGCAAAGTTCCTTTTGTGCATTTACGACTACTTCTACATCCGGACGGAATACTTCAAATAATTGGTCGTCTCCTTTAGGTACCGGACCGGAAATGATCAACGGCGTACGGGCATCGTCGATCAACACCGAGTCGACCTCATCGACAATCGCGTAATTGTGTTGACGTTGTACCAAATCCTTCGGACTGGTAGCCATATTGTCACGCAAATAGTCGAAACCAAACTCATTGTTTGTACCGAAAGTAATATCAGCCATGTAAGCCCGACGACGTGCGTCTGAATTGGGCTTATGCTTATCGATACAATCTACTGAAAGGCCATGGAACATATACAACGGTCCCATCCACTCGGAGTCACGCTTCGACAGGTAATCGTTGACCGTCACCACGTGTACACCGTTGCGCGTCAAAGCATTCAAGAAAACGGGTAGGGTAGCCACCAAAGTTTTACCTTCACCCGTTGCCATTTCGGCGATCTTTCCTTTGTGCAACACGACGCCACCAAACAATTGCACGTCGTAGTGTACCATATCCCAGGTCACTTCATTACCTCCTGCTTTCCAGTGATTCTGGTAAATCGCTTTATCGTCTTCGATGCGTACGAAATCAAAGCGGGTAGCTAATTCGCGGTCAAAATCGTTGGCCGTTACGACAATCTCCGGATTCTCGGCAAAACGGCGGGCTGTGTCTTTTACAATGGCAAAGACTTCCGGAAGGACTTCTTCCAAGACTACCTCCATCTTGTCGGTAATCTGCTTTTCGATCTTGTCTACTTCCGCCCAGATAGCTTCGCGTTCTTCCAGCTCTTTATCTTCGATGCCTGCACGCAATTCTTCTACTTTTGCGCGCTCATCGGCTACATAATCTTGGATGCGTTGTTTGATCGCATCTACTCTGGCACGCAACTCGTCGTTGCTCAAGGGTTGGATAGAAGGATAAACCGCCTTTATCTTTTCTACGTACGGTGTGATTTCCTTCAAGTCTCTTTGCGACTTGTTTCCGAACAGCTTCGTCAAAAATTCATTAAATCCCATATCTTTATTCATTGACAACTGTCTCGTCTTTTATTTATAACGGACAATTGGATATTTTACAGTTATATTTGTTTCTAATTACAATTATGAAAATAAATGATTACTTATTTGGTGGGAATTGCCAACTGCCCATTGCCTGTTGCCAATTCCCGAAGAGGTGAATCCTGAGAAGCATTGGGTGGCCTGATTCTTAATATATAAGTAACCGTAGGAGCAACTTCCGTTGCTTTCACTTCGCGGTAAATGCGCTCCGGTTTGATTCCGTTTCCTAAGAATATCAAAGGGGTCAGGACGGCATTATTCCGAATAACTTTGACTTTTTCCTTCGGATTGTCATGGTTAATCTTCCATCCTGGTTGCAATTCGATAATCAAATCGCCACGTCCCAAATGGTGCGTACCCTGGCGGAATTTGGCAGTTCCTTCATTCCAATCGCCGAATAGGAGGCTATAATCGGTCGTGACGTGCTGTACGCCGCTGAATTCTTTCAAGAAAGCGGCAGACTTGCGCTGGATTTCGCTTAAGTCCAATTTGGCATCCTCGATGGCTTTGCGGTTCAGGTATATCTGGTTGTTGTAATATCCCTTCACCCAATTGGTTTGCTGGCCATAGAGCGCCATGAGGTACATGTTAAGCAACGCGACGCAACGCTTCGGGTGGAATTCGCCCTGCGTCACATGCGCGTCCAGCTCTTCTGCATATTCTTCTTCGCTTTTATAATAGCCCGAACCGGTAAAGACGACCAACGTCTTCGAAAGCCCTACCTTGCGGTCTATTGCATCTAAGAGCTGTTCGATGTCTTTATCCAGTTGGTAATAGGTGTCTTGTATTTCGTGTGTGTATTCTTTGTTCATATTGCCCAGGTAATTCCCTGCGTAATATGTCACCGAGAGCATATCCGGGCAAGCGCGTGTTCCAAAGCCGCCATATTCCAAAAATTGCATGGCCAAACGGTTCACCTCTTTATTGACAAAAGGCGTCGTCTTCAGCTTCGGATAGCATTTCCGTTCTTTGGTACTGAATGTATATTTAAAAGGAACTTCATCCAATATATAAGGAAAGGCATTGTAGCGGTCGATAGGCAAGGAGGGCGTCCATTCCATCTTGTCCAAACGGGCGGAAAGGGATTCTACACCGTTGTTATACCGCTCTACGTACCAGGGGACGCTTTTGTAATAGGTCGTGGTCGCCCATTTTCCATTGACGTCGTCTATCCAAAAAGCGCCATTCGCGGCATGTCCCGCAGACAAAATGGCAGATTCCGCATCCGGGGCAATGGCATATACATCGCTTCGTCCCTTTGATGCAATCTTCAGCTCGTCGCCAATGGTTGAACTGAACAGTGCTTTGGGCGAATAGTTATCCCGTGTATAGTTTCCTAAATAGGCCGGATCATACAGGATGGATACTTCCCGTTCGCGGTCGAAATCATATTTATTATTGGAAGAGATACCGTGGAAACAGGGATTTGCCCCAGAGAAAAGGGTGGCAAACCCACTGGCCTCGTCCACTTCAGGGAAATCAAAGCGGATGTTGGGATAGACTTTTCCTTCGTTGAGCAGGCGTTTGAAGCCTCGTTCGCCGAACGTATTATAGAAGTACTCGATATAATCGCCCCGCAATTGGTCTACCGTAATATATACGACCAACTTGGGAACCTGTGTTTGGGCTTCCAAATTGGTGACCGCCAAGATGGCAATCAGCGAGGTTAATACTTTCCTTACTTTGTTATCCATGCAACATTGTTTATGTTTGTGGCACTCACAAATATCATGCCATTCTACAATTCTTATTCGTTATAACTGATACCGAACGTATCCACAGCGTGAGTATCAGTGGAATAAACGCTGTGTTCATATGTTGGGGAAGGAATGCTCCGCCTGCCAACATCAGCGTTGTGGCCGCAAAGTTAATAAAATGATACCAATATCCCATACTTCTGGCCTTTTTTACTGCACTAAATGGCACGACAACCAGCTGGAGCGGGTGCAACCAGGCGATATTCCAGTTGGGCCACGTCGCTGGATGCTCGGACAGGAACGCGATGAAGTAGACCACGCACCCCGCCAATCCAGCCATCAAGAACAGGACCGCATCCAAACTATAATAATGGCACCTCCGTTTCCATTCGCGATAAGTCAGCAACCCGACGACAAGCAACAACGCATAGGCGCAGACCGTCGGCGTGAGCCATTCCGCAGGCGCTTCTTCGGCGGGGAGGGCTTCGGTGACGTGCGTTTCCTTTACCAAGGGCCGTTCGTTCCCCTCCTTGTCGATGAGCACGGCCGAGGCCATGGCCTCCTTCAGGTAGTCGGGGAGGAACATCATCTCGTGCGGCGAGGCGATGCGGTCGGTCGGGCTTCCCAATACCAGGTCGCATCCGAACGTCAGCCAGGCATGGTGCCGCGTGCAATGGTTGATCATCTCGCGGAATGTCTTTTCTTTAGGCTCCCACCGGTATTCCACTTTCCCCCACACGTTGTCCTCGACCAGCCGGGCCGGCCGCGTGGCGCAATTATCAAAGAAGAAATTGTAGCGGTAGACGCGGTTCTCCGGCTCGTAGTTCTTGAGCAACGCGCCCCAAATGCGTTCCACCTCGGCCGGCGCGAGGTCCAGCACTTGTTCCGTCACGCGGCTCCCCCGCATCTGGTATTCCGCGACATAGTCCGCATATTTCATGACGCCCAGCATATAATCCGTCTCCCCCTTGGCAAAGCGGTACACGAAGTTGGGCTTCTCGAAACTGAAGATGCCATAATTGAATACATAATCCAGATTCCGCGCCGGGTCGTTCAGGCGGAGCGCGGCGTGCCCATAGAGCGTAAACACCTCGCCCTCGTAAGGTTCGCTCGTCAGGATACTCACCTTCGCCTCCGGGCTCAACAGCTGCGCCCCGACAGGTTGCCACCCCACGAGCAGACAATATATAATAATGTATAGAAATCTTTTCATGCACTATCCGTCTTTATTTGCGGCGCAAAGATACGAATAATGCGGGAAAATATTTTGTGCGTAACAACGAAATTCTTACCTTTGCGTCGTCCCTTAGGAGATTCAGCGGAATCTTCTATCGGATGGACATATTGAGTTAAAGCATTTACGATATTATTCCAAAAGGAAAAATCGGCAAAATTTTATCGTGTTGGGATAATAGACAATGAATGCTTGCACTCATGCTACAAGCTTTTTCATGAGGAAAAAGTATATCTAATAGCATAGAGTGCGGGCTGTTGTTTTATTATTAACACGATGGGCGTTTGCCGATGCCTTCCTTTTGATAATGGACAACAAAACCCGCACTTTTTTTGTGTCGTTGAGTTGTTGGTAAATGTACAGATTAAGCATTTTATTAACAACAAAAATTTATAGATTTATGAGAACACGTATTTTTACTATGTTAGTGGCGTTCTTGACGATGGTCGGGAATGCGGTTTGGGGGCAAAGCAACGAAACCATGGAAATCAGAAGTTGGGAGGACTTTCTCGCATTTCGTGATGCAGTAAAAGAAAATCCAAATACTAATGCCATTCTAATGAATGATATTGTAGCTAATGAGAATATTTTAGGCGAGGATGGGCTTCCTAATATTGGATATGAGGAGGGTTCCGGACACCATGATTACCAAGATTTGAATCTTTGGAGTTGGGGCTCAACGTCATTTACTTATAGTGGAACTTTTGATGGGAATAATAAAACAATAAGTGGAATTTATTCGATTGGAGATGCTTTATTTGGATCATTAAGTGAGAGCGCTATAATTAAAGATTTGGGAATTATAGATAGCTATTTTCGGATAAGAAATTCAAGTGGGGCTGCTGTTTTTTGTGGTACTAACCGTGGTACGATTAGTAATTGTTGGAATGAGGGGACATTGGAAGTTTATACTTCAGGATATGGAGGAGGTAATGCAGGTGCTATTTGTAGTATGAATTATGGCACGATTGAGAATTGTTATAATAAAGGATTAATTTATTCTATAGCGAGTATTTGGGAAGGTATGGGTAGCACTGGCGGCATTTGTGGAAAAAGTTCTGGTGTGATTCGACAATGCTATAATGAAGGAACATTATACATTAGTGCTGTTTCTACTCATACAGATATTACTAGTTTCCAATTTCCAAGTCGTTTTATAGGAGGAATATTAGGCTCAATTGGAGGAACGAATGAAGATGATTTAAGAGTTTTGTCTGAATGTTATAATGCGGGAGAAATTATAATAAAGGGAGGAGAAACAAGTAGTACATTAGTATTTGTAGGAGGTATTGTCGGACGAGATAATTCTAATGACGGAGTGGTAGCTATATATCCGAGTAATATGAACAGTTGTTATAATATAGGAACCATAAGAGCAGAAAACTTGCATCTCAATAATACGGATAAATATTATTATGCCATAGGTGGAATTTCTGGAACATCTGGTTCTGCTATACAAAATTGTTATAATATAGGACAAATAGAAACTATCAATAAGTATAATAATGTAAGTAGTTATTTAGGTAATCTTTTTAGTTCGGGTGAAAATATTTTTGCTGGAGTTACTATGCTTGATGATCTTTCATTTACAAATTGTTATTATGGAAATATTGTTGAGAAAGTTGGATATTATCTGGATATACAAACGGCTGCCATTTTACCTCTTGAATCTGTTGAAGGAACCATCGAAAAGGATAATGATGCTTTCCAAAGCGGTGAAGTAGCCTGGCTCTTGCATAAAGGCGGTTATGGCCAACGAATTGGAACGGACGCGCATCCTGTCTTGATTAATTTGGGAAATGAAGGAACTGAAGTTTATAAGCTGGTTTTAAGTTCGGAAGAAGTAGAAGCAGACACATATCCTACTTATGTAAATGAAGAAACTAAAATCGCACCTTTCGAAGATTTGACGCTCGAAGAAGGAAAAACAATTGGTTGGTATAAAGGAGAAGATTTGGTTGCTACGGGTCTTACCTATATTGTAAATAGTGCAGATGCCGATGAGGATGCAACGATCACTTTGACGACTAAGATTATCGATGAGCCAGAAGAAGAACCAGAGCAACCCGGCGATGAAGACGAAGACCAAGGCAACACTGGCATCCACAAACCCCAACGTCCCATCAAGTACTATAATATATATGTAGACACGATTTGCCCAGGCCTCGAAGTAGAAGTAAGCAAAGATGTAATCCAGGAAGGCC
This sequence comes from uncultured Parabacteroides sp., assembly GCA_944325335.1. Lineage (GTDB taxonomy): Bacteria > Bacteroidota > Bacteroidia > Bacteroidales > Tannerellaceae > Parabacteroides. The sequence goes on along the minus strand of CALUZR010000020.1, from coordinate 1,047 downwards.
ACCAAGTAAGTGCCTACCTCACCATCCAATCCGAATGCGATACCACGGGCATGCGCTTCGAATACAAACGCGGCCTGTTCGGATACTGGCAAGATCTGAAAGCGTTGGAAGGCGTGCAACCGGGCGAATATATTATCAAGAATATCTATACAGATATCTATATTCGTGCATTAGATGCAACCTTGCCCGAGGAGGAACCGACGGGAATTGACGACCTCGAAGGTGTAAAAGCCTATGCGAAGGACGGTAGCATCTATGTCTACACTCCAAATCGTGAAGAGGTGACGATTATCAGCATGTCTGGCGCGATTATCAAGCATGCGGAGCAAGTCGGCCTGCAATCCTACTCGGTAAATCGCGGCATCTACATTGTAAGAATAGGCGAAAAAGTATTTAAACTGAAGAATTAAGGCCGATGCGAATCGCCCGAAATATGTTTTATTAGTGAATGTAGCCCCATTTCCTCCGGGATTTGGGGCTTTTTCTTAATGCTTTGGCTTCCTATACCTATTATAAGTATGTTTTCCCACAGTAAGTGATTTGCAGCATTGCTGCAAGTTAGTTTTTGGATGAAAAATGATTTGCAGCACTGCTGCAAGCCTGTTTTTAGATAAAAAATGATTTATAGCATTACTATAAGTTTGTTTTTGAATAGAAAGTGATTTGCAGCATTGCTGCAAGTTAGTTTTTGAATAAAAAGTGATTTGCAGCACTGCTGCAAGTTAGTTTTGAATGAAAAATGATTTGCAACGTTGCTGTAAATTCAGTTTTAATTTGGTAGATTGAAAAAATATACGTACTTTCGTAGCGTAACTGAAAAATAATTGCTTATGTTAGAAATTGATGCTATTAGATTGGAAAACTTGCCCAACGGCGCCCATTTCACGTATCATAAGAATACGATTGCGCGGGCAAAGGCGGACAGTGTGATCAGCACGAAGTTTGCCAAGTTTCTCACCCCGTATGATGTCTCGTTCCTTTTGGAGGACAAGGCGTTGAAAATCTCACAGAAGAGTTTCTTAAGTGATGAAATTGCCGTGACGGACA